>NZ_JBDGHY010000017.1:0-24703 GCF_039615155.1 Sphingomonas epibiotica | reverse complement strand
ACCACCAATGGGTCCTGACCCTAACCACCGTCCCGTACCGTTAAAGTGTGAGCTGAGCGCCGCGTTGATTCCCAATTCACCATCGCAATTGAAACCATTATCGGAGTGGCGTGAATCTCACCGAGGGGGGCATATGCGTTTGGTGATTTGGGCGATCGGTCCGGTGGCTTTGTCGATAGCATCGACCGCAAGTGCACAGAACATCGAAATTCAGTCTTTGATTGACCGTTTCGACGCCGCGCGTATTCAGTACGATCCAGTTACTGTCACGAAGACTCTTGGATCTGATTACGAGGAGATTTCACCCGTTGGCGAAGTAGATGACCGCGAGAAAGTGCTGGGGTTCTACGCTCCCGAGGTGAAGCGTGCTGCGCCAGCAATGACCAGCGAACCCCTGGTCATTCGGTCGCGCGGCGAACTCACTATCATCACAACACGTAAGTCGTTCACTATTCCAGGCGGACCAGTTCGGTCGGTTCGCGTCCGTTACGTTGCCGAGCGAGAAGCGGGCAAATGGCTGTTGGTTTCGGCGCAGTACACGCCGATGCCGCCAGCAAAGTCGGATTGATTCAAATCGCTAAGCTCCTCGCGCCAAGTAGTCTTCTCAGAACGTCGAGTTTTGACAGGCCAGCCATAATCCCATTTCACCATCCCATTGGGAATGCGCCTGGTCAGCTACGCTTCGCTATGCCGTCGATCAGCGTGCGCGCAGATATGACGAGATGAGCATTGTCGCGCGCGGGCTGCACGTCCGGCAATACGACCATATCCTCCATGCCGGTGCTGATGCCGTGTCCGCGCTCCAGAGCTCGTAGGTTCACTGCCCAGCACGAACCGTCAAAGCCATGATGAACTTGCGGGAGCGTGATCCCCCCATCGGCCAGGATCGCTTCCATCGCGGCCGCGTCCCGCGAGGCCGTCTCTGGATTAGGATCAAGGGGCTCGATCAAGACCCGGTGACACCGACCGGGCAAGGCAGACGCCACGAAGCGATATGCGGCGTCCGGGCACAGCAACCCGGCTTCGATCCCCACGCCGCGCGAGAGCAGATATTCGGCGAGCTCTACGATCCCGGCTTCACCCTGATTGGCGGTCACGAGATCGGGCAGAACCTTCCATTCCTTGACCATCGCAAGACGGCGCAAGGGATCGGAGACGATGCTAACCGAAGTCGTGAGCGAGACAGGAACGCCGGGGCAGCGCCTGCGGATGGCCGCAACGACTGCATCGCATTCCACAGCGTTCAGCGTTTCACGCCCGGCTGCATCATAAGCGTGGACATGGACGGAATGCGCTCCGGCTCTCACCACCGCTTCCGCGTCGGCCGCGATGGCATCGGGAGAATGGGGAACGGCGTCGTGCTGTCGATCCCCGTTCAGCGCTGCTTGTAGAAACGTCACGACTTCTCCTGCACGTCGCGATCATTGCCGTGTGATCCTAAACCGGCGTGCCAAGCCGGTGAAGGCCGATCGAGCGTGGCTATTCGATGGTTCGCGCTTTCCCATTTCACCATCCCAGTGGGAAGGCCGGATGCAGGAAGCGGTTTCGTCTGCTAACTTCGCTCAATGGCAAGGTTCGAGAACAAGCGCGTCCTCATCACAGGCGGAACAAGCGGCATGGGTCTGGCCGGCGCGAAGCGCATCGTTGTCGAAGGCGGTAGCGTCATCGTCACGGGGCTCAGTCCGGATCGTATCGATAGCACCCGACGTGAACTGGGCAATCGTGGCGAGGTCCTCGCCAGCGATGCCGCTGATCCTGCCAGCGTCGCCATGCTGGCCGAAGCGGCAAACAATGCAGGCGGCCTCGACGGACTATGGCTCAACGCCGGATATGCCGCGCTCGGCACGCCTGAAGAAGTCGACGCCGACGCCTTCGACCGGATGATGGCCGCCAATGTGCGCGGACCGATGCTCCAACTCGCCGCGCTGTCCGGTCACCTGAAGGACGGGGCGTCGGTCGTCGTCACGTCATCGTCTTCGACCTATGAGGGGGCCGCCGTGACAAGCCTGTACGCTGCCACCAAAGGGGCGCTGATCGCAATGACACGGTCTTGGGCAACGGCACTCGCACCGCGAGGCATCCGTGTGAACGTCGTCGTGCCCGGACCGATCGACACCAATTTCCGCCACTTCCTGCCGAATGAGGCAAAACGCGGTTTTGAGGATTTCGTCGTCGGTCAGGTTCCGCTCGGTCGCCCCGGTACACCCGAAGAAGCTGCGGCCGTTGCACTGTTCCTCCTCTCGGAAGATGCCTCCTACGTCACCGGCAGCCAATATGCCGTCGATGGCGGCCTGATCATGCAGTAGCCGCCCGTTCTCGTTTCACCATCCCTTGGAAAATGCGCGACCGCTCACCTCATCCGTCGAGCGCTGCTGCGAGAGATGAAAACTCGGACTGCGAAAATACGGCAATGCCGTGCTGTCGTAGCAGAGCGGCAGTCACGCCCTCACCATCAATCCGGCGACCCTCGAAGCTGCCGTCATAGATAAAGTTGCCTCCGCACGACGGGCTTCCATCCGTCAGGAGCGCGTATCTGCAATCGTGCCGGACGGCATGTTCAAGGGCGATCCGCGCGCCGGCGAGATAGGCCGCGGTCACGTCTTTGCCATCCGCCTCGACAATGCGACCGCCCTGTTCGAGTACCGCTGCTCCGCTCGCCCCGTTCGCAATCTCCGCTGGCGACCGGGGTATTGGTAATCCCGCCATCACCTCCGGGCAGACCGATACGACACGGCCTTCGCTGATCCAGCGCTCCAGCAGCGCATCTTCAAGCGTCTTGGCCGAACCGTTGTATCGCACCGGCCGGCCAAGGAGGCACGCGCTGACCAACACCTTGGCCAGCGTCATGCGTTCGCCGCAAGAGCAGAAAACAGGGGCCGCACAGCAGCTATTCGGATTGTCTTGGCACAGGGCATGGACCGTTCATTACCCTGACGAACCCGGACGGCAAGTGCGCCGGTGCGCGGGTATTCTCCATTCACCGTCGACTACGAGAGCGTGCCGCCCGTCTCGCCGGTCGTTCCTAATCGAGGGAGCGGTGATCCTTGCTCCGGGTACGAACAGGCACGACGAATCCGTATGCGAACGGGGCTGGCAAAATGGACACCACTTCCCACTTGATTGGCGACCCGCGTCCAGCGTCTGATGGACGAAGGCATTCGTCGAGGCGCCCGGCTTCCTCCACTACGGATAGGCGAAACCACGAAATCGTCCCGCCATCGTCCGTCCGCCGTCGCGGACAAACGGCGTGGGCGCTCGCCTACCCTGGCTCGGTTTCCAACTATCGGTCTGCCCCCCCGCCACCCGTTTCTGCTGCGGCAACGACCATGCCGAGGTGGCATTCATATGCCTGCCATCGGCCGTTCGACGACGTGTAGAGCGGCCTGCGCACCTGCCAGCGGCTCGGAGTCTGCACCGCTCGCTCCTTCTCGTGGAAGCGCAGCACCGCAGGATCCCACTCCAGACCAAGGAAATCGAGAAGAAGCCGCGATCGTCCTTCCAGTTCGGTCACGATATCCTCGTAACGAACGTCCAGTATCCGCAGGTCGCTGGCAGTGGCCCAATGGTCCATCAGCCGTCGATAGCCGCGCCAGTAATGGACGATATCGCCCAGGTCCGTCGCCCAACGCTGCTCGGGCGTGAAGTTTTCGGCGAAGATTGACAGGCCGTTGTCGCGAATATCGCGTGTGCAATGGATGATCCGGGCATTCGGGAACGCCAGCGTCACCAGACCCAGATGCCAGAAGTTGAGCGGCTGCTTGTCGATGACCCGGCTTGCCGCGGGGGACGCGATCATGCCGAGCCGGTCGAGATGATCGCGGGCGATGGCGGCGACATGATGGGACTGGAGTTTCGGCGCCGTTTCCGGCCACGGTGGATCGGGCTGGCCCAGCCGGTCCGGCGTGCCGGTGGCCAGATCGGTAAGGACGTCCAACTCACCCGCTCCATGCACCTGCCCATGGCTGGCAAGAATCTGCTCTGCAAGGGTGGTTCCGGATCGGGGCAGGCCGACGATGAACACCGGCCGTCCCGACGGGTCGCCCCAGCCACGCCGCGCGGCGAAGAACTCCTTCGAGAAAATCTCGGTCAGCCGGTCGATGCGGGCATCGAATCCGTCGCGGTCGAATGTCCCTGCGACGCGGCGGCGAGCGGCATTGGCGGCGGACCACGCGGCGAACGCCTCCTCATGCCGATCACGTCCCGCCAGCGCCTTGCCCAGCGCATACCCGATCAGCGCCGCATCGGCATCCGACGCAGCCGCCAGACGATCCTGAGCGACCGCGATCGTCGCTTCCAGTTCGTCCCCCCTGACCACAGCCAGCAGGCCGGCCAGGCCTTCTGCGTGGAAAGGCTGGACGTGAAGGAGGCGCCGGTAGACATCCGCCGCAGCGGCACGATCCCCCAGGTCCTCGAAGACCGCGCCAAGCCCGACCGCCGCGTCCCCGGCCCGTTCGTCCAGGGCCAGTGCCTGTTCGAACTGCCGCCGGGCCTCGTCGAGCCGGCTGTCCCGGCACAGCATGTCCCCCAACAGGATGCGAACCATGACATTCGTTGGCTCGCAAGCCGCAGCGCGTTCGAGGCAGGCGATCGCCTGAGTCCGCTGGTGGTTGCGATCGAGCAGGCGCGCCAGCCCCACATAGGGCGCTGCGATCCGCGGATCGGCCTTTGCCGACAGGCGATAGCACTCGAACGCGCCGGCAACATCGCCTGCCTGTTCACAGGCGATGCCCCGATCGTACCAATCCCTGCCGGCTACGGTCATGGCGCTAGAAACGCGCCCGCGCGGTGAACATGGCGGTCCGGGGATTGCCGAACCGGTGGCCTCCGCCCGGGTTGCCGTTCGCGAAGCCCACATTCTCGCGATACCGTTTGTCGAGCAGGTTGAGCATGTTCATCTGGATGCTGAACCTGTTCGAAATCGGGTATGATATGAGCGCGTCGACCAGCGTATAACCTTCATAATCCAGCTTGAAACGCGGGGCAGGGCGGCTTGAGATGGACCGCGCGCCAAGGCCGAGGCGCAGGCCCGCCAACGCCCCGCCCTGTACGGAATAGGAGCCGAAAGCGCTCACGGTATGGTTCGGCACGAGTTCCACCGGAGCGCCGACGCCTTGCCCGATATTGGCATTGATGACCTTCGTTATCGTGGCGTCGACATAGCCATACCCCAGGTCCAGCTTCAACGCGGGTGTCAGTGCCAGGCTGGTGCTGATCTCGAAACCCTGATGCTTCTGTTCGCCGGTGGCGACGACATAGGCAGGCTGTCCGGCGACATTGTTCGGATCGGCAGTAGCGACATTCTGCCGGGTCAGCGAGAAAGCGGCGGCCGTCAGTGTCAGCCGATTATCCCAAAGTCCGCCTTTCACGCCGATCTCATAGTTCGTCGCGGTTTCGGGTTTGATGGTATCGCCATTCCGCATGGTCCCGTTCTGCGGGATGAAGCTCTCGGCATAGCTGGCATAGGCGTTGAAACCGCGCACCAGTTCATAACTCGCCCCGACCCGCATGGTGGTGTCGCTGTTCGGGGTCGAAACGCCCGTGACATTGTTGGTCACCTTGTAATCGTCATAGCGCGCGCCGGCGACGATGGTCAGGCGGTTCGCAGGACGAATGGTCGTTTCGGCATAGACCGAGTGGAGACGATCCTTGCGATCTACATAGGGTCTCAAAGGCGCATTGAAGTCGGGGGTCCGATATACGGTGGCACGAAGATCGTTGATGTCGGCAACCCCCAAGGTGCCCCCGAAACCGAACTTGCTGTCGAACTTGGTGCCCTGCGCGGAGGCGCCGATCACCCAGTCCTGCCGTTGCCCGAACAGGTTGAATCCGCCGACAAGCTGGACGTCTCCGTAGCGGACCTCTGAATCGCGATATCCATGGGAATAATATGTGAAGGCCTTCGTATCTCCCGGGCCAAAACCACGACCGCCAGTATAGTTGTAGCCGCCCTGGCTGTTCTGATAATCGAAGTCCGATTTCTGGTAGCTGCCGCGCATCACGAGCTTCAGCTCGTCCAGGAATTCATGCTGGAACTCGGCGTCGGCATAGATATCCTTGCCTGTCTGTTTGGCGGGAACGCCGAAGAAGGTGCTCGGGTCCAGTGCGTCGGGAATGGTCCCGTCGGCATTCGAGGGAAAGGCCGAGCCGGGAACGCTATCCCGCTTCGTATAGGAGATCGATGCCTGGGCGCGGGTCCGGGCGCTGAAATGGGCTTCGACGACCGGACGCACGGCGAACGTTCTGGTCTTTTCGGGGGCCTGCGGGCTGCGCTGGTCCTCATACGCGATCGTGATCCTGCCGCTGAGCAGATCCGATCCGAGAAGCGCGCCTGCGTTCGCATCGGTTTCGAGGCGATACGTGCCAAAACTGCCGCCGCGCACGGTCATGTTGACGAAATCGCGGTCTTCCGGCGACTTGGTGATCTGGTTGATCACGCCGCCCGGGATGACCGGGCCAAGCAGGATCGAAGCGGGGCCTTTGATCACTTCGATATGGTCGATCTGCGACATGTCCCGTCGACCCGCGCCGCGACTGTCATTCTCCGGCCGGTTGTTCGTCAGCACCGAAGCATAGAGACCGCGGATGAGGTAGGAGCCGCCGGTCGGGAGCAATTGCGTCTGCCGCCGGACGACGTTCGGAATGGTTTCAAGGATATCGAGCGGGTTGATGAAGCCGCGTTCGTCGATCTCGGATCTTTCCACGATATCCAGCGAGAACGGCAGCTTCTTCGGGTCGATCGGCAGGCGGTTGATGAGTGAGTTCTGGAAGCGGCTGCCGGTGACGAGGATTTCCTCCTCATTCTCCGGTGGCTCCGATTGCGCCCAGGCTGGCACGGCCATCGTCGTCATCGCGGTTACGCCCAACCATCTCGCCACCCTCGCGCTCGCACGATCATTCCGCATACAATTCCCCCCAAAGGTTCGTTCGACTCGCGGGCATCTATGGCTATTGCGAGTGAATAGCAATTGATTTATAGGGGATCGGGGTAGCTTCGAAACGGAATGAACAAAGCGTGGCGTTGGGGCAGCTGGCGGTAGAATGTGCAACGGGCAACCAAACTGGTCGGAGCCATCGTCAGGATGCACGCCACCGTCATATGTATACACAATATCTGCGATACTGATGTTGGGACATATTCGAAGGATAACAGGACGATGGAGAACCCGCTTTTTCCGGCACACTTGCGCGCATGGATATGCGGAAGCCGGCGTGTAGCCGCCCTTCTGGTTCCTGGCATCCTGACCGGCTTCGTCGCTTCCCCCACATCGGCCGCGACGGAGCCGCAGCGGGTCGAATGGCCGACATCGACCTTGGAAGCGGCGCTCAATACGGCTGCGAAAATACTCTGCTCGGATCATTTCATCACCGGCAGGGAAGTCGCGACCATCGCGCGCGACACGCTGATCCCGATGGCGGAGCTGGAAGGATATCCGACGATTGCGACCGAGCATCGCCCGTACACGCCGGCGATCTATGCTGCGGCGCTCGAAGCGGCGGCGGTCGACGAGCGGGAGAAGTCGGTCGAGCTTTCCGCAGGCCCGTACCGGGCGCGGGCGCGCTATTATGGCGATCAGGGATGTACGATGCTGCATCCGCTGTCGCACCGGCCCTATTTCGAGGCGAAGCCGGTTCCCCGCGTCGAGGCTGCCGACGGTCTTTTTCCGGCGTGCGGCGACCTGCTGTCGTGCCGGACCGTGCTGCCGCGCGGCTATGACCGCCGCCTGCTGGAAGCCGCTGCGACCGCGGCCCTCGATCCCGCCGGGCATGGAGCCGCCTTCCTGGTCATGCACCGACGCCGCCTGGTGGTCGAGCGATATGCCGACGGGTTCGGTCCGGACACCGCCTTTCTCAACTGGTCGATGGGCAAGAGCATCATGGCGACGCTGATCGGGCGACTGGAGCAGAAGGGGCGGATCACGCTCGATCAGCCGGCGCCGATCCCGTCATGGCGTCTCGACGAGAAGGATCCCCGGCGGGCGATCACGGTGCGTCACCTGCTGACGATGAGCAGCGGCCTGTCGTGCGACCGCAACGCGCCGGCATGGCTGCGGCGTGGCGTCCGCCCCGACCATGGCGTCATCTACAATCTGCCGATCGACGTCGTGCAGCACGCGATCCACTCCCCCTACGCGCGGCCGGCTGGGACCGAATGGGCCTATAGCAATTGCGACATACAGTCGCTCGGCTACATGCTGCGCGACATCGTGTCCCGCGATGGCGACTATTCGACCTTTCCCTATACCGAACTCTATAACCGCATCGGCATGTCGGGGATGGTGTCCGAACTCGACACCTACGGAAACTTCCATCTGACCGGCTATGACTATGGCCGTGGCCGTGACTGGATCCGCTACGGGCTGCTGCATCTCGACAGGGGCGTGTGGAATGGCGAACGGCTCTTGTCTGAGGCGTTCGTGGCGGCGGCCCGGACCCCCGGCGCGGCGTGGTACGACCAGGGCAGGCTGAAACCCGCCCCGCGCGGCACCTTTGGCGCGGGGCACTGGATCAATACCAACGGCCGCTTCGCCTTGCCCGAAAATACCTTCTATGCGGCCGGCGCGTCGGGCAATTATGCGTTCATCGTACCTGACGAAGATCTGGTCATCGTCATCCTGCGGCTCACCAGCGCGAAGGGAGAAGCCGCCGATACCAATGCCGTTCTGACTCCGCTGATGGCGGGCCTGGGGATCGCGCCGGCCCGGTAGGACCGGAACAGACACCCCGGCCAAGCCAGTTCCGACCGTCCAACCGTTTCCATCGCATCAATTATCTGCTCAAGTGCCGGCGGGATGCGTATGTGACGCCGCGGCGCGGCGCAGTGGCCCGCCGGACGGTACGGAAACGACGATATCATGAAAAGAAGCGGCAATCGCCGAAACCGGTCGTTGCTCCCCAAGGCTCCCGAGGTGCGCGAGTTGACTCTCAGCACGCGCATCGCGCTGGAGATCGCGGATCAGATCGTGGAAGGCAGGCGCGCGCCCGGTTCGCACCTGAACGAACAGGCCTTGGCCGAAGAGTTCGGCGTTTCGCGTACACCGATCCGCGAAGCCATTCGCCACCTCGTCGCGATGGAGCATGTCCAGATCCTGCCACGGCGCGGCACCTTCGTGAACCGGATCCCGGTCAAGCGCCTGTTGCAGATCTTCGAGTTCATCGCCGAAATCGAGGCGGTCTCCGCTCGCCTCGCCGCGCGGCGGATGACCGTGGAGGAAAAACAGGCGCTTCAGCAGTTGCACGCATCCTGCAAGGAAGCGATTGGCACGGAGCAGGGGTTGCGCCACATGTACCAATTCCACCGGTCGATCCTCGTCGGGTCGAAGAACGAGGTGCTGGAGACGACGGTGCACCAGCTCTACGACCGGTTGACGCCGTATCGCCGTCGTCAGGTGATGCAGATCGGGCGCGAAGTCGTCTCGATCGCCGAGCATGAAGACGTGCTTTCGGCGATCATGGCGGGCGACGGCGAAGCCGCCGAACTGGCGATGCGACGTCATGCCGCGTCCGTTCAGAACAGCATGATGGATATGATCGCGCTACTGCCCGACGACTGACCTAGCCGCGCCGGTTGCGCGCGCCCAGACGCTCGATCAGCATGGCGGTGCCGGCCGCGGCGACGGTCAGCGTGCCGATCCACAGCAGCAGGCCGAACGCGCTCCCTTCGCAGACGCACGCCAACCCCAGTGCAAGGGCGAGGGCCGCCGTCGCTGCCAGCCGCATCGGCAGCGACGGCGGACCTTTGCGGGACCGGCGCAGCGTCGCCCAATGCTGCTGCTGGCTGAACGCGAGCAGCGCAAAGCCGCACCATGCAAGAGACAGGACGATCAGAAAGGAGGCGAGCCCGTGCATGTTCCTTATCCGTCCCTCGCCATGGCGGCTCTCCGGCGCAATCTGGCCGCTGCGACGACGGCAAGGGCCGCGCCGACCAGCAGCGACAGATCGACCCCCGCGGTGTGCCACAGTCCATGGGTCATGGCCGGGATCAGTCCGGTTTCCGTGGTTGCCGCGTTCAGTATGGCGGCTGCGACGCCGCCGCCGGCGATGACCCAGCAGTGTTCGTGCCACGCCACGCGTCCCCGCACGACGGCGTGGAGCGCGGCGATCGCCCATGCCGCATGAAACGCCCAAACCTCCCACGATTCCCGTCCGGGCAGGTCGCAGGGGAGCAGCCGATTGGCGATGAGAAACCCGAGCGTGGCGATGATCGCCCCCGTCGTGGCGGCGATCGTGTATGCCTCCGCCGCACGGCCGCTCCAGGCACGTTGTCGGGCGTGGCGCTTTTGGCGGGACTGGACCCAGAACAGCAACCCCGTTGCGATGAGGACGCAGCCGGCAAGGCCGGACACGAAGTACAGCCAGCGCAGCGTCCAGTGATCGAACTGGATCAGGTGGATGCCATAGACGACGTCATAGGCGCGCCGCGTGGCGGTAACGGGCGACGTGGCGAGCAGCGCGCCGCTGGCGGCGTCGAACCAGATCGCCTCGGTGCTCTTGGCGATCGTCCGCTTGCTGTCGGGACGCAGTTCAAAATAGGCATTTGCGTCGCCGGCATGGATCAACTGGACGTAGCTCGGCCGCTCGCTGTGCCAATAGGCTGCGGCCCGGTCGCGCAGCAGGTCGAGCGATATGTGTGTCTCGCCAGGACGCCCCGCCGGCTCGCGAGAGAAATATCCCGCCGCCGGTGCGGCCGGATCGCGACCGTAGAGGATCGCCTGCGCGCTGGGCAGGTAGGTAAAGGAAAAGATCGCTACGCCGGTGAAGGAGATCATCAGCAGAAACGGCAGCGTCAGCACGCCCGACAGATTGTGCAGGTCGAGCGTCGTGCGCTGCGGCTTGCGGACGATCCGCAGCGTGAAGAAGTCCGCGAATATTCGCCGGTGCACGATCACACCTGAAATGCACAGCGCCATCATCGCTATCGCGGCGAAGGCGCAAATGAACAGGCCGGTCTGGCCGCTGTTGATGCGGAAATGATAGGGATAGAAGAACCCGGTTCCGCCCAGACTGCCGTCGCTCGGCAGGATGCGCGCCGTTGCCGGATCGACGAACCGACGGATGCGCTGGCCGTCCGCCATCGTGATCTGAACCTGCGCCACCGGGGTGCGATCGTCCGGCAGCAGGATCCGCCAGCCCCGGGCGCCCACCAGATCGGCGCGAACAGCCAAGGCGATCGAATCGGCCGAGACCGGCCCGGCTGCGACCAGTCGTGTCGACGGCATCGTCCAGCGATCAATCTCCCGATCGAACACCGCCAGCGACCCCATCCAGAAAATGACGAACAGCAATCCGCCCAGCACCAGGCCGAACCAGGTATGGAACCAGTTGAGGGCGAGGCGCAGGCCACCGGGGTCGTCGGGATGATCGGGCGCGCTCATGCCGCCACCCCCGGTACGGGCACCATGCGCTCGATCAGCAGCGCCGCGACATGCGTTCCGAACGCGGCCGCCAGCAGCATCAGCCAGACCCTGCCGAGACGACGCTCGGCAAAGCACCACAGCATCAGGAAGGCGAAGAGGATATAGCCCGCGAAACTGCCGAGGATCAGCGCGTCGGCTCGCGGGAGATGCCCAAGCAGGAGCAGTGTCGCCGCGATCGCGGCCGCCGAGCCGGCGGTGACGGCATAGGCACCCAGGGTTGCTGCCAGCACGCGACCGGCGATGCGGAGCCGCATTCTCATCGTCGCCATGTCAGAAACGCTTCGTGACCGACAACATCGCCGACCGCGGGCGCCCGAACGTGCTGGCGCTGTAGACGCTCACCGCACTCAGATAGCGTTCGTCGGCGATGTTGAAGACGTTGATTCGGACGTCCCAGCCGGGCAGGCCGCGGTAGAATAGCTGGGCGTCGACGATCGGCGGCGCATTATAGGCGAGCTGGTTCTGCGGCGAGGTGAAGGGGTAATAGCGCCCGAGATCGCGCACGCTGCCGCCGAAGCCGAGGTGACGGAACGGACCCGACTGAAGTTCGTAGGTCGCGAACAGCGCACCGGTGAACTCCTGCGCATCATAGGGGACCGTGCCGACGACTCCGTCGTTGTTGCGGGTCACCTTTGCGTCTTGCAGCGACAGCGATGCGACCAGTTGCAGGCCCGCCAGTGGCGAACCGGTGATTTCGGCTTCGATCCCCTTGTGCACTTGCTCGCCGGTCGCGATCACGAAGAACTCGCCGGTGCCATTGCGCGGATCGCTCGTCGCCACTTCGCGCCGCACCATGCGATAGGCGGCGAGCGAGGCGCTGAGCCGGTTGTCGAACAGCGATGCCTTCAGCCCCGCCTCCGTCTGGTAACCCGTTTCGGGGCCTACCGGCTTCCCTTCGCGGGTCGTGCCGCTGGAGGGGATGAAGGATTCATTATAGGTCGCGTAGGCCGTCAGCCGCTCTGTGATTTGGTAGGTCAGCGATGCCCGCCCGGTGAATGCGGCATAGTCGAGCACCGTCGCGGTCGCTCCCGGGCGCTGGCTGAAAATCTCGGTCCGGTCGTGGCGCGCGCCCAGATGAATCGCCAATCGATCCATGGGGCGCACGATCGCCTGGCCGTACAGTCCCCAACCCGATGGTCCGCGCGTCATGGTCGCCGGCAGGGTCGTTGGAAAGTCGCCAAGAGCGACCGCATAGTCCGGCTGGTAGATATTGAGGCGCGCGACGTTGCTGGTCCGCCCGCCCTTCGTCGTTTCGCGGGTGTGGAAATAATCCGCGCCGACCAGCAGGTCGCTGCCGTGCCCGAACAACGGCACCTGGCCGGACAGGAACGCATCGGCCGCGACCGTATCGAAGTCCCATTGCCGGTTGAGCTTGTTGAGCGACACCGTGCCGGCATTGCGATCGATGTAGCGACCGAATTCCGTGGCCCGCTGGGCATTGCTACCTTCCTCGTAACGCCCGCGCACGGTCAGCAGCCAGTCCGGGGAGATCGTCTGGCGCAGTTCGGCGTCGAGCCAGCCGAGGTCGCCCTCGGACTGCGGCGTCGGGATACCGACGAAGCGAGAGCGCGGAATGTCGGGGATCCATCCGTCCACCCCGACCGCGAAGGAGCCACCTTCGAGGAACTTGCGACGCTGGAAACTGCCGGTGACGTCGAGCGTCGTCGTGGGCGAAAAATCGGCTCCCAGTGCCGCCATCACGACGGCCGTCGTACCTTTCCGGAAATCGATCCACGATCCCTCGCTGACATCTTTGCCGCTGATACGGGCGCGCAAGGCGCCACCACGGACCAGCGGCCCACCGACATCGGCTTCGGCAACGACCGCGTCGAAGCTTCCGGCACGGAGCGTGGCGAAACCGCGCGGTTGCGCAGAGGCGCGCTTCTGTATCAAATTTATAATCCCGCCCGGCGGCACCGCCCCGCCGAACATCGAACCGGGACCGCGCACGACCTCGACCCGTTCGATCGCGGCCAGGTCGATAATGGCACGCTGGTTCGTGCGAAGCCCATTGACCCGGCGGAAGTTGAGCTGCCCACCCTCGTAGATCCCGCGGATATTATACTCGACGCCCAGGCTGTTGCTGCCGCCGCCGGCACCGCCCGTCGCACCGTCGTTGAAGGCGACGACGTTCGGAATGAAGTACATCGCTTCCGCCAGCGACTGCGCGCCCCGGTCGGCCATGACATCGGCGGTGACCACCGAAACCGATTGGGGCGTGTCCTTCAGCGACAGCGGCGTCTTGGTAGCACTGCGTTGTTCCAGCGCGCGGTAGCCGGTCACGACGATCTCGTCGCGAGGATCAGGCTCGTCGCTTTCCGCGGCCTGCGGAGCGGCGCCGTCCCGCGGCGGGTTGATCGCGACCGCTTGCCCGGCCGGCGGCATGTTCGCGATCGCAGCAGGCGTGTGTGCCCAGCCCGCGATGATGGCGGCAAAATGCAGATAGTATGACATGCCTTCCCCCGATACTGGCGTCGACAGCACTACTGATAACGCGATTGATTCGCAAGTAGTGTATGCACATTATCGGAAAGTGGATGCAGGTCTGCGACTAAGGGTGCTCTGCAAGGCTTTGGTTCGGTCGTGCACGCGCCCTAGTCGATTCCGGCCGCCGCATCCGGCGCAGATGGCCTCCTTTCCTGCCAACATGGGTTCTGAGAAACACTCAACATTCCCATTTCTCGATCCCATGCGGGATAGGCGGTCGCGGCAGGGTCGGGCCTATTTTAACTGAGCAGCCCCCACCGGGTGGTCCGGGTTGATAGTTAGTGCATCGTCGTCTTCACCGCCATTGCCGGTCGGAGGTGGAGCGAAGCGGAACCGGAGATCGGCAATGGTGGTGGAGACGCTTCCGGGGCTGGCGGGCGGTAGCGCAGGCTGCTGTGCGGCCGGACGGTGTTGTAGTGGCGCCGCCATGCCTCGATCAGCACCTTGGCCTCGGCAAGGCTGTAGAAGATTTCGCCATTGAGCAGTTCGTCGCGCAGCGAGCCGTTGAAGCTTTCGTTATAGCCGTTCTCCCAGGGTGAACCCGGTGCGATGTAGAGCGTCGTCACGCCGATCTTCCCGAGCCATTTCTGGACCGCGGTCGCGATGAACTCGCTGCCGTTATCGGACCTGATATGGGCTGGCGGGGCCCGCTCGATGAACAACTCGGCGAGTGCCGCCAGCACATCCTCATGGTTGAGCCGACGCGCGACCACCAGCGCCAGACATTCCCTGCTGGCCTCGTCGATGATGGTCAGAATGCGGAACTTGCGCCCATCATGGGTGCGCCCTTCGACGAAATCATAGGCCCAGACATGCCCTGGATATTCCGGTCGCAGCCGGATGCACGAACCGTCGTTCAGCCACAGTCGCCCGCGCTTGGGTTGTTTCTGCGGGACTTTCAGCCCTTCGCGTCGCCAGATACGTTCCACTCGCTTGTGGTTCACTGACCAACCCGCCGCATGCAGCAGCGCGGTCACCCGCCGATAGCCGTAGCGTGCGTACTGTCTGGCCAAGGCAATGATATCCTCAGTCAGCAATTGCTCGTCATCTGCCCCGCACGGTTCCTTGCGCTGCGTAGACCGGTGCTGGCCGAGCACGCGGCACACACGCCGCTCGGACACGTCCAGCACAGCCCGCACCTGATCGACGCAGCGTCGGCGCCGTGCCGGGCTCAGAAGTTTCCCTTTGCCGCCTCCTGCAAGATAAGCTTGTCCAGCGTCAGGTCCGAGATCGCGCGCCGCAACCGGGCGTTCTCCTTCTCAAGATCCTTCATTCGCCGAGCCTGATCCGTCTTCAGGCCGCCATATTCCTTGCGCCAGCGATAGTAGGTCTGCTCGCTGACCGCGATCCGCCGGCAAGCCTCAGCGGTCGTGCCGCCCTGACCCAGCAT
This sequence comes from Sphingomonas epibiotica, assembly GCF_039615155.1. NCBI lineage: Bacteria > Pseudomonadati > Pseudomonadota > Alphaproteobacteria > Sphingomonadales > Sphingomonadaceae > Sphingomonas > Sphingomonas epibiotica. The sequence goes on along the minus strand of NZ_JBDGHY010000017.1, from coordinate 9,412 downwards.
GATCTCAACCTCACGCAGCTTCCCAATGATCTCCTCGGGCTTGTGCTTCTTCGCAGGCATTCGTCGTCCCGTCCTTGGTCCAGACTGTCATAGTCGATGGACCACTCAGATGGGGGCAGCTCACGCTCGCCTCGCGCTTCTCGGTCAGCGTTGCTCTGGACGGAATTGCCTCCGCCCGGATCGTCGAAGACAATGAGCCTGAAGATCCGCTCGCCCGCCGCGTCGTCGTCGTGGAAGCCGATCCCATCGAGGTCGAACGCGAGCGCGCTGCGGCAGGCCCCGATACGATTATCGAACCCGAGATCCTCCATCACCCGCTGACCGTGCTGCCTCCCGATCTGGGCGGCGCGGTGCCCATGGGGGTGGCTCCGGCGGCGTTCGGCAACGTCACCAGCATCATCGTGACCGGCGGCGGCGCAGCGCTCCCTGGTTGCCGCATCACGGTGTTCTTTCGCGGGTTCTGCGGCACATCCAGCGCCGAAGCGATCACTGACTTGAACGGGCGCTGCGATGTGCCGAACCCCGCCCGCGCCGTGGTCGCGGGCGTGGTCGGGCTGCCGAACGGCGGCTTCTGGCCGACGCTGTCGCGTGGGGCCGCGACGGCGATCGATTGCGTGCAACTCCCGACCGATGGCCCGCTCGGCTGGTGGCATGCGGCGACCGGCATCACTGCCTTCGATTCCGCCTTGGGCTCGGGCGTACGGGTCGGAGTGATCGACACCGGGCTCGGGCCACATCGCTGCCTTCGGCATGCCCATGGCATCGGCAGTTTCATCGATGGTGTCGAGGACAACGCCCCTGGTGCGACCGACGACGTTCAGGGCCACGGCACCCATGTCGCTGGGACCATCGGCGGACGTCCGGTCGGGCAGGGCGACTATGGCGGCATTGCGCCCGGCGTCGACCTGTTCGCCGCGCGGGTCTTTGCGCCGGGCAAGCTTGCCTCCAACGCGGACATCGCCAACGCGATCGACGCCCTGTCGCGCGGGCATGGCGTCGACCTGATCAACATGAGCCTCGGTGCGTCGACGCCATCCGAAGTCATCCACGACGCCATGCTCGATGCGCTGGAACGCGGTACGCTCTGCGTCGTCGCTGCGGGCAACGAAGCCGGACCGGTCAGCTACCCGGCCGCCTTCCCGGAATGCGTGGCGGTGTCCGCGCTGGGCCTCGCAGGCTGGGCACCGCCGACATCGCTCAGCGCGACCCGCCTGCCGCAGACGGCGGACCGCTTCGGCCGCGACAATCTGTTTCTCGCCAGCTTCAGTTGTTTCGGTGCGGAGATCGACTGCACTGCACCAGGCGTCGGCATCATCGCGCCTGTTCACGATCCCGATGGCCAGAGCGACGCGCTGTTCGCCGCGATGGATGGCACGTCGATGGCGTCGCCGGTGGCCTGCGGCATCGCGGCGGCACTGCTATCGCGTCAGCCGGGTCTTGCGACATTGCCGCGAGACGCATCCCGCGCGGCATTGTGCCGCAGCCTGCTCACCGCCGCCTTGCAGGATGTCGGGCTCGCGCCGAAGTTTCAAGGGCGCGGTATCGCTTTCCTGACATAGCTGCTATGCTGACGCCGGAGACAAGTGGACAGAGTATGCGGTTTGTCGTCGCCATCAAACGCGGCCTGCGTGGTCAAGGCGTCGAAGCGACCCGGGCGGAGCAAGTTCCGGGCGTGACGCTGGTCGGCGACGCCAATCCCGATCGGGTGATCGTCGACGCCACCGATGAAGCGGTTGCCGAGGTCCGCCGCCGCTTCGGCGCGTTCATGCATGTCGAGCCGGTGATCGGCCACTCGACGCTGTAGTGTTCTTGCCTGACCGATGCCTCTCAATCGTCGGCGGGCACGCCTTTGCCATCCCGGATCGCCTGTAATTGCGGCAGCAGGCGCGATCGCCGCGCGGATGGCCGCACACCGCGAGAGACGAACTCGATCAACGGATCCTTCTGACCGGGTTCGCCGATATGATTGGTAATCTCGTCATCATCGAGCTGGACCGCATCGCCGGGCGCCATCGCCATGATCGCGATCGCTTGCTCGCGGGTCACGAACGTCGTGGAGGCAACACCCGCCGACTGGTCATCGATCATCAGAATATAATACATCGTTCCCCCTTACGGACGCCGCCGGATATGAATTAATATCGATCGCTGCGATGTCGTCGCTGTCCGGCATCTGGTTCGACGCATGTGATCCGCCATGCGCCTTGGTAATACGATCGCGCGCCAGCGCCTGCACTATCGCCGCCCGCTCCCGACGCTGCCGGACGTCTGCCTGATCGACATTCCGCAGCCCTATGCCTCGCCGTCGCTGCCGCTCGGCCGCTACTATCCGGTCATCATCGAAACCGACGTCGAATGGAGGGAGTGGGACCGCTTTCTCAATATCGAACGGCAGGTCCCCGTCGCTCCCGACTTGTTTGACCGGCGCCCGTCCGTGCTCCGCGCCGGGACGATCACGTTCGCGCACTACGATCCCGCCGCGTCCGGTTGTCAGCGCATACGACCGACAAGCCCTCCGTCTTCATCCCCGGGAAGATCGCGATCCGGCACCTGCCGACCCCCGTCTTGACGCGGTTGCTCGAGGTCATCGATCGTCGACTTCCCATCCTGATCGGAGATACCCGCGGGGTCGACACGACCGTCCAACGCCTGTTCATGGATCAGCACGCGCCGGACGTAACCGTGTTCACGGCGGACGGCTTCCCGCGCAACAATGTCGGTGATTGGAAGGTCAGGAACATACCGGGGGAGGGACGAGCGGGCACCGCTGGTTTTCACGCCACCAAGGACAGGGCGATGGCGACCAAGGCGGGCTGTGGCTTCGTCATTTGGGACGGTAGAAGTCGGGGCAGCGTCGCCAACATTCACCGCCTTTGCGCGCGGGAGTGTTTCGTCGCGGTATGGCTGGACCTTGAGCGGCGGTTCGACAGCCTCAACACGCGTGCGAAGCGCGCGGCGTTCGTGGACCGCTATCCCTGCTACGCCCACTGATCTTGCCAGTGCCGACGAGGGCGGTACGCTGCGACTCCAGTCTCAAAAACACCTTATCTCGGTGTCCACGAAACCGGCAGCAGCTCATAGGTCTTCCACCCTGTGTCAGAAAGCTTGCATGGAGAAACGAGAACGGCCGCTTAAAGTGGTATGTCAAGCTAAGCGACGATGGCCCGCACGCTGCGCATCGGGAGAGCGCCCCATGCGCAGCGTTCGTGCAGAAAATCAGAAGCTGAACTTGGCACCCGCGCTGAAGCTGCGGCCGACCAACCCAGCATAATGCCAACTGCTGAGATAGTTCGGATTGCTGGTATAGGCGCCCGACGCGAGCGGTGCGCGGGCGTTGGTTACGTTCTGGACGTTCACGAAGAAGCGGAACTGATCGTTCACCTCCACCGCGGCGTTCAGGTCGGCATAGATGAACGGCCGGATGTAGCATTGCGCGGTCAACGCCTTGCTGCACGACAAGTCGATCACCCCGTCGACTGGCGTGATATTGTCCGCTGCAACCTGCTTGATCCGGCCGACATAATAGGTCGTCGCGGTCACTGCGAAGTTGCCCACCTCGACCGAGTTCTGCCAATTGCCACGCGTGCGCGGCGTACCGCCACCCGACGACAGCTGGTACGGCCCAAGCGTACCGGCATATTTCTGCACCACGCCATCCGGGGTCACCAGATCGAGATTGATAATCTGTGTGACGTCGAGCCGGCTGATGAGGCGCAGCTGGTCCGTCACGGGGACGTTCAGGTTCGCCTGCATGTCGACGCCCGAGCTGACCTGATAGTTCGCGTTGACATAGGGTACGTCGAACACGAGCAGACGGGGCAGGGCGTTTGGGTTGTCCGGATCGGGCGCATCGAGGACGTTGCAGCGATAGCCTTCGCCGACCGCTGCCAGCGCGGCACATCCGGCGGTCGCATTGGTCTGTCCATAATAGGCGGCGATCGCTGCGGCGCGGCGCGGACCCGTGACGATCAGGTTCGACTTCTTGATGTTGTAATAGTCGACGGTGACGTTGAACCAGCGCACCGGCTTGAAGATCGCGCCGGCCGAGAAGCTGCGCGAGACTTCGGGCAGGATGTCGGCATTGCCGGTCGCGCCGTTACCGATGTTGTAGGTGTTGGTATAGGCGGGGTTGCCCGGATGCGCGGCGACGAAGCTGGCCGGCGGGGTGAACGGCGAGAAGCCGGCATAGCTGCTGGCCGGATTGTTTTCGGCGAAGGTCGGCGCACGGAACCCCTTCGAATAAGTGGCGCGCAGCGAGAACTGGTCGACCGGCATGAACTTCATGCCGACCTTCGGCGAGAAACGGCTATAGCCCTGCGAATAATTGTCGTAGCGGCCTGACACGTTCAGGTCGAATTCGCGCACGAACGGGGCGTCAATTTCGAAGAAGCCGGCGGTCACTGTCTGCGCGCCGCGTGCCGACGACGTATTAAGCCCGTAATAGCTAAGGTCGCGGTTCTGGTTGCGGTTCATCAGTGTTTCGCGACGGACCTGGAACCCGGCACCGACATTTAGGTCGCCCCCGCCCAGCGGCAGCAATGCCTTCAGCAGCGAACCGCCGATCGTCGCGACCGTCGAATAGGATGGCGTGGTGCGATCGGGCGAAATCTGCGCGCGCACCGCCGCACTATTCTGTTCCGGATTGACGAAATTGTAGGCACCGGTGTTGATCGCGTTCAGCAGCCCCTGGATATTCAGGAAGCCGCGCTGCGCGACGGCGAAGTTGTCGCGGGCATAGACGCCGTTCAGGCGGAATTTGAACCCGCTGCCCAGATCGCCCGAAATGCCCGCCGTGGTGCGGAACACGTCTACATAGCGGTGGCTGTTCGCCGGGATGTCGCCGAACGAATAATAGATGCGCGCCGCGCCCTGGCCCGGATTGGCGGCGAATGCAGCGGCATAGGGGTTGTTCGGGTTCAGCCGCCGATCCGCCGCCGTCGCGCAGTTGATGCCGGCCGCACAGACATAGACCGGCAGCACTATGCCCGGGCTGCTGGATGCCAGCGCCGCCGAACTTCCGAAGGGCTGGGTCTGGCGGATGCCGGTCGGGGCGCCCTTGATGTCGACTTCGGAATGCGAATAGCTGCCGCTGGCGAACATCTCAAGGTTGTCGCTCAGCCGAATGCTCAGGCGGCCGGTGGTCGAATAGCGCTGCTGCTGCGGCTGGATGATCGAATATTCGGCCGGGATGTTGTGCGCGCAGCCGGTCCCCTGTGCGGCGGTCGTGTTTACCGTATAGGTGCCGAACGGGCAGGAACCGGGGTTGAGCAGCTGATACTGGTTGGTCAACGGCGATCCGACCTTGCCCGACAGCGGGTTGTTCAGGTCGCTCTGGCTGACGCGGACGACGACCGCTTGCGGGTTCTGGGCGGTCAGCGATTCGTCGTTCAGGTTGCGATCGCTCAGGCCGCTCGGCCTCAGGTCCAGCGTGTTGAACGGATAACCCCGCGAATTGTTGGTGATATAGGCGTCATAGGTATATTCGCCGTTCAGGTAGAAGTTGAACCCCTGTTCCTTGTAATCGCCATAGCCGGCGGTCAGCGTCGCGCGGTAGCGCGAGCCATCGGCCTTTTCGGTGGTGCCGCCCTGCACCGATCCTTCGACGCCCTGGAAATTCTTCTTGCTGATCAGGTTCACGACGCCGCCGATCGCGTCCGCGCCATAGGTCGACGACGCGCCGTCCTTCAGCACTTCAATCCGGTCGACGATGCTGAACGGGATCGAGTTCAGGTCGACATAGGCGTTGTGGCCGTCGTCATTCAGCGGGAAGTTGGCCGAGCGCAAGCCATCGATCAGCACGACGGTCGACGACACGCCCAGACCGCGCAGCGACACGGCGGCACCACCGGCCGAAAAGCCGTTGCGGAAGCCGGTCGAGATCGACCCGGCGCTGTCGGCCGAAACCGAACGGATCGCGTCCTGCGCGGTGGTGATGTTCGCGCGTTCGAGCGTTTCGGAACTGAGGACAGTCACCGGCGAGATCGAGCTGGCGTTCGAATCGCGGAACAGCGTGCCTGTGACGATGATGGTCGCGGGCTGACCGGCATCGGCGGCGGCGGGTGCTGCCGGAAGGTTCGTCACGGGTGCCGCAGCCGCATCCTCGACTATTGGTTCAGCCGTGGCTGCGGCCTGTGGTAATACAGCATTCTGGGCCACCGCGGGAAAGGCGGTCGCGGCCAGCAACGCAGCCGTCGAGATGCCGAGGCGCAACGCGCCACGAGCCGAATGAATCACAACCACCTAGAATTTCCCCCAAAATCACGCGGCGAGATGCATCGCCTAACCCCCGTGCGCCGTGTGGTACGGTGCGTGGCAACTTTATGGCAGGGGGCGTTACCGGAGCGTTAAGGACGTGGTTGAAAACGGATGAAGACTCTTCGTCGGCGCCAAAGCGGTCAATATGACCGGCCGGTGGCGCGTGGAGGAAGGCATCCTTCGCTTCCGGATCGATGCAATCGCCGAGATGAACGAGTGATCGCGCATATGAACGGTGCCGAGTCCGTTGAGGTCAGCGTTCGGGTGTGCAATTGATACACCAATTCGTCGTTTAGGGGTGTTTGTTGACTGCTACCGGTGGTCGTTCGTGGCTTTTCGCCGGCAATTACAACGATCGTAGTAGAGCGGGGCACTTCTCGAAGGATTTGCCCCCTGATTGCGAGCGACGTCACTGCCCTTTTGCTGCTGTTCGCCACCGCACCAAGTCCTACGCCGGTCACCGCAACACCCGACACTATCGTAGTCGGTGATGTCGTCCCGGTCGTGGTTCGCGGTTTGCCGCCGGGTGCGGACGGACAGATAAGCGTCGAGCAACGTGCTTCCGTTTCGCTGCGCCCGGTCGCCCGCTTCGAGGCTGACCGATCGGGTGTCGTTAATCTTGCTTGCGCGGCACCAGTCAACGGTGACTATGCGGGGCGTGACGGCGCTGTTCTAGGCAATGCACCGGTCCAAGGAACAACCCACCGAGCTGTCTATGAGCGTCCTTCGCCTGAGCGTCGCGGCCGATGGCTGCTCGGTTGCCGCGGGGGACGCGGCGGTACTCGAGACCGAACCCAGGCTTGTGGTCTCTGCCGTGTCGGTTTTTGCGGGTGCGACGTTGTACCAAAAATCCGGTGATACAGCGCCGCCGGTTGTGGTGCTGCTCGGCGAGTCGGCGGTCGGCGGCAGCTTCGGTCGAAGCATGGTGCCCTTCCTCACCAGGTCCGGCTATGCCGCGCTCGTTCTGGCCTATTACGCCCCCTCGGGATCACCGACCCAGCGATGAAGGGGCGTCCTGCCGCCTTTGCCGACATACCGGTCGATCGTCTGGCGAGGCTGCGTGACTGGATTGCCAGTCAGCCTGGACTGGACGGACGGCGGATTGCGGTAATAGGCGCATCCAAAGGTGCCGAGTTTGCGACGATCGCTGCGGCGCTTTACCCAAGACTCCTGGCGGCGGTGGGGATCGTACCATCCGATGTCGTATGGGAAGGTTGAGGCCTCGGCGTCCAGACCGAGGCAATACGTTCGTCTTTCGCGCTTGCCGGTCAACCGCTGCCATTCGTATCCTATACCGGTATGGCAACGGCGCTTGCCGCAATGGCGCGGGGCGAGCCGGCCATGCTGGCGCCGGCTCATGTCGCCGGTCGGCGGGATCATCCGGACGACGCCGTCGCAGCGGAGATTTCGGTTGAGCGTTACTGCCAACCGATGATGATGGTAGTCGGCGGCGGTCAGGACACCGTCTGGCCGTCTTCGAACATGGCACGGCACATCGCTTCGGGGCGGCGCACCGCAGCGTTGCCTACCGAATTGCTCATCCTTCCGGAGGCGGGGCACAATTTTTCGGGAAGTGGATGGCATTCGCTCAACGCATGGGGAGCAGACCCTTTCGCTGCAGCAACCGCTCATGCGCAGAGGATTGTCCGGCAACGCCGCACCCGCTTTGTTCACGCCGCTTTGCAATGATCAAATCCAGCTACGGTACAGATAGGACCTCGCAGGTTCGTGACGCCGTTGCCTGGTGATATGGAACTGAACGAGCGTCCGGAATCAGGAAGGCAGGTAGAGGGTTCCAAACGTCTGTCTTTGGGTCGCTCTGACGAGTGGTTGCACGGCACGCAAGGGCGTGCGTAGCCTTAGCCGATGCAGATGGCGATCGTAGTGAACCGGAAGATATGGATATGCGCATACTCATTATCGGGCTGGGCGACATTGCCCGCAAGGCGTATCTTCCGGTGCTTTCGCGGCGCGGCGATCTCGATATCCATCTCACGACCAGGAACAAAGTCGTTCTCGACGAAGTCGGTCGCGAGTTCCGCATCGTCAATCGGCACGCCAATGTGGCCGACGCGCTTTCCGTGACGTCGTTCGATGCCGCCTTCGTCCACGCAGCCACGCCCGCGCATGGCGAACTGGTCAGGCTTCTGATCGACAGGGGTATCCCGACCTTGGTCGACAAGCCGCTTGCGGATACTCTCTCTGAAGTTGAAGGGCTCGTTACCCTCGCGGCGGCGCGGGCCACGCCGCTCGTCCTCGGCTTCAATCGGCGGTTCGCGCCGGACTATGTCGCCTTGCGCACTGTCGATGCGAACCTCATCGTCATGGAAAAGCATCGCCACCGGCAACCGGACCTGCCCCGCCGCGTCGTCTTCGACGACTTCATTCACGTCGTCGATACGCTGCTGTCGCTCGCCCCCGCGCCGGTTCGCCGCCGCACCATCGAAACCCATGCCGTCGACGAAATGCTGCATAGCATCACTCTGACGCTGGCAGGCGACGGGTTCACCGCAATCGGCATGATGCACCGGAACAGCGGACTCGACGAGGAGCGCCTGGACGTCATCGGCGGTGGGATGCGCCACAGTGTGCGGGACCTTGCCGAGCGTGTCGAAGCGCGAGGTACGCAATGCACGCAACGACGGGCGGACTGGATTTCGGTCGGACGGCAACGCGGCTTCGAGGCGATGTGCGACGACTTTCTGATCGCGGTTCGGGAGCGCAGGCCGGTCGATGCGACCGCCATCTTGGCGACGCATGAGATTTGCGAGGCTATCGTCCGCCATGCGGAGACAGATATTTGTGGGGAAGTCTCTGCTGGCGCGGACTACAGGGACGGAGACAAACAACAACCTATCTGACTGACTATCGGCAGTCGGGAAGCGACCAACGGGACGCGAACGTTCACCTGTCTCGGCGGCGATCGGCCTCATCCACCTTCACCGTCGACCGAATGAACCCCGCGACATCCGCCAGGACCGGCCCGCGACCGCGGAACGGGCGGGCAAGCGCAAGCAGGATGCCGACATGGCCCAGTTTGGGATATGCCCGTTGCTCTACAGTCACGCTGCCCGCGCGTAGCTTGGCGGCCAGCGCTTCGCTGTTCCGTGGACGCACGACGGTATCCTCGGTCCCGTATAACAGGAGCGCGGGCGGA
>NZ_JBDGHY010000016.1:0-30931 GCF_039615155.1 Sphingomonas epibiotica | reverse complement strand
CCGGACATCGACGGCTACGCCGTGCGGGGCAACACGCGGCTCACCGGACGCTTACACGGCTTCCACATCGATGAAGCGAGGTTGCGGCCATGGGTCACATACTTGTCCAGCTTCACGACCGGGTCGCGCTTGCTCGGCGCCTGGATCGCGAAGCCCCATTCCATCGTGACCGGCTCCAATGGCCGGTTGCCCGGCGACGATCACCGCACGCCCAGGCGCACCGAGGGGTCTTCTTCTCGGTAGGGAAGACTTCGCGCGGCACCGGGGAGGTCTCATCCCCAGGATTGGCAGACGTATCGCTAAAGCGATCCCCGGCAATGGGGTGCGGGTTCGATCCCTGCCGCTGACGTTAAGACCGAGCAAGACGGATCATGGATGTCAAAAATCGCGACTACGCGGTTTTAATCAAGAGAACGCAATAAAAGTTTAGCGTGAGTATTTTGCGCTCTCGATCTGATATTTCCCAACCCGGAAATGAAGTTCTTTGAAGCATGGAGGGTTGATATCAATTCTGAATGCCGGAAGCAGGCACTTTGAGATATTCGACACGAAGGTGACAACTCACGTTTCATCTGTGACGGTGACCGTATCAGGTTTCACGACCGCATCTCCTTGCGTTGACAATCCGGTTCCCGCTTGCGGCGGGGACCGCAATCACACAACCGATTGCACATTCCCCCGTCCTCCAAAAGCTGTCAGCGACTCCGGTCCTTATCGCGCGGTGCTGGCGCTTGCGCCGGGGTCGCGCGGCCGATTTTGACGTCCAGCGATCCGCCCGCTTTGATCCGATCGGCGACGAGCTGGCGCGTCGACTCCGCGATGGCTCCGACCATGCGCGCGCTCTCGCCCCGATCGCGCGCGGTCTTCATGGCCGCGTCGACGATTGCCTGGGCGGGCGCAAGGCGCGGATCGGCTTGGTTCTTCTCCGGCGTGTTCTTCAGGAACAGCTCGGCAAGCCGCTCCTGCCCCGGCGAGTGACCAGGGGGCAGGATCGGCCGCTCCAGCGACCGCACGGCGCGCTGGAGCTGGGCCGGCTGCTGGTTGTTGATTTGAACACCGAGTGCTGCGCCGATCTCCCGCACGCGCTCCAACGGCGTCTGCTGCGGCGTCACGACGGCATCGACCTGACGGACACCTAGATAGGTGAGAAGGTGCGATTGATAGATCGGCCCTTTGGCATGGCGGACATAGGCGAGTTCGGTGCGCGCGTTGGCGATGGCGGGGGAGGGGGCACCCTCCTTAATCAACCCACGCAGCCGATCGGCCGCCTGTTGGCGAGCGGCCGGCAAATAGCGTTCCAGCTCCTCGCGCGCCTTGGTCAGCGTCACGCGGTAGCGTTGCCCCTCGGGCGGCGCGCGCTTGGGGAGCATGGCGATCCCTGCGGGGCCAATCCGCGCCTCGGGCGCGAGGTCGCGCTTGATCGCCGCTGCGGAGAGAACCGCCGCCATTCCGCGATGATCGCCGGTAAGAAAGCCGTGACGGGACGCCTCCATCCAACGGTCCTTGTCGATCGCGGCGATGCGGATCGGGTGGCCGGCTTCGCGGGCGAGCTGGGCGGCATGGTGGCGCATGGTGCGCCCGTTCCCTTCGCGGAAGGGATGAATGGCGTTGATCTCGTTGATGTGGTTGCCGAGCCGATCGAAAAACTCGTCGCGAGGAAGCACCCGCAAGCCGCTCTGCGCTCCTACCTCGGCGAACCGCTTGTCGAGTTCGCGCGCGATGTAGGGGACGGCGGCGAAGCTCGATCCGCCCTTGGCGATGTTGACGGTGCGGTCCTGGCCTGCCCAATCGTAGAGGTCTTGGAACAGGTGTTTGTGAAGGGCACGGTAGCCGTCGGCGGTGGCTGGAAAGGTCAGGCGCGCAGCCTCCGCGCCGCGCGCCTGCGTCAGTCGTCGTTCGGCCTCGGTAAGCGTTTTGTCTTCCGTAATCCCGAGCCGGTTACGAAGCGTCTCGGTGCCGGGATATGTATAAGGATCGCTTGCCAAGGTCAGGCAGCGATCTGGCGGGTTCCGGGCTGATAGAGACTGAGGATAATCGAGGGCATGAGGGCGGGCGGAACGCCCTCGTCGAGCATCATCGAGAACATCGCGTCCTCGTCGATGGTCGGGGTCATATCCTCGATAACGAGATTGGCACGGGCTTCCGCTACGTCCTCGCGCCAAAGCGCAACCTGTTCAGGGCTGCCGCGCTCGAAATCCATCTGGCGGATGCGCTCGCGCAGCGTTTCAAGATCGATCTGGGCCATCGCGGTCATCCTTTCTGCTCATAACCCTACGCCTTCCAACGCGATTCCTCAACAAATCACGTGCGATAAGAGCCGGTCGGTGCGTCGCGATCCGCGCTCGCTTGAACGCGGATCGCACGCCGGGGACGTCAGTATTCGCTCGCGAGCATGATCGTCAGCACGCGCTTGGTCTGTTGCTCATCCCACGGCGCTTCGCTGCCATAGGTAAGCGTGTTGTCGTAGTAGTCCACCTTCCAGAAAACGGTTTCGGCGATTGCCTTGTCGTCGCTCGGTCGCTCCTGCGTCCACGTTCCCGTCGCGAGCCGATAAACCGCGCCGAAATCATGTTCTCCGTGAGGATCGTTGTCGCCGGTGAATTGCGAGAAGCCGACGATCGCCGCCAGCGCCGCGAAGCGATCCGCGTCGGGGAGAGACTGGAAACCCAGCGTGACGTTGGCGATGGATGCGGTGCCCGGTTGGCTCCGGGCTAGGTCATTAAGGCGACGGATGGTGTCGAGTTGTTCGGGGCTGCACATCACTGATCCTCCTTCTGGCATGGGCCGCAAGGCCGCTCGGCCTCACGGCCCTGCCTGTCCGGCGAGGACGGGATGGGGAGGGGGAGCGAGAATCTACCGCTGGTGCGGGCGAGCCGCCTAGCGCGGCCGAAGCCTCCGGCGACGGGTGCCGCGGTTGGCGGATTACACGGGCGGTCGATTGTCGTTCGGGAACGAAAGGGCAGCGCCCTTGGTGTTCCCCTAGCGCCGGTCGCGCGCATCGCGATCGGCGAGAGTTGCGCGGTGCGGATCTCCGCACGGCACTATCGCGCGCAAGCGCGCCCCCGTCAGGAGGGCGCGTTGCGTGCGTCGCGGGCGGCGATCACCAGATCGACGATACGCGGCTGATGGAACAGCTCGCCACGCTCGACAACACCGAGACCGGGACCATCGAGAACGTCGCGGATGCGATCCTGCACGACCTCCTCCAGGTCTCCGGCGAGAACCCAAAAGTGGCGCGGGTCACGATCGCGGCCATCGGCGCGGAACTGGTCGCTTTCGACGACGGCCTGGACCAGCGCGTTCAGCGCGGCCATCCCCAGCGCGCGCTCGAAGGCGAGCTGCGCGAATAGGCGATGATGGGACATGGAAACCTCCGTGTTGCCGTGATTGGCGACGACGGCGGGAGGGGCGCGGAACGCCGGGTCATAGGACCGCGCCAGCGGCCGGCTTGCCGGGCAGCGGGGGAGCCGATTTGCGCAGCAAATTGGGGGGACCGCTGATCCTTGAGGCGGCGTTCCGCGCCCCTCACGATGGGCGGAGACTGACGGACTGCCTCTACAAACCAACGCCCGCCCACGGGGCGGACCGCTAGCCGATTTTCTGCTTTCGTTCTCGACTCGGCTGACTCATAGAATCGTCATGCCGATCATGGCCGAACATCGCTGGCTCTACCCGATCGACTGGCCTGAGTTGTCGAGGCTGATCCGGTTCGGCCGCGCCAAGGGGCGCTGCGAGCATTGCCAGCGCCCGCACGGCCGGCGGGTGTTCCACTTGGGTGACGGACGCTGGTGGGACGCTGATCGCCACCAATGGCGCGACGGGCGCGGTCGCCGGGTGCGTGCGCCTAAGTCGGACGTGGCGACGATCGTGCGCATCACGCGGGTCTATATCGCGTGTGCGCATCTGAACCATGACCCCACCGACAACGCACCACGCAATTTGGCTGCACTCTGCCAGCGATGCCATATGATCCATGACGCGGCCGAACATCGGCGCCGGCGATGGCTGAATGCTTACAGACGTCGGGCCTTGGGCGATCTGTTCGCATGGTTCGAACCACGCGCGATCTTGGTGAGGAATGGCGGCGGTCGTAGTATCAGCTTGGGTGACGGGCTGCGCGGCTCACACGCGAATAGCAGAATGGAGTGATAGCAATGGATACCTTCAACGCTGGCGTCCAATACAACGACTTCAAGGGAACCGTTGCCGCGGACATTTCCGATAATGTCGCGCTTGCCGGCCATCTGGTGTCTTTGGGAAAAGCTGAAAGCGACGAGCGTGTCATTGGATTCAGGATCGCTTCTGGGGAGAACCAGGGGACACCCGTGACCGATGTGTCGCTGGTGGCTTATCTTCTTCGGTCTGCTGAGTTTGAGCCAGCCCCGGCAGAGGTGCGTGCTGTCGAATTGCGCATCACGCCGGGGGAAGCGCTCGCATTTTTCAAGCGTTTCGACCTCGTGGCAGTTCGGCGCGGCGTCGATTTGAGCGGCACTCACGTAGATGGCCCGCATTACGATTAAACTCGCCATCGCGCCGCCCGTCCCTTGTGGGCGGGCGGCGTGCGCTGATCTGCAAGGGCAGCGCGCGCGACGGCCATGCAGAGCATGGCTGTCGCGCCGGCGAGGGGGCTGATGCTGGGCGGTTGGTCGAGAAAAGGGGGTGATTATCACCGCCCCCCGTATCCGTTTACGCCATTTCGTCGGCCTCCATGTCCTCGCCATCGAAGGCATCGGCGTCGGGATCGTCCAGTTCGTGCCGCTCGGGCTGGTCGAACGCCCCGATCTGCATCGGCGCGGGAAGCCAGTGCGAAGCGAGCCGCCCCGACACGTTGACCGCCAAGTCTGCCTTCTTCTTGATGGTTGCGCAGTTGTCGGCGCTGGCATCGCCGCATTCGGCGCGGAGTAGGTCGATAAGGGCCGCACGGCGCATCTTGTCGAACAGGGCGATGGGGGCTTGCCAGCGGGTCGCAATGTCCACGCCTGTCGCGCGGGCCACCTGCTCAAAGTGATGGTGACGCGCACCGGGGGCACCGCCTGCGAACAAGGTGCCGTCCACCGTCATCGCCACCAATCCGGCGAGTAGCGCCATCTTGTCGTCGTGACTCATGGCGCGAATGACCTCGAACCGGCCATCTGCTGGGACCGATGCGAAGCGGTCGGCCATCGTTTCTTCGACCTCCCGCACGTCGCTGGTCGCCATAAGGTCGTCGGCAACATCGGTCGCGATGGTCTTGGCCTGCACGTCTATCGCCATCTGATAGCTGTGCGCGCCGTGGAGTAGCTGACCCGCAAGGCTGTCCAGCAGCACATCCAGCGCCAGCGCCGGGTCGGCTGAAACCGCCTCCTGCACGATGCGGGTCTTGATCCGCGACAGGTCTGCAACAAGGCTGTTGCTGTAGAGCGGCTGCGGCTCGCCGCTGCTCGCCTTGGGCTTCGGCTCGGCCTTCGCGCGATAGAAGCTCTTGCCGAGCGATCCGTCATGCGAAACCCAGAGCGCCACGCCCCCGACCGCGACCTGCTCGGCATTGAACCCGCGCAAGCCCTCAGTGATCGCATCCCGCTGATCGGACAACGGCGCGATGCGGTCGCTGTCCTCGCCCTCGGCCTCGGCGATCTGTTCGATAGCGACGTCGATTGCCTCGATCCGCGCGGCCTCGTCCTCGGTCGGCTCGCGCGTGGCCGGATACAGGCTGCCCTTCATGTAAAGGTCGTAGGGCCGGTCCAGCGTGGCGCGGACCTCATGCCAACCGATCGCGCGATACTCGTCGGCGATACCGTCCAGCTTGTCCTCCGCCAGTTCCTGCACAAGCTCGGGATGGTCGGCAAACCCCTCGGCCCCTTGGCTGAACAGGTCTACCGTGATCGTCCCGCCCTTCGCCTCGTAGGCGTCGCGCCCGACGAAGATAAACGCGCCGCTGGTGGTGTCCACCTTCTCGGTGGTGAGCATCCGCCGGATGGTGTGGGCGTGGCCGTTCGCCGCCTTGCATACCTTCACCTGTTGGTCGTGGTCGTCAGTGAGGGTGAGCGCGCGCGCCGCCTCAAGCGACAACTGGTCCTTGGCGATCAGGTCGATCAGCGCCGGTGCCAGCGCGGAAAGGCGAAGCATCTTATAGACGAAGCTGACCGCCTGACCGAACCGGGCAGCGATTTCCTCGGCGTCCATGCCGGTATCGCGTAGCGCCGCAAAGGCGCGGATGCTGTCTGCCGGGTGCATGTCCTCGCGCTGGAAGTTCTCCGCGAGCGACAGTTCGATGGCCTCTTCCTTGGTGCGGACCTCGACGGGAAACGCGTCGCTGTTCTTGATCTGCTTGCGCTTCGCCAGTTCTTTGAGGCCGCGATAGCGCCGCCCTCCGGCGAACACATAGAACAGGCCCTCGTCCTCATAGGCGACAAGGTTTTGCAACAGGCCGTGCGCGGCAATGTCGTCGGCCATGCTCTCGACGGCGGAAGGCTTCACGCGCCGCTGATTGAGCGGGGAAAGGCGAAGCTGCGACAGCTTGACGGTGATGATACCCATGATGATGCTCCTGATCTGAATAAGGTTCGGTGATGGGGGAGGGGTCAGCCTTCGAGGCTCGCGAGTTCGTCAAACTCGGCCGATGCGCGCGCCGCGCCGTCCCCTGCGTAGGTCGCGCCGGAACGCGGATAGAAGAACACGCGCTCGCCACGGCGGTAGGGGGTGCCGTCCGCGCTGGTCCCGTCCACATTGGCCCGTTTCCAGTAGGGATCGCCCTTGTATCGGGTGTAAGCCATTCTCTTTCCTCCTTCTTCCTGCGGCTGAAAGCCGGTTGCCGCAGCAACCGGGTCTGCCTCTCCGGCGAGGAGCGGGATGGGGAGGGAGGAGGAAAATCGATGGCCTGGCGCGGGCAGGCCGCCTTAGCGCGGCCGACGCCCCTTAGGGCGTCGGGTGCCGCGCTTGGCGGACCACACGGGGCCGTCTATTTTCCTTCGGGAACGAAAGGGCAGCAGCCCTTGGTGTTCCCCGCGCTGGCGGGCCTCCGGGGGAGGGCCGTGGCGCTCTACAGGGGAGCGTCTCGCATCTTTGCGCGTCCGCAGGTGTGCCACGTGGCACACCTCACGCGAGGATCGTTACCCTTTGGGACGAGACGCCGGGACGGTGGCTCGGTCGGCGCGAACGCGCCGATAGGGCCGTGCCCGTCAGGGTCGCGCAGGGTCTTCAAGCCTGATGGTATGGATTTCGCCGTCTTCACCGCCGAAGCGTCAGACCCGCTCATTATCATCGGTGAGGATGTTGGCAGATGCGTAGGAGAGTGCGACCGCGCTCGAATGCGATCGTTCCTCCGGCCATGATCGCACGCGTGTGACGCCCCGTGAAGGGCTCTCCTGTCTTGGACGCCGCCAGAATCTCGGTCGGCCCGGACGGCAACCATGTCACGGCCATGCGCAAACCGTCGTCGAGGAAATCAATGTCGGCCCGGCTGCCGTCTGCGCATGTGACGTATCGCTGTTCCAAGACCCGCGTCATTGAGTGAGGTCGGTGTATCTCCGACGTGTCGCGAGTATTTGGTGACGGCTCCGAACAGCCAACGGTCATCATAAGTAGCGTGGCGGCGCAGATGCGCACGTCAACCATTCCGCTTCCTCATTAATCCGGACTCACGCCTCGCGGGTCCGTCGCCAAGTTGGCCGGCAACCCCGAAGGGCTGCCGGCTCGGGTATGGTCCCGCAACGAGCCGGTTATTCAGCTCGCCGAAGGGTTGGCGGAAACAACCTTGCCGTCCGCACCAATCACGACGTGAAGCGTGCGCCGTGCGACAGGCTCGGAGGGATTGGTGAAAGTCACGACGGTCTGACGCGCGCCGTTGGCGGTCCGCTGCGCGGTGCCCTCGACCTTTGCTTTGGACCAGCTCGGGGCGAGCTTGGATTGCGTCACCATGCGAACGACGTGCTGACGCGCCACCTCGGCGGGCGCTTGGCTATGCGCTTCCTCGTCGTGAACGGGATGGGCGGCGGCGGGGGCTGCGGCCAATACCGCGACGGCTAGGACTGCGTATTTCATGGGTAGTCTCCTCGTGGTGGAAAGGGTGGAGTGCATCGCTACGATCAGGATTTCGGCTTCGCAGCGAAGCTGCGGAACGTGCCGGTCGCCGTCACGGTGATGGTCACGGGCGCAGTGGTGCGGTTGCGCCAATACCATCCGTGCATCCCGTCGAAAGGAGCCTGGAAATCGCCCTTCTCGCCGGCGGACGATCCTTTCTCGTAGCTGGTGTATTTATCTGCCGGCGCGTCGTGTTCCTCGCCGTGAAGCTCGAAACGGACCTCCGGTCCGCCGGTCGACCAGGCGTAGGCGATCCGGTCGCCAGCGCGCATGTCTGCCTTCACTTCGCGACCTTCGTCGGGCTGGAGCGTGATCTTCACCTCGGCCGTCTGCGCGGTCGCCGGCACGCTCGACCTTGCAGCCGGCGAAGCCGGCGCCGTGGTCGCCGGGACTGTGGCGGTCTCGGCTGCATGTTCGGCCTGCTTGACCTCTCCCATGCGAGTGAGGCCGAGCAGGCGGCCCGTCCCGATCGGATCGACGCCGTATTCGGCGGGCAGGATCGTCGTCGCGAGCAGCGCGACGGCGACGCCGAAGGCAAGCGCCGTTGCCCGGTTGAGCTGGCGCAGCGTCGGGAGATCGCCGACGTTTGGCAGATTGGCGTTTTTCATCAGGCGTTCCCTTCGAGAATGAGGCCGGCGAGCTGGTAGCCGGTAAGGACGAAGCCCGCGGTCATCAGGACCACGTTCGCGGCAAAGGCATGTCGGCGGAAGCTGGCGGTGCGGCGCCAGTAGCCCATGACGATCAGGATCGCGGACAGAGCGAGTAACTGGCCGATTTCGACGCCGACGTTGAACGACAACAGATTCACCAAAAGGCCGTTCGATGGCAGCGCGAAGTCCTGGAGCTTGGTCGCGAGGCCGAAGCCGTGGAACAGGCCGAAGATCAGGACCGCGGCCTTGGCGTTAGGCTGGACGCCGAACCACCGCTGATAGGCACCGAGATTGTCGAGCGCCTTATAGACCACCGACAGACCGATAATCGCGTCGATCGCATAGGGACTGACGTGGGTGCCGAGCAGAACGCCGGCGATCAGCGTCGTGCTGTGGCCGATCGCGAACAGCGTCACGTAGGCGGCAACCTGCTTCATCCGGTAGAGGAAGAAGATCACCCCGAACAGAAACAGCAGATGGTCGTAACCTGTGACCGTGTGCTTGGCGCCGAGATAGAGGAAGGCGCCAGGGGCGGGTCCGTTGATCGTTTCGATGAATGCCTGATCGCCTTCGGCGACCCCATGTGCATAGGCGGCGCTTGCCATGAACGTCGCGGTGGCGACGGCAAGGAACGTCGTCACCCCTCTCAAGTGCAGCGGGAGGCGCCACGGGCGGTTGGATGATGTTTCCACGGTAAATTGTCTCCGCTTCATCACGCGAGCGCGTGCGTCGGGGTGGCAGGGTCGGGGCGTCGCCGTTGCGACCACCGGCCCGCCAGGGCGGTGATCGCTGGCAGCACCAGCAAGGTCAGGGCGGTCGAAGTAATGAGGCCGCCGATGACGACGGTTGCGAGCGGCCGTTGCACCTCGGCACCTGTGCCGGTGGCGAGCGCCATCGGCACGAAGCCGAGCGATGCCACCAGCGCGGTCATCAGCACCGGGCGGACGCGCTCCATTGCGCCGTCCACGATCGCGTCATCGTCGCTCGCCCCTTCCTCGCGATGCTTCCCGATCGCGCTCATCATCACGAGGCCGTTGAGGACGGCGACGCCCGACAGGGCGATGAACCCGACCGCTGCGGTGATCGAGAAGGGGATGCCGCGCAGCAGCAGCGCAAACACGCCCCCGGCAAGCGCCATCGGCACCGCCGAGAACACGATCGCCGCCGACACGAAGCTGCCGAGCGCCATGTAGAGCAGGGCGTAGATCGCAATGAAGCAGATCGGCACCACGATCAGCAGGCGTAGCCGAGCCGATTGCAGGCTCTCGAAGGTGCCGCCCCACTCGGTATACATGCCAGCGGGGAGCTGCATCTGGCCGATCTTCGCCTGCGCTTCCTCGACGAACCCGCCAAGGTCGCGCCCACGCACGTTGATCTGCACGACCACCATCCGCTTGCCGTTCTCACGACTGATCTGGTTCAACCCTTGGGTGTAGTTGAACCGGGCGACCTGGCTTAGCGGGATCGAGCGCGCCACCTGACCTTCGGCAGCGGGCAGCATCACCGGGATCGACCCCAGCGTCTCAAGGTCGTCCCGCTGCGCGTCGGGCAGGCGGACCACGACGTCGAACCGCCGGTCGCCCTCGAACAGCAGCCCGGCCTCACGCCCGCCAAGCGCAGCCGAGACGGTGTTCGCCACCTCCTCGACCGACAGGCCGTAACGGCCCGCCGCCTGACGGTCGATCTGCACGTCGAAGGTCGGCGCGCCGGACGTCTGTTCGGCACTCACGTCGCCAGCGCCGGGGATCGTGCGCATGACGGCGGCGATGCGCTTCGCCTGTTCGCTCATCGCGTCGAGGTCGTCGCCGTAAAGTTTGATCGCGACGTCGGCGCGAACGCCGGCGATCAGCTCGTTGAAGCGCATCTGGATCGGTTGCTGGATCTCCGTCCGGTTGCCGATCAGCGGCTTCATCCGCTCCTCGATGCGGCGAAGAATGTCCTCCTTGCTTTTCACCTCCGTCGGCCACTCGTTCTCCGGCTTGGGGATGACGTAGGTATCCGACGCATTGGGTGGCATCGGATCGGTGCCGAGGTCGGCGTTACCGTTCTTGGAGAAGACCAGCGCCACCTCCGGCAGCGTCTTCAATGCATTCTCGATCTGGAGCTGCATCTGCGTCGATTGGTCGATCGACGCAGATGGCACGCGGAAGTTGGTGACGGTTATGTCCTTCTCGTCGAGCTGCGGCATGAACTCCTCGCCGAGGAAGCCAAAGCTCAGCACGGCCGCGACGAACACGCCGACACCGCCCAGGATGAAGGGCATCGGGCGGGCGACAGCCCGGCCCAGCACGGGGGCGTAGCGTTCCTTGAACCAGCGGATCGGCTTCACTTCCGTCTCACTGACCCGGCCCTTGACGACGATCGCGATCATCGCGGGAACGAAGGTAAGCGACAGGACGAAAGCAGAGGCGAGCGCCACCATCAACGTGATCGCCATCGGCGCGAACGTCTTGCCCTCAACGCCCTGGAAGGTGAGCAGCGGCACGAAGACGAGGAAGATGATGAGCTGACCATAAACGGTCGGCCGCACCATCTCCTTGGCCGCGAGCGTCGTTTCCTCCATCCGCTCTTCGCGGGTGAGAAGCCGGCCTTCATGCTCCTGGCGTTCGGCGAGGCGGCGAAGCGCGTTCTCGACGATGATGACGGCGCCGTCGACGATCAACCCGAAATCGAGCGCGCCGAGGCTCATCAGATTGCCCGACACGCCCAGCCCGTTCATTCCTGCGGCCGTCATCAACATGGTAATCGGGATGACTGCGGCGGTGATGAGCGCAGCGCGGATGTTGCCGAGCAGCAGGAACAGCACGACGATGACGAGCAGCGCGCCTTCGGTCAGGTTCTTTTCCACCGTCGCGATCGTCGCGTTGACGAGCTTTGAGCGGTTATAGACCGGCTCGGCGAACACGTCGGGCGGCAGCGCCTTGTTGATCTGCGTCAGCTTCTCGGCGGCGTCTGTCGCGACGATGCGGCTGTTGTCGCCTACCAGCATCAGCACGGTCGAGATGACCGCTTCCGATCCCATGCGACTGCCGGAGCCGGTGCGGACCGCACCGCCGATCACCACCTGGCCCACGTCCTTGACGCGAACGGGGACGCCGTTGCGGGTCGCGACGACGGCTTCCTGAATGTCTTCGATCGACTTCAGACGAGCATCGGCGCGGACAAGGAAGCTCTCGCCAGCGCGGCGGACATAGTTCGACCCGGCGGAGAGGTTGGCCCGCTCCATCGCATCCGCCAGCTCCGTGACGGACAATCCATAGCTGGCGAGCGCGTTGAGGTTCGGCTCGATCAGATATTGCTTCACATAGCCGCCGTTGGAATCGACGCCGGCGACGCCGCGCACCGCCCGCATCTGCGGGCGGATGATCCAGTCCTGCACCGTGCGGAGATAGGCGGCCTTCGCCAGTTCGGTGGTCAGCCGCTCGCCCTCGGGGGTGAGGTAGCTGCCGTCCGACTGCCAGCCCGGTTTGCCGTCGACCGTCTTCAGGCCCTTGCCGTCGGGATGGCGGAAGGCGACCGAATAGAAGAAGATCTCGCCAAGCCCGGTGCTGAGCGGCGCGAGGATCGGCTGCGCGTTGGCGGGAAGGCTGTCGCGCGACTGTGCGAGCCGTTCCGTCACCTGCTGGCGCGCAAAGTAAATATCGGTGCGGTCGGTAAAGACCGCTGTCACCTGGCTGAAGCCATTGCGTGAGATGGAGCGGGTCATCTCAAGCCCTGGTATTCCGGCAAGCGCCGTCTCCACCGGGAACGTCACCTGCTTCTCGATGTCGACCGGCCCCAGCGTCGGCGCGAAGGTGCTGATCTGGACCTGCCGGTTGGTGACGTCGGGCACGGCGTCGATCGGCAGCTTGGTGATCTGCCAGAGGCCGAAGCCGATGACGACGAGGGTCAGGAAGGCGACAAGCCATCGCATCCGGACCGAAAGGGAGAGGATGCGGCCGATCATTCCGCCGACTCCTTCTCGATCTCGGCCTTGAGAAGGAAAGCGTTGGTGGTGGCGATCTGCGTGCCGGCGGCAAGGCCGCCGGTGATCGCCACCATCCCGCCCGATCGGCTGCCGATCTGAACCGGCTGCGCGCGGAAGCCCTGGCCGGTGCGGACGAACACCACGCTGTCGCTGCCAAGCGTCTGCACCGCGTCTTGCGGCACCATCACGCCGCTCTTTGCGGCCCCGCCACTGGCGAGGATGCGAGCCTGAACAAGCTGGCCCGGGGCAAGCGTGCTGCCGCCGGCGGTCGGCGTGACGACGACCGTCGCGGTCCGCGATTGCGGATCGACGACGCCGGTCGCCGAACGCACCCGCCCTTCTATCGTGCGACCGTCTGTGGTGGTCAGCTCTACCCTGTCGCCTTCTCGGACACGGCCAGCATCGGCAGGCGGGACGCTTGCGGTAATCTGAAGCCGGCTCGGATCGGCGACGCGGAACAGCTCGGTTTCAGCCGCGACGAACTGGCCGAGATTGGCACCGGCATTGGTAACGCGCCCCGAAACGGGGCTGACGACCGCAACCGATCGACCGTCGCCCGACACGCGAGCCGCGCCCGCGGCGGCGCTAGCCCGGCGAGCGTCGGCCTGGGCGACGGCAAGGTTGGCCTGTGCCGATTCATAGTCGGCGCGGGGTGTCACACCCTGCGCGAGCAAACCGCGCTCTCGTTCGAGCTGACGCGCGGCGAGGGTGACGCGCGCGGATGCGGCCGAGCGGTCGGCTGCGATTTGTGAAGCGTCGCGGCTCTCGACCAATGCAAGGGTCTGGCCGGCGCGAACCGGATCGCCGATGCGGACCATGATACGGCTGACCGTGCCTGGCGCGCGCGCGGTCAGCACCGCCTCGGCGTCGGGCGTCGCCTCGACCGTGGCGGAGGCAAGGATCGCGGCGTCCAGCTCGCCGGATGCCGCCGGGGCTACAGTGATTTGCGATGCTGAAAGCGCCTGTTGCGTCATCGCGACCGTGTTCGACGGCTTTGCTGGCGCTGCGGCTTCCGTAGGGGCAGGGGCGGGGGTGGACGATTGGGTGAGGCGCGCAGCGCCGAACCCAAGCGCAGCGGCAGCGACCAGGCCAATGGCGGCGCCGGTGTAGAGACGATTTTTATCGGTCATTGCACCGCTTCTCCGGTGATGGTGAGGCCCTGCAGACGGGCCAGATTGGCGCGAGCGTCGAGGCGCGCTGCGGCGGCGTCGAGGATGACGCCACGGGCGACCCCGAGATTGTGACGCGCGGCAAGGAGTTCGATCAGCGGGCTTTTGCCCGCCTCGTAGGCCACGCGAGCGAGGCGATAGCCCTCTTGGGCGGTCGCCAACGTCCGCTGCGCGGCAGCGGCGCGAGCGTCGGCTGCCTCTACCAGTGCGAGACCAGCGCGTGTCCCCGCCTCGGCTTCGAGCCGGGCTGCTGCGGCACGCGCCTCGGCACCTTGCAGTTCGGCACGTGCCGCCGAGATGTTGCCCCGGTTGCGATCGAAGAGGGGCAGCGGGACGGATATGCCGGCAACGACGGCGGGGCCGCTCGCGACGCGAAGCTGGCGCACGCCGAGCTGCGCGGTGACGTTGGGGATGGCGAGGCGCTGTTGCACCGTCACCGCTCGCGCTGCGGCGTCCCGTTCGGCTTCTGCAACGCGCACCATCGTCGCCTGCATAGGGTCGATGGGGCCGAACGCCGGCTTGGCGTCGAGCCGATCCAAGAGTGATTCCGACAGGCCGGTGAAGGGGGTTGTAATACCGGCCAGCGCGGACAGGCGTGCCAGCGCGGCCGTCTTGAGGGCGCGCGCGTTTTCGAGGTCGGCCTGAAGCGTGTTGAGTTCTGTTTCAGCCTGCACCTGCCGGAGGCGGGCTTCCTTGCCAGCGCCGACCAAGGCGCGGGCCACCTTCAGGTCGTCGGTCGCCTCCTCAACTTCGTCCTCGGCAATAGCGATGCGCCGATCGGCGATCTCGGCGCCGGCATAGGCGCGTGCCAGCTCGGTCGCATAGACAAGGCGACCATCGCGATTGCGCGCCTGCGCCGCGACGATGCCGGCTTCACCGGCGGCGATCCGGGCTGATCGCTTGCCACCCAGCTCGATGGGCTGATCGATCTGGAACGTCGTTTGCTGCTGGTTGCGCGCGTTGCGATCGAGGTCG
The DNA here is from genome assembly GCF_039615155.1 of Sphingomonas epibiotica. Classification (NCBI taxonomy): domain Bacteria; kingdom Pseudomonadati; phylum Pseudomonadota; class Alphaproteobacteria; order Sphingomonadales; family Sphingomonadaceae; genus Sphingomonas; species Sphingomonas epibiotica. The sequence goes on along the minus strand of NZ_JBDGHY010000016.1, from coordinate 16,112 downwards.
CCCGCGAAATTTTCGGCATAGACGTTGATCGACGGGTTAGGCCGCGCGCGAGCTTGCTCGGCAAGGCCCCGCGCGCGGGCGACGTCGGCTTCCAAGACCGTGACGCGGGGCACATCGCGCGTCTGGTTCAGAAGCTGTGCGAAAGGGGGCGCGGTCTGCGACCACGCTGCACCCGCGGGCCATAGCGCCGCGAGCGTGCCGGCCAGCGCAAGCACGCGCTGCCGGCGATAACTGCCGTTCATAATCCATAATCCTCCAGGGGTAAGTCTGTCGGCGCGTCACGCGCCGGCGAGACTCATCCGCGGGGAGGGCGCAGGAGCTTGGAAGGATCGATACCGCTCGCCAGCGATGTGGTGAGGATCGACCACGCGCGAGCGGCGACGATCGCCGGCACTTTCGCAGTCGTCGGCCCGTCGAAGGCGACCCAATGACCAGCGGCATGAGCGAGAACATGCACCGGACTGTCGCCGCCAGTCTGCTTGGCGGGAGCGTGATCGTTATGCTCGGCCGCAGCCGCATGGTCATGGTCATGGTCGACGGCGGCGACTTGCACGGGCACATGGTCATGGACCATCGCGCTGTGCCACGACGACGCCGCGACGAGGCCGAGCATGGCGACGAGCGCCAGCACGGCTCCGAACAGCGCGGAAGAGGAACGACGCATCGCCATCGTGCGCAGCGTAGGCGGACGTTGGGAACGGGGCAAGGAAATCACTTACCCGGCCATTTTGGATGGCGACGGTCGATCACATAGGGATGTTCGCCGTGGCTGTGGACCGCGAGATGCGGATCATCGGCGGCGAGGTCGCTATGTTCATGCGCGATCACGTCGGGGTCGTTCGCGGGCCATATACGGACGGCGACGAGGGTGCCGATCGCAGCAAGAACGGCCATCGCACCGAACGCCGCCTCCATTCCGACGCGAGCGCCGAGCTGGCCGACGAGCGGATAGCAGACCAGCCAGCAGACGTGGCTGAGTGCGAATTGTGCCGCGAACAATGCGGGGCGATCATCGGCGTTCGCCGACCGACGTAGCAGCCGTCCCGATGGCGTGACGCTCGCTGAATAGGCGACGCCCAGCACCAACCATCCGCCGAGCAGGACATGCCAGTAGGCCGGGCCTGGCTGCATGATGGCGGTGATCGCGGCGAGGGCCGCGAGCGCCAACGTCAGGATAGCGGCGGCGACCAGCATGACGGTCCGATCCGCAATCCGATCGAGGATACGAGGCAGGGTCAGCGCAGCGGTGATCGAGCCGCCCCCGAAGGCGGCGAGGGTCAACGCGACGTCGCGCTGGCTTAGGCCCATGCCTTTCACGATAACGACGGTGTTGACGATCACCATTGCGCTCGCGGCGGCAGCGGTGAGGGTCAGCGCCAGCAATCCGCGCAGGCGAGGCGTCGCGAGGTATATACGCGTGCCCCGCGTCGTCTTGTCGTAGATGCCGCCCTCGGCCTCAACCGGCGCCGGTCGGGGCAGGACGGTCGATACGACCAGCAGCGCCGACGCGACAAAGCCTATCGCGGTGCCCGAGAACAGCCAGTGGTAGCTCATCACCGTCAAAAGACCGGCCGCGAGGATCGGGCTCGTCAGGCTCTCCATGTCATAGGCGAGGCGGGACAGGGACAGCGCGCGGGTATAGTCGCGTTCCTCCGGGAGGACGTCCGGGATCGTAGCCTGAAAGGTTGGCGTGAACGCGGCCGATGCCGATTGCAGGACGAAGATCAAGATATAGACCTGCCAGACTTGGTTCACGAACGGCAGGCAAATGGCGACACCGGCGCGGATCACGTCCATTCCGACCAGCAAGGCACGGCGTGGCACGCGATTGGCGAACGCGCCGGCGATCGGCGCGACGCCGATATAGGCGACCATCTTAATCGCAAGCGCAGTCCCCAGCACCGCCCCGGCACTGCCGCCAGCTATGTCGTAAGCGAGCAAGCCGAGCGCGACCGTCGCCAGTCCCGTTCCTACAAGCGCGATGATCTGCGCGAGGAAAAGGTGCCGATACGTGCGGTTGGCGAGGACACTGAGCATGATCGCGCTATATCCCCCCGGGGGATCGAGTCTATCCCCCCTGGGGGATACTCGACAGCAGCCCCTCACGCGCACTAAATAAGGGGATGGCCCATCACGCTCACACCAGCCACCCCGCAATCGTCAAACGGCTCAACCGCGTCGCTGGTCATCTGCGTAGCATCGTCGGCATGATCGAAGAGGAGCGCCCCTGCGTCGATATTGCGCAACAGCTTCAAGCGGTCGAAAACGCCATCGCCAGCGCCAAGCGCGCGCTCATCAACGATCATATCGACCATTGCCTAGTCCATGCCGAAGAAGGTGAGGGGACCAAGGCGGCGGTGGAGCAGTTCCGCGCGATCTCAAAATACTGGTGATGCGCCGCGCGGCGAGGGGTGTGCCACGTGGCACACCTCCTGAAGACCGCTACCGGGCGCATTAGGCCCAGATCGCTTCCTGATCCCAGCCTTCGAGAAACCCGCCCTGCGCGGCGCTGGCGAATGGCATTTCGGGGAAGGAAAGCCAATGTGCTTTCATCCGGCCACTCCACGATGTGCCCGGATTGATCCGCTTGGCGAGATAGGAGGCAACTGCCGCCGCGCCATAGACACGGTTCCGCTGCACGACGTCGTTGCCGATATGGACCATGCGCGGCGCCTCGAACGCTTTGGGCACCTGGGGCTGGTTGATGATGCCGGTATTCCACAGCCGGGAATGATGCGCGCTGATGTTGCGCACGAAGGCAAGGCTCTTGATCCAGCTCACCAGCGTGTCGGGGAGCAGATTATAGCGTTTTGCGATGGCGAAACGGTCGTTGGGATGCGCCATTTCGAGCAGCCAGGATAGCGTTCCAAAATCCCATGCCTCGACAGCCATCCAGATCGGCATTGGCGGCGTGTAGGTATTGTAGAACTCCGACACCCAATCGTCTTTACAGCGGTCGACGGAATCGTCCGCCTTCGCCAACCAGCTCAGGTGCCGGGTCGTGCCTTTAAAATTAGCGTTCGCACGATTGGGATCGAGGTAGGCGACCGATCGATGGGCGAACAGGTCACGATTCCCGAGCGCATGGGCGAGATCGACGCGCAGCGCGACTTCGATCCGTTCGATGGCATCGAGGAAGAGCAAGCGGAGCTGCTTGTCGAAGAGATAGAGATCGACGGCATGGCGAAACTCGGCACCGGCTTGAAACTGGTCGGTGCGAATGGTGCGCGTGGCATCGTCGGGATCGGGGATGCGCTCTTGCAGCGGTTGCCAATAGGGCGACAGGCGACCGTAGCCGATTCGCTCAAGATGGCGGATGGCTTTGGCTTGGTCGGTGACGCCCAAACCGCGGCCTTCAAGGAGGGCGAGCTGGTCGGCGAAGCTGAGATGGGGTTTGGCGTAGGGCGGAAGCATCGCCCCAGATATGAAGAAGGCCGCCCCTTGATGCCATAGGCAACAGCGGGGACGGCCATGTTGTCCTCTATCTAGATGTTCGGGTCTGAGGATTCAATTAAAAATTGACGGCGGGTCGCCGCGTGACCGCTCGGGCGAGGCAAACGCGCTCCGACAAATTTTGGGGGAGGCAAATCTGTCTCCGCCCTATATGCTTCCTTATCCTGATTACACGGTATCGTGTTTACGGGCTCACTGTGCTTCGTGAGACATTGGTGCCTCCCTCACTAGGGACAACAATGTCTCCGAGTGGGCGACGTTTTTGTCTCCCCACCCCCTCTGGAAATGGTGCGCGAATGTGCTATTTCCACCATCATGAGCAAGCAACCCGACGATACCACAAAGGAGGCAGGATCGAACGTCTTTTCGATCGCGGCGGTGGCGAAGCCGAAGAAGCGGAAGGACAAGTGGCCGGATGCCGTCCTGTCGCGTGGCTACAGCATGATCCCGTCGATCCTGTTGTGGGGCCAGGCCAAGATGGGTCTGAAGCCTGACGAGTTGAACGTGCTGCTTCAGCTCATCAGCCATTGGTGGTCGGCCGATCACGATCCGCATCCTGCCAAGGACACGATCGCCCGCCGTATGGGCAAGGACGCACGGACGGTTCAGCGGCACCTGACCGCGTTGGAGACGAAGGGTTTCATCAAACGGGTCGAGCGCTTCAAGCGGCACAAGGGCCAGGACAGCAATGGCTACGATCTGTCCGGACTGATCGCCAAGCTGGAGACGATCGCGCCGGAGTTCGAGAAGGTGACGGATCAGAACAAGCGCCGACGCGCGAAGGCTGAGACGAAAACGGCATAGGTTTCAAGGATCGCGCGCCGCGAAAGCGGCGTGTGGGGCCGGTCAGTCCAAGGCCGGTTCGGAACGTAGGGATTGGCGCTTCGGGCAGAAGCATGGCCCCCTTCCAAAAGGGGTAATGACGCCGCCAATCCCTACGCTCGCTGATTTAGCACAGCGGGGCGCTGACCCCAAACCCCGGGGAAGCTCATGAGCTATACCGAAGAGACACGCCAATCGACCTGCCCTTCATGCGGCAAGCTCAACCATGTCATCGTGGCCTATGCCGGGGACTATCGGGCGTCACCTCAAGCTTTGTACGCTGAACAACGATTTTCCGGACATAATGTGAACATTGGTGTCAGGCAGCGGCGCGAAGGTACTGGTAGAGGGTTTCGCGGCTGATGCCCATGTCGCGCGCGATGGTCGCCTTGCGTTCACCGGCGGCAACGCGGCGGTGCAGATCGGCAATCATCTCATCCGAGAGCGACCGTTTCCGCCCCCGATAGGCGCCGCGCTGCCGAGCGATCGCAATGCCTTCGCGTTGCCGTTCGCGGATCAGGGCGCGCTCGAACTCAGCAAACGCACCCATGACCGAGAGCATCAGATTGGCCATCGGGGAGTCCTCCCCCGAGAAGGACAGGCTTTCCTTCTCAAACTCGATCCGGATACCTCGCTTGGTGAGGCCCTGGACCAGCTTGCGCAGGTCATCCAGATTGCGGGCCAACCGATCCATGCTGTGGACGACGACGGTATCGCCTTCGCGGGCGAAAGTGAGCAGAGCCTCAAGCTGGGGGCGGTTGACGTCCTTGCCCGATGCCTTGTCGGTGAAGGTCCGATCGAGCGACTGACCTTCCAATTGGCGATCCACATTCTGATCGAACGTGCTGACCCGGACATAGCCGATCCGTTGCCCCTTCACTGCGCACTCTCTCCATCAAAATGTCAGGTTGAAATCTATGATACGCAACGACATTCGTCAACAAATTCCGTTTAGTACCCTAATCTGACAGAAACCGCGGTAGCGCCCTGACGTCCGGTTAGGCTATACTCCAAGCTGACATCACAAAATCAAATCCCTCAAAGATGGCGTCAATTGCCTTGATGGGGTAAAAACTGGAGTGCTTCCAGGATGGGACATTCGGCAACGTCATCTCCAGTGCATCTGGCTAACGTGGTCGCCAGCGTCACCTCTATCTTCTGCAAATCTGCAATGCGGCGGCGGACATCTTCAAGGTGGAGTTCGGTTCTCGCCATAACCTCCGCGCAGGTTTGTGCACCGGTATCGGTGAGCGACAACAATGACCGTATCTCATCCATTGCATAGCCAAGGTCGCGCGCGCGCAGGATGAACTGCAACCTTTGCACCAGTTCCGGCGAATAGACGCGGTAGCCGTTGGAACTGCGAGGCGGCCCCGGCAGCAATCCCACCTTCTCGTAATAGCGGATGGTTTCGAGATTGCAGCCTGTTTTCCGGGCAAGCTGGGCACGCAAGATGCCGACCTGTTGCTCCATGAAAATACCTCTTGAGTCTGTAGTGGCTACAGAGCCTACACTGCGAATCACTCAGTTGGAACAAGGGATTCAAGCCATGGTCTCAACGCCGGAAGCGGGACAGCCAGCCCTCACCGAAAACCACGAGCCGAAGCAGGCAAACTGGGTTGCGGCGGGCGCATTGATCGGCGCGGGGCTCGCCTCGGCTTGCTGCGTCGTCCCGCTACTGTTGGTTATGCTCGGAATTTCCGGCGCGTGGATCGCCAACCTGACGGCGCTCGAACCTTACAAGCCCTATGTCGCAGGCGTAACGCTCGCGCTGCTCGGCTACGGCTTCTGGCATGTCTATTTCAAGCCGAAACCGCCCTGTGAAGACGGTTCCTACTGCGCTCGTCCACAATCGGCTTGGACCACCAAGGCGGTGCTGTGGCTGGGCCTTGCCGTCGCCATCCTGGCGCTCACCATCGACTGGTGGGCACCCTGGTTCTATTGAAAGGAAATACCCATGAAAAAGACAGTATGTATCGCTATGGCCGTGCTGGCTATGGCTGGCGGCGGGGTCGCCTATGCAGTTAGTGGCACGGCGCAAGATCGCCCCGCGGCTACCGCAACCGCTCAGAAGCAAACCACCTTTGCCATAGAGAACATGACCTGCGCCACCTGCCCGATCACCGTGAAGAAGGCGATGGAAGGCGTCGCCGGGGTAACGGCGGTCACGGTCGATTTCGCAGCCAAGACCGCGCGCGCAACCTATGACCCGCGCCGCACCAATGCTGCTGCGATTGCCGCTGCATCAACCAACGCGGGTTATCCGGCGCGCGCTATTCAAAACTGAGCGGGGCGCCGCCAGCGCCTCAAGAAAGCGATAAGCAATGAACGACTGTTGCAACCGCCCCGGGCAGGAAGGATTTGACGTGGCCGTCATCGGCGCGGGTTCTGCCGGGTTCTCCGCCGCGATCGCCGCTGCCGATCTGGGCGCGAAAGTGGCGCTCGTCGGTCACGGCACGATTGGCGGCACCTGTGTCAATGTTGGCTGCGTTCCTTCCAAGACGCTGATCCGCGCCGCCGAAGCGGTGCATGGTGGGCTTGCCGCCGCGCGCTTTCCCGGCCTTGGGGGCGCTGTCCAGATGGATGACTGGTCCGTATTGGCGGCGTCGAAGGACGATCTTGTCACGACGCTGCGCCAAAAAAAATATGTCGATCTGCTGCCCGCCTATGACGGTGTGAGCTATATCGAGGGCAAGGCACGCTTTGCCGATGGTGCGCTGATTGTCGGCGATGCGCCCATGAAGGTCGGCAAGGTCATATTGGCGATGGGTGCGCACGCCGCCGTGCCGCCGATTCCGGGGATGGACAGCGTGCCCTACCTAACCAGCACATCGGCGCTGGCGCTGGATCGCTTGCCCAAATCGCTGCTGGTGATCGGTGGCGGGGTGATCGGGGTAGAACTGGGACAGATGTTTTCGCGTCTGGGCGTTGATGTCACCATCTGCTGCCGAAGCCGCCTGCTCCCCGAAATGGACCCGGAAGTGAGTGCCGCGCTGAAAAACTATTTGGAAGCCGAGGGCGTGCGGGTTTGCGCAGGTGTCGGCTATCAGCGTATCGCCCAAACACAGAGCGGGGTCGAATTGACCTGCGAGGGGCATTGTGACACCGTCGCGGCGGAACAGGTGCTCATCGCCACCGGACGCCGACCCAATAGCGACGGGCTTGGGCTGGAGGAGCGCGGCATAGTGCTTGCCCGTAATGGTGGAATCGTCGTCGATGACCACCTCGAAACGTCGGTTCCAGGCATTTACGCGGCGGGCGATGTAACGGGACGGGACCAGTTCGTCTACATGGCCGCCTATGGCGCAAAACTGGCCGCGCGCAACGCGGTGACGGGCAACCAATACCGCTACGACAATTCCTCCATGCCATCCGTCGTCTTCACCGACCCGCAAGTCGCCAGCGCCGGCCTCACTGAAACGACAGCACGGGCGCAAGGCCTGGACATCAAGGTTTCGCTGCTCCCGCTCGATGCTGTGCCAAGGGCACTGGCAGCACGCGATACGCGGGGTCTCATCAAACTGATTGCCGACAAGGCGAACGACCGTTTGCTGGGCGGCCAGATCATGGCACCCGAAGGCGCGGATTCGATCCAGACACTGGTGCTGGCGATCAAACACGGCATGACCACCCTGGAATTGGGTGCAACGATATTTCCTTACCTGACCACTGTGGAAGGCCTCAAACTGGCGGCCCAAACGTTTGATAAGGATGTCGCCAAACTGTCTTGCTGCGCCGGGTGATTGCTCGGGGATCAACCGGCAACGAATGGCCTCCCTCCAGTGCAAGCCGCTTTGGTGTCAATTTTGTTATTCGCCTCAGCGGGAGAGCAAAATGGCACGACGCCGACTTCTGACCGGAGACGAGCGCCGGCGCCTGTTCGATCCTCCTGTCCAAGAAACCGCGATCATTGGGCATTATACCCTTTCTGCGGAAGATGTTGAATTGGTTGGGCGCCGCTATGGTCCAGCAAATCGCCTCGGTCTGGCTGCACAAATCGCTTTGATGCGACATCCCGGCTTTGGTCTGCAACCCGAGATCGGGCTTCCCGACGTCATTCTTCAGTACCTCGCGGCACAGTTATTCGTCGATCCTTCCTCCTTCTCTGCATATGGTCAGCGCGCGCAAACCCGTACCGATCATGCCGATCTCGTGGCGCGTTATCTTGGCATACGCCCGTTTCGACGCGGCGACCTGGCACTTGCCCTGAATCTTGCCGCGCAAGCCGCCGAGTATACAGACAGAGGTGAACCGATTGTTCGCGCCCTCATGGTTGGCCTGAAGGGTGAGCGGTTCATTCTTCCGTCGGGCGACACACTGGAACGCGCCGGTCTTGCTGGCCGGGCACGCGCACGCAAAGCTGCCGCAGCCGCAATCGTCGAAGGCCTCAGCTCTGCTGAACTGACACGGCTAGACGAACTCGTAATCAACAACCCGGATTTCGGCATGACACCGCTGGCGTGGTTGCGTAATTTCGAAGAAGCCCCGACTGCGGCCAATATCAATGGCTTGCTTGAGCGCCTGCGCTATGTTCGCGGCATAGGTATCCACCCGGTAGTTGGGGGCGCCATTCCGGAATTCCGCTTTGCCCAATTTGTCCGCGAGGGCGGCGTGGCACCGGCATTCCTGCTTTCGGATTACAGCGTCAATCGCAGGCGGGCGACGTTGACGGCCGCAGTGATCGACCTTGAGGCCAGACTTGCCGATGCCGCGATCCAAATGTTTGACCGACTTATCGGCGGCATGTTCACGCGCGCGCGGCGTGGGCGCGAGCGTCGCTACCAAGATAGTATTCAGTCGGTGGGGCAACTCATGCGGCTGTTTGGCGCCACGATTACAGCACTTGATGAGGCTGTCCAGAATGGCGGCGATCCGCTCGAATTGATTGACGAAGCGGTGGGCTGGCACCGGCTTGTTGCGGCAAAGGCCCAAGTAGATGCCCTTGCTGATCTTGCCGGCGAGGACGCACTGGTAACGGCAACCGAGCGTTACGCCACGCTACGGCGTCTCAGCCCGGCATTTCTGGACGCCTTCACCTTCAAGGCGTCTGGAACAGGGACGGCACTGATCAAAGCCATCGATGTCATTCGCGATGCGAACACACGAAAGTCGCGCGACCTTCCCGATGGCGTTCCACTGCCATTCCCCAATCGGCAGTGGAAGCGTCTCATCACCGAAAGCGGCCGTATCGACCGCCGACGTTATGAAATTGCGATCATGGCAACCTTGCGTGATCGTTTGCGCGCCGGTGATGTATGGATCGAGGGAACCCGCAACTATCAGCGCTTCGATGCCTATTTGCTGGGTCGGCGCGACGCCGCCAAAGTGGCGGATGTGCTTCCGTTCGATTCAAATGCTGCATCCTACCTCGCTGACCGGGCACGAAATCTTGACTGGCGGCTGCGCCGATTTGCCAAGCAGTTGAAAACAAACAAGCTTGAGGGAGTGTCGCTCGAACGAGACCGGCTCAAGCTTCAGCAAATGCCGCCTGTCACCCCACCGGAAGCTGAAGCCCTCGATCGCAAGCTCGATACCCTGCTTCCCCGCGTGCGCATCACCGAGCTGCTGCTTGAAGTCGCCGAACGCACTGGTTTTTTGAACGCATTCCGTGACCTGCGCTCAGGCAAGGAGCACGACAACCCCAGCACGGTACTCGCCGCAATTCTGGCTGATGGCACCAACCTCGGGCTGGAGCGGATGGCCAATGCCAGCGAAGGCGTCAGCTATGCCCAACTCGCATGGACCCACAACTGGTATCTTTCACCCGAGAACTATCAGGCCGCGCTGGCCATGATCATCTCAGCCCATCACGAATTACCCTTCGCGCGGCATTGGGGCGCTGGCACCAGTTCGTCGTCCGATGGCCAGTTCTTCCGGTCGGGGCGGAGCCGTTCAGGGGCGGCGGACGTCAATGCCAAATATGGCGCCGAACCTGGCGTGAAAATCTATTCTCACCTTTCCGATCACTTCGCATCATTCGGATCACGGATCATGTCCGCGACGGCAGGTGAAGCGCCTTACGTGCTCGACGGGCTTGTCCTGGGCGCCGGCAACCTTCCGTTGCATGAGCACTATACCGATACCGGCGGCGCCACCGATCATGTTTTCGCACTCTGCCACCTACTCGGGTTCCGCTTCGCGCCCCGGCTGCGCGATATTGGCGACCGCAAGCTGGGTTCGATCGCTGCGCCATCGACATACAAGGGCATCAAAAATCTGATGGGCCGCACCATCAAAACGGCAGCGATCGAGGCCGATTGGGATGACATCGTCAGGATTGTCGCCTCAATCAAGGATGGCACGGTGGCGCCGTCAGTAATCTTGCGAAAACTTGCCGCCTACAAACGCCAGAACAGGCTGGATTTTGCATTGGCTGAACTGGGCCGTATCGAGCGCACTTTGTTCACGCTCGATTGGCTTGAACAACCGGAACTGCGACGTGCCTGTCAGGCCGGTCTCAACAAAGGCGAGGCGAGGCACACGCTTGCCGCCGCCATCTATACCAACCGGCAGGGTCGGTTCACCGATCGCTCGCTGGAAAATCAGGAATTTCGCGCATCTGGGCTGAACCTGCTGATTGCGGCGATTTCCTACTGGAACACGGTCTATCTCGACCGGGCCGCCCAGCACCTCAACGCTGTCGGCACGACGTTCGATGCGGCACTGCTTGCGCACCTTTCTCCGATGGGCTGGGCGCACATCAGTCTGACCGGCGATTACCTCTGGGAGCAGGCCAGGCGACTTCCAGCAGGTGAATTCCACCCACTCAACGAGCCAATGGCGCGGTTGAAGCGTGTAGCGTAGCCCATGTTCCGCTTATGTCCGAGAAATCGTTGTCTGGCGAACAAACCTTGAGGTGACGCCTGGTAGCCGCAACAGGGTCGCTGCTTGTCGCATCAACCAAGCCCTGGCCCCAACCATCCCGGCCAACGACCGGTAAGGCAGGGTATACGGGGCTGGACACACCAAGCATATCCATTATGCTGGATATATGGAAAACGAGGATGCCATCTCGGCGCTGGGTGCTCTTGCACAAGGAACGCGCCTTGACACGTTCCGCCTCTTGGTACGGCACGAACCGGATGGTTTGGCTGCCGGCGATATCGCGCGTCAGCTCGACGTGCCGCAGAACACCCTGTCGGCGCACCTCGGCATCCTCGCCCGCGCTGGCCTGGTCCGCTCCGCACGGCATAGCCGCTCGATCATCTACCGTGTCGATCTGGACGGCCTGCGCGCGCTGACGCTGTTCCTCGTCAAGGACTGCTGCGCCGGCAATGCGGAGCTGTGCGCGCCGCTCGTCGCCGAACTCACCCCCTGCTGCTGAAAGGACGCCCTGTGGCCGTCGATGTCGTCGTCTATCACAACCCCGAGTGCGGCACGTCGCGCAACACGCTCGGCCTTATTCGCAACGCCGGCATCGAGCCGCACGTGGTCGAGTATCTGAAAACCCCTCCAGCCCGCGCGTTGCTGGTCGAGCTGATCGATCGCGCCTGCATGACACCCCGCGAACTGCTGCGCGAGAAGGGGACGCCCTATGCGGAGTTGGGCTTGGGCGACACGTCGCTATCCGACGACGCGCTGGTGGACGCGATGATGGCGCATCCGATCCTCATCAACCGGCCGCTGGTCGTATCGCCGCTCGGCGTGAAGCTCTGCCGGCCCTCCGAAGCCGTGCTCGACCTGCTGCCGACCAATCAGCTCGGAGCGTTCGCAAAGGAAGACGGCGAGCAAGTGGTGGACGCATCGGGCCAGCGCGTCGCCTGATGCTCCTTGCTGTCCTGATCTTCGTTGCGACGATCGCGCTCGTCATCTGGCAACCCAAAGGCCTCGGGATCGGGTGGAGCGCGATGGGCGGGGCCGTCGTGGCGCTGCTTGCAGGCGTCGTCACGCTGTCCGACGTGCCGGTGGTGTGGGGCATCGTCTGGAACGCAACAGCCGCGTTCGTCGCGATCATCGTTATCAGCCTACTCCTCGATGAAACCGGATTCTTCGAATGGGCGGCGCTCCATGTCGCGCGCTGGGGGAGGGGGCATGGTCGCCGGCTGTTCGTTCTGATCGTGCTGCTCGGTGCGGCGGTGTCCGCGCTGTTCGCCAACGACGGCGCGGCGCTGATCCTGACGCCGATCGTCATCGCCATGCTGCGGGCGCTGGGCTTCAACGACAAGGCGACGCTGGCGTTCGTCATGGCGGCGGGGTTCATCGCCGACACCGCCAGCCTACCGCTGGTCGTGTCGAACCTCGTCAACATCGTGTCGGCCGACTTCTTCCGGATCGGGTTCGGCGACTATGCGTCCGTGATGGTGCCGGTCGACCTGGTGTCGATCGCAGCGACGCTTGGCGCGCTGCTGCTGTTCTTCCGGCGCGACATACCGGCGGATTATGACGTAGGCGCGCTGCGCGCGCCGCGTGACGCGATCCGCGATGCCGCGACATTCCGCGCGGGCTGGATCGTTCTTGCACTGCTGCTCGCCGGCTTCTTCCTGCTCGAACCGCTCGGCGTCCCTGTCAGCGCCGTCGCCGCTGCCGGCGCGATCCTGCTGCTGGTGATCGCGGGGCGAGGCCATGTGATCCCAACGGCCAAGGTGCTGCGCGGCGCACCCTGGCAGGTCGTGATCTTCTCGCTCGGCATGTACCTGGTCGTCTATGGCCTGCGAAACGCCGGCCTGACCGACCATCTGGCAGCACTGCTGGATCGCACCGCGCAAGGCGGCGTGTGGGGCGCGGCGCTAGGAACGGGCGTCATCGCAGCGGTCCTGTCGTCGGTTATGAACAATATGCCGACGGTGCTGGTGGGCGCGCTCTCGATCGACGCCACGCACGCGAGCGGCGCGATCAAGGAAGCGATGATCTACGCCAATGTGATCGGCTGCGATCTCGGCCCCAAGCTGACGCCGATCGGCTCACTCGCGACGCTGCTCTGGCTCCATGTCCTCGGGCAAAAGGGCGTGCGGATCGGATGGGGCTATTACTTCCGTGTCGGCGTCACGCTCACCGTACCGGTGCTGCTCATCACGCTCGCGGCGCTTGCAATCAGGATTAGCATCGCATGACCAGAACGGTCGCCACGTTGCTCGAACCTGCCGGTCTGGCTGGCTTGGCACAATTGCTCGATGCCGCGGACCTGCCGAGTGCCGATATCGCCGATCCCGGCCGCCTGATCATCCGGATTGAGGCCGATAGCCTCGTCGGTTTCGGTGGGCTCGAGGGAGAAGGGTCCGACCGCTTGCTCCGCTCGATCGTCGTCGTCCCCGATCGACGTCGACATGGCCTCGGGCGGGTGTTGGTCGCCGCCCTCGAACGACAGGCACACGACCTCGGGGTGGAGCGCCTGCACCTCCTGACGACCACGGCCGCACCATTCTTCCGGGCGCTCGGCTATGCCGATGCCGATCGCGGCGCTGCTCCCTCGGCCATCGCCGCATCGCGCGAATTCACCGCACTGTGCCCCGCGTCGGCCGCCTACCTCGTGAAAGCCCTCTGATGCCGCTCCGCACGCTCGCCGATCCCAATATCATGCCGGCGCTCGATCCGGCCTATGCCATCCAGCGACCCGCCGTGAGGCTCGGCCCGCTCGATCCCGCGCCGCGTATCCTTCTGCTCTACGGTTCGCTGCGCGAACGGTCCTTCTCCCGGCTGTGCGTTGAGGAAGCGGCACGCCTGCTCCGGTTCTTCGGCTGCGAGACGCGCATCTTTGATCCATCGACCCTGCCGCTGCCTGACCAACATGCTGGCGACGACCATCCGGCCGTCCACGAGCTGCGCGAGCTGTCCTTATGGTCGGAAGGGCAGGTGTGGTGCAGCCCGGAGCGGCATGGCCAGATCACGAGCATTATGAAGCTTCAAATCGATCATCTGCCGCTTTCTATGGGCGGGATGCGTCCGACACAGGGGCGCACGCTGGCGGTCATGCAGGTGTCGGCCGGATCGCAATCGTTCAACAGCGTCAACACGCTGCGCGTGCTGGGTCGCTGGATGCGAATGATCACGATCCCGAACCAATCGAGCGTTGCCAAGGCGTTCAACGAGTTTGATGACGCGGGGCGCATGAAGGCGTCCAGCTACTATGACCGGATCGTGGATATGATGGAGGAACTGGTGCGGTTCACGGTGCTGCTGCGCCCGCACGCGGTTCAGCTTGTTGATCGCTACTCAGAGCGGAAAGCGGCGGGCGTGCCAATCGACCGCGCGACCGATCTGTCGAGCATAGCGATTGCGGCCAAACCGCGTGGCCGGCACGCCGTCAAGGCAGGCGGCTGATGCGACGTTTGCCGAAGCGAGCCACGCTAATGTGGTCCCGCCGGCTAATCCGGCTTGTGCTCTGCGCTTTGAGAAACCTACGGGTTTCAACCTGCGTGGCCGGCCTCCCCAGGCGTCAGCTGGATCGTCGAGCGCTACCTGTCTTGCGCTGACGCGATTATCGCTTCAGGTCGCTACAGCGACAGATGAAGGGGAGCGTGCTTGACGATGAACACCAAGGATCTGGCCAAGGACGTTGCCGCCAAGCGGGGCGTCACCGAGAAGCAGGCCCTCGAGGTCATGGCTGGGCTCCTCGAGGGTATCGCGGAGGCGGCCGCCAAGGGTGAGGAGATATCGCTTCCCGGCTTCGGCAAATTCAAGGTGAAGGACACGCCCGAGCGCTCCGGGCGCAATCCGTCGACCGGCGAGGCGATCACGATCGCGGCGTCGAAGAAAATCACATTCACGCCGGCCAAGGCGCTTAAGGACCGACTGTAGGCTCGACAGCACCGGCCGGCGTCGCCCGGCCACGTGTTGGATGTTCACGAATTATTCGCTATCTAAGGCGTTGGAGAATGACAGGCGCGTGAACACTGCCAAATCTATGCGGCTGGCCCGGCAGGTGAAGGGGAGGTTCGGCACGTGGGCGGCCGTGCGTCAGGCCTCGCGCGTCGAGAACGGCGTATATGTGGTCGATCCAAGCGCTGGCGGTGACCGCGACAGCAAGGATGTAGCGGTTCCCGCCACGGCGTAACGGCCGTGACGTTCAGCTACTCGCTGTTCCTCGCACTGCTGCTGCTTTTCCTGGGGCTCTGCTTCTGGGCAGGGTGGCGCGTCGGCGAGCGCACCGATTTCCTCAGCCCAACCCCGGACCGGCCGAACTCTACGGTGACGCTGTTCATCGTGGTGTTCGGCACCATCGCAGGGCACCTTCTGGGAACCGGCTTCTTCGCCGCCCAGGCGGCATGGTGCCGGGCGACAAGCGTCTGTTTCGACCCCGGCTTCGATCCAAATATCTATCGCGCGCTCGCCCGCGGCGGCGCTGGGGCACGCGATGCGTCCGACCTCGCGCTGGAAATGTGGCTTTTCGCGATGCTCCTCATCGGAGCCGCGACGGGCTCGATCGCGCACTGGTTGGTGCAGCGGGAAGCAGTTAGCGGGAAGACCGACGCGATCGCGTTCGGCTGGCTCAACCCGGCCGTCCAAGCGGTCAAGAAGGGAGACTCGTTTGTCGTCGCCTATGTGCTGACAAAGACGAGCCACGAGTGCTTCACGATCGCATACGAGGGCACCGTCCAGCAGCTCGCGCTGGACGAGGAACAATCGATCAGGTTCGTCGTCCTGAACGACGTCGACCGATTCCTCGTCAAGATATCTGAGAACGGCCTCGAGCGTGTGGACGCGCCGTCGACGCCGATCACGCAGCTTCAGATCACCGCGGTCGAGATCGCCAACGTCGCGCTTGAGGTAGTACGGGCGCCAGACATGGATGTTGCGGCAATCGAGGCTGAAGACGCGGGTTCATAACGCGGCGTTCGAGATCGTCAGACGTCCGTCAGACCTGTCTCCATCCATAAAGTCTAAATCCAAAAAGCTCTGCA
>NZ_JBDGHY010000015.1:0-37013 GCF_039615155.1 Sphingomonas epibiotica | reverse complement strand
GGATCAAGGTCGATCCGCCGGTGGATTTTCTACGTCCCAACTCGAAATGGCATCGTCATCTTCGCGCTGAGCCCAGCGGCGACCACCGGCTTTGGGAAATCGCGGTGCTGTTCCACATCCGCGACGCCTTCCGGTCCGGTGACATATGGTTGGCGGGATCGCGCCGCTATGGCGACCTCAAGCAGCTTCTGGTCCCGCCACAGGCGATAGAGCAGACCGCGCGGCTCGCCGTGCCGCTGCGACCCGGCGAATGGCTGGCCGAGCGCAGGGCTCGACTGGATACACGGCTGAAGGAGTTTGGCCGCGCGGCGCGAACCGGCACGATCCCAGGCGGCATCATCGAGAACGGCAAGCTGCACATCGACAAGCTGAGGGCCGACACGCCCGAAGGGGCCGAGGATCTCGTGCTCGATCTCTATCAACAGCTCCCGCCCGCGAGGATCACCGATCTGTTGCTGGAAGTCGATGAGCGAACCGGATTTTCCGAGGCGTTCACGCATCTGCGCACCGGCGCGCCCTGCAGCGACCGGATCGGCCTGATGAACGTGTTGCTGGCGGAAGGCGTCAATCTCGGTTTGCGCAAGATGGCGGCGGCGACCAACACGCACAGCTTCTGGGAATTGCTGCGGATCGCGCGCTGGCATGTCGAAGGCAGCGCCTATGATCGGGCGCTCGCCATGATCGTGGAGGCCCACGCCGCCCTGCCCATGGCCGCCTTCTGGGGACAAGGGCAATCGGCATCCAGCGACGGGCAGTTCTTCCTTGCTACCGAGCAGGGCGAGGCGATGAATCTGATCAACGCGAAATATGGCAACGTCCCGGGCCTCAAGGGATACAGCCATGTGTCCGATCAATATGCGCCGTTCGCAACCCAGGTGATCCCGGCAACGGTCAGCGAGGCTCCCTATATCCTGGACGGGCTGCTCATGAATGACGCGGGCCGCCGCGTTCGCCAGCATTTTGCCGACACGGGCGGCTTCACCGATCATGTGTTCGCCGCCTGCGCCTTGCTCGGCTACAGGTTCGCCCCCCGTATCCGCGATCTCCCTCAGAAAAGACTCTATGCCTTCACGCCCAACGCGACGCCGGCCAATGTGCGAGCGCTGGTCGGAGGTAAGATCAATGAACCGCACATCGAGCGCAACTGGCCCGACATCCTGCGCATCATGGCGACGATCGCAGCGGGGATCGTCGCCCCCAGCCAGATTCTTCGCAAGCTCGCCTCTTACCCGCGCCAGAATGAGCTGGCCCTCGCATTGCGAGAGGTGGGCCGCATCGAGCGAACCCTGTTCATGATCGACTGGATTCTTGATGCCGGCCTCCAGCGCCAGGCTCAGATCGGCCTCAACAAGGGTGAGGCCCACCACGCCCTAAAGCGCGCCATCAGCTTCCACCGCCGAGGTGAAATCCGGGATCGATCCGGCGAAGGCCAGCACTATCGCATCGCCGGAATGAACCTGCTCGCCGCCATCATCATATTCTGGAACACCATGAAGCTCGGCGAGGTCGTCAATACCCGGGCCGCCAGCGGTACCCATATCGCGCCTGATCTACTCGCCCACGTCTCGCCGTTGGGATGGGAACACATCAATCCAACCGGGGAATATCGCTGGCCCAAATCCTTAGCGTAGGATTCCGCCCCCTCCCGCAAACGCCCCCTACGATTGAGAAGCGCGGCGGAATCTCTTAGATTGATCGCTGGAGGCTTTGTTCGCGGAGACGCGCACATTGCCTTCTTTTCGTTTTAGGAAGCGCTGCCCTAAGCGACAGAAGCCAGAGCTTTGACAATGCGGCATTCCGCGATGGAGCCGACCATGTATCTTGATCCTATCGGTGCAGACACGCGATGATGGCGGTCACGACGGCGGTGGTTTCCGCGACGTCGCGCACCCTCACTGTGTCGAGGCCGATTTCAGCAGCGGGATAGTCATTCCCACCGGGGAATATCGCATCCCCAATGAACAGCATCCCGTCGAGCGGGACACCGCTCTCGGCACTCAGGCGCTTCAGGCCATAGCCCTTGTCGATCCCTGCTCTGGTCACGTCGATCGATGTCGTGCCACCGAGATTGATCGAGAGCTCCGGCAGCTTCGCGCGCAACGTGGCCTGCAACGCGGTCCTCTTCTTTCGGTCAGGATCCCACGCTTCCTTTTCCTTCAGCGGCGCTGCCTGCCCCAGGCCCGAAAAGGTGATCTGGCTGCCCCGGTCCTCGATCCGTTCGCCCCAGATACGTTCGTCGGCGAGACCGGCATCGGTCAGCGCCTGATCGAAGGCCATGCGGATCTTCGCCTTCTCCGCGTCGTCGAACAGTTCGGCATAGACCGCGCGCCAAGCGCCATTGATGAACCGATAGAGTTTCGTGCCTGTGGTCGGCATCAACCAGAGACGGTCGAGCGCGACGCCGGCAGGAAGGCGCGAGGCGATCTGCTTTTCGAACTGCGGCCAGTCCCCGCCCGAGATCACCGCCACATCCGTGATGGCGAGCAATCGGGCGAGGATTGCGGCCATATCCTCCGATAACGGCCGCTTGCTCTCGGCAAGCGTGCCGTCGAGGTCGAAGGCGATCAGCCACTTCATGCCGCCTTCCCTGCCGGATCGCGGTAGGCGAGCAGCCTGAGCGCATTGATGACGACGAGCAGCGTCGATCCCTCATGAACCGCCACCGCTGGCCCAATGCCGAGGCCGAGGATGGTAGCAGGCACCAGGAAGGCGACGACACCCAGGCTGACGAAGACGTTCTGCCGGATGATTCCACGGGTATGGCGGCTAAGACCGACTGCGAATGGCAGGTGCGCCAGATCGTCGGCCATCAGCGCCACGTCGGCTGTCTCCAGCGCAACGTCCGACCCCGCCGCGCCCATCGCGATGCCGACCGTGGCGCTTGCCATCGCCGGCGCATCGTTCACGCCGTCGCCCACCATCGCGACCTTGTCTTCGCCGGCGAGCTTCTTGATCGCGGCAACCTTGTCTTCGGGCATGAGGTCGCCCCACGCTTCGTCGATCCCGACTTCGTCGGCGATCGCTTCGGCGACTTTCTGGTGATCGCCGGAGATCATTATCATCCGCGACACGCCCATCTCGTGCAGCCGACGCAACGCGGTCTTGGCAGCTTCGCGAGGCGTGTCCATCAGGCCGATCGCGCCCAGGTCGCGGTCCCCCTTGCGGACCACCATTGTCGTGCGGCCGTTCTCGCGCAGCTTCGCGATTGCGTCCTGCGCGCCCTGCCCCAGCGCCGGAATGCCCTCACTTCCGAACATCTCGGCCTTGCCGATCCACACCGTCTCGCCATCCACGCTCGCGGTGACGCCCCGACCGGTCAGGCTCTTGAGGTCGCCGGCAGTCGGCACGGCACGATCGTTCAGACGTTCGCGGCCGTCCTTGACGATCGCTTGGGCCAGGGGATGGTCGCTCAACGCTTCGACGGCGACAGCCAGCGCCAGCAACTCGCCTTCATCGGCGCCATCGACGGGCACGACATCAGTGATGCGCGGACGACCTTCGGTCAGCGTGCCCGTCTTGTCGAAAGCGATCGCTTTGAGCGACCCGAGGTTTTCGAGCGGTGCACCGCCCTTCACGAGCACGCCGCCCCGCGCTGCACGGGCAACGCCCGACAGGACCGCGCTCGGCGTTGCGATCGCGAGCGCGCACGGGCTTGCCGCCACCAGCACCGCCATCGCGCGATAGAAGCTGTCGCGGAACGGCTCGTCGACGACCACCCATGCGAACAGCAGGAGCACTGACAGGACCAGGACGGCGGGCACGAAGATCCGTTCGAACCGGTCGGTGAAGCGCTGCGTCGGCGACTTCTGCGTCTCCGCTTCGCTCACCATCTTCACGACCTTGGCAAGCGCGCTTTCATTGGAACGGCGTGTCACCTCGATCTCGATCGCGCCGCCGCCGTTGATCGTACCAGCAAAAACCCGGCTTTCCGCGTCGACTGCATCGGGCTTGGCGCGTGCCGCTGCGGCATCTGCGACCGGCACCTTGTCGACCGGGATGCTTTCACCCGTGACCGGGGCCTGGTTGATCGCGCTGGTGCCCTTGATGACGAAGCCGTCGGCAGGCAGGCGCTCGTTCGGGCGGACGATGGCAATGTCCCCGACGACCATCTGCTCGACCGGGATTTCGCTGGTCTGCCCGCCGCGTCGCACGGTCGCGGTTTCGGGCGCGAGCTTCGCCAGCGCCTCGATCGCCTTCTTGGCGCGGCCCATTGCATAATGCTCAAGCGCATGGCCGAGGCTGAACAGGAACAGCAGCAGCGCACCTTCGGCCCATGCGCCCAGCGCAGCGGCGCCGGCCGCAGCGACCAACATCAGCGTGTCGATCTCGAACTTCTTCATCCGGAGGTTGTCGATCGCCTCGCGCAGCGTGAAGAATCCGCCGAAGAAATAGGCTGCGATATAGCAGGCGGTCGGCAGCCATTCGGGCGCGCCAGCGACCAGCCTCTCGATCGCGTAGCCGATCCCCAGCAGCGCGCCACAGGCGAGCGCGAAGATCAGCTCGGTATTGGGGCCGAGAAATTCGGCGTGGCTATGGTCGTGGCCATCGCCGGGGCCGTGCTTCTCTTCGCCCGCGCCGTGGCCCCCGGGGCCGTGGTCGTGGCCGGCATGTTCATCGGCAGCGACCCGCTTGCCCACCCTCACCTTCAGCTTGCGAAGCGCAGCGCGCACCTCCTCTTCGGTGGTTTCGCGGCGATCATATTCGACCCGGACAGACCCGCTGGTGCTGGCGCTTGCCTGGACCACGCCGGGCAAGGCGCACAGCGCATCGCTGACCGTGCGCGCCCGACGTTCGTGGTTGATCCCCGTCACCTGCCAGATCGCATGGCCGTAGCGCTCGGTGATTTCGGCACCTGCGGCGCGCACCATTTCGCGCAACCGTGGCAGCGGCAGCTTGGCGGCATCGAAATGGATGCACAGCGCCGCTGGCGTGTTGCCGTCGAGACAGATCACATGCGCCCGCTCGACACCTTCGCGCTTTGACAGGGTTGATACGAGACGGTCCAGGCAGGCATCGGCCGCGTCAGGAAGGTCCGGCAACAACACTGGAATGTCGAGTTCGAGCTTGTCGTTCATGACGACCTCCTTTCGCTTTTCTTGGTTTCGGCGCGCGCGTCGCGCAGGATTTCGACACCGCCCTTGATGGCGATGATGGCGGTGGCGAAGCCGACCAGCAGGTCCGGCCAATTGGTACCCAACCACAGCACCAGCACGCCGGCGATCAGGATGCCGCCGTTGGAAATGAAGTCGTTGAAGCTGAAGGTGGTTGCGGCCCGGAGATTGACGTCCGGATCCTTGAGGCGCTGGAGCAGCCGCAGGCAGAGGTAATTCACGACGCCGGCGATCGCGGACATGACCATCATGGTAGGTCCGATGGGCTCGCTGCCCTGCACGTAGCGCCGTCCGACATCGATCAAGATGCCGCCCGCGAAGATCAGCAGCATGACGCCCGAAGCGACCGCGGCGCGTGTCTTCCATGTCTGGCCCCGGGTGAGCGCCACAAGGCTCAGCGCATACACAGCCGTATCGGACAGGTTGTCGACGCCGTTGGCGATCAGCGCGCTCGAGTCCGCGAAGAAGCCGGAAACGAAGAAGCCCGCAGCGATCGCCGCGTTCAGCAGCAGGACGATCCACAGTGTGCGGCGCTCCTGCCCGCCATTGTTGTCGTTGCCCGGGATCATCCCATCATCTCCTCAAGTGTCAGCAGGGCCAGGAAGCCGACGAAAAACATCGAGCTGATGAGCGGGGTGTCGGGTTTCTCGTGCGCCTCGACCAGCAACTCCTCCGTGACGAGGTAGAGCAGCGCCATCAGCCCGAAGCTGAGGAAGCCGGCGATCATCACCGGCGACAGCGCGGCGACCGGCACGGCAGCGAGCGCGCCGATCGGCAGCAGCAGGGCCAATGCCGAGACGATCACGATGATGCGCAAGCGCGAGCGATAGGTTTCCGCCAGCTCGTCGGTCAGCGTCAGTCCCAGAAATAACACTTCCAGAGTGAGCGCGATCGTCAGCAGGAGACCTGCCTTCTCGCCCGCCACGAAAGCGAGGCCGAGCACCAGGCCGTCGACCAGAATGTCGATGCCGATCGCGGCGAGTAGCGCCATCAGCCCCTTGAAGCGGGCCTCAAGAGCCTTGAGCCCCAGCATGGTCGCGACGCCCGCCGCCCCGCCGATCAACGTCGCGCTGGGCGATGCCTCATGCTTGACCTGCGGCAGGATTTCGGTCGCTGCCGCCGCGAACACGACGCCGGCAGCGAGATGCTGTAGGCCCGCCACGAGGCCAGGTTTCAACTTGGTGCGGCTCGCGACAATCGCGCCGAGCACGACCGCCAGCACAGGCGCAAGCGTATAGAGCAGTGCCTGCATTTCCTAGGACTCCTCCGGGGTTCGGTGGCAGACGCGGATCTTCCCGCGTCGCGTGAACGCGATCGATCCGCCCGCCACGACAGCCCGCGAATGGTCGCCGCGAAACTCGTCACCGGTTCGCTGCGCGCGCAGGATCTCGGTCCTGCCCTTCGGCAGCCAGGTGACGGCCATTTTCAAGCCGTCATCGATGAAGTCGACATCGGCGCGTGTGCCGTCGTCGCAGTACATGATGCGCTGCGCGATTAGTTTCGACGTCAGATGCTTTTCATGCGCCGGCTCGGTAGGCTGGGTCGGCGCTGGATTACACGCCCCTATAACCGCCCCGGAGACGAGAACGACGCCGAGGCGCGCGATCGCCAGACCGGCCCGATTCAGGCCGCACAAGGTTGTCACATTTGAAATCGACGTGTCAGACATCGGTCTCTTCCGACGAAGCGCCCTGTGGCGTTCGAAGGCAGGGCAGTTCATCGCGTGCCTTCCCGCTCGCAGATCCGGGTACGGCCATCGCCTTCCACGATGGTGAGCTGCGACCCCTTGAAGGTCGCGGTGGCTGTTTCGCCGACATATTGCAGGCCCTGCGCTGGCGCGGTCAGCATCATCGGCGGTCCCCCGTTGGAGCGCCGCAAATCGATCTGCAGGCCGTTGTCCTTGTAATCGACGAACAGCGGTTCCCCGTCGGAACAGCGATATCTATGCCGCCCCATTTCCCCGGTCGCCACGGCGCTGTCGGACGAATGAATCTGCTGCTCCGTTGGCGGGGCTGGCGGCTTTCTTTCCGAGCACGCCGCGAGCCCGACAACGAGGATGACGGCGGGCAGCACCCGCTTACAGTGCATCATCATCGCGCCTTCCTCCTGTAGCGGAAGGGGACGCGCTGACGATTGATAGCCCGGGCAGGCTGACCTACCCGCCAGCGGAGATAGGTTGCGAGGCGATCGTCAGATTCGACCATCAGGGATCGCAGGCGGCGCAACATCATCGCCGCGAACGGCAGGGAGAGCGCCCCGCGCAGCGTGCAGCTATGCGTTAGCCTGGTGCCGCCATCGTCCCCCGCCAGCTCGTACCGCTCTTCGAGCGTGAACAGATAGGGGATGCCGCAGGACCAAGCGAAGGCGTGCGGTTTATCGAATCGATCAATCCGTGCTGGCGTCCGAATTGGCCGGGTGATGCCCTGGATCGCAAAGGTGCATTCTGTGTCGCCGAGCCGGGACGGATCATCGAGAAATACGAGCGGACTCCACGCCCGGCGATGATCCGGATCGGTGAGTGCCGACCAGATGCGCAGTGGCCCGCCGTGAAGCATCGAGCTGGTTATGGTGCGAGGCATATCCCCATCTCCCAGAGATGGGCGGGGCGATCGCGGATCGCCCCGCCCATCCATCAGGCCAAGTTGTTCACGAAGGTCTGACCGTGGTCGTCCCCTTCATGCTCCTCATTGTAGTGCTCGGGTTTCTCGATCACTTTCTGCCCGAACCGGGCATAGAGTGTCGGCAGCACGAACAGCGTAAGAAGCGTCGCCGAGATCAGACCGCCGATGACGACCGTCGCCAAAGGCTTTTGAACCTCTGCGCCGGCGCCTTCGCCCAGCGCCATCGGCACGAAGCCGAGGCTGGCGACTAGCGCGGTCATGATGACGGGTCGCAGACGCTGCATCGCGCCAACATGCGCGGCTTCCTCGCGGCTCATCCCTGATCGGATCAGATCTTGGATCGAGCTGACCATGACGAGGCCGTTGAGGACCGCGATGCCCGAGAGGGCGATGAAGCCCACTGCCGCCGAGATCGAGAAGTCCATGCCCCGCAGGAACAGCAACAGGACGCCGCCCACCAGCGCGAAAGGCACGCCGGTGAACACGATCGCGGCGTCGCGGACCGATCCCAACGCCCCGTAGAGGAGCAGCAGGATCAAGATGAAGCAAGCCGGAATGACCAGCTTCAGCCGTTCGCTTGCCGATTGGAGGTTCTCGAACTGGCCGCCCCATTCGAGATAGGTGCCGGCAGGCAGCCGGAGTTGGCTGCCGATCGCCGCCTGCGCATCCGCCACGACGGATCCGACGTCGCGGCCACGCACGTTGGCTTGCACCACCACGCGCCGCTTGCCGTTCTCGCGGCTGATCTGGTTCGGACCATCGACCACCTTGATCTCGGCGACGCTGGACAGCGGTACATAGCCGCCGCCTGCCACCGGCACCTGCACCTGTTGGAGCAGGCCGATGTCGGCACGCTGCGCCTCCGACAGGCGGATCACCACGGGGAAGCGACGGTCGCCCTCGAAGATCTGGCCCGATGTTCGCCCGCCGATCGTCGCAGTCACGGTGTCCTGCACATCCTGAGCCGTAACGCCCAACCGCGCCATCGCGTCGCGGTTGACGCGAATGTCGAGCATGGGAAGACCGGTCGTCTGCTCCACCTTCACGTCCGCTGCGCCTTGCGTTCTGCGCAGCACCGCCGCGATTTGCTCGGCCGTCCGGTTCATCTGGTTGAAGTCGTCCCCGAACACCTTCACCGCGATGTCGCCGCGCACGCCGGCGATCAGCTCGTTGAAGCGCATCTGGATGGGCTGGGTGATCTCGTAGGCATTTCCCGGAATCTTCGCGAGATTACCCTCGATCCGGCTGACCAGCTCCTCCTTGGGAAGCTCAGGATCCGGCCAATCCTTGCGCGGCTTCAGGATGACGAACATGTCGGTCGCGTTCGGCGGCATCGGGTCGGCCGCCAGCTCGGCGGTGCCCGTCTTGGAATAGACGAATTGCACCTCCGGCTGCTTCGACATCATCCGCTCGATCGGCACCTGCATCGCCTGGCTCTGCTGGACCGACGTTGCCGGAATGCGGAGCGACTGGATCAGCAAATCGCCTTCGTCGAGCTGCGGCAGGAACACCGAGCCGAGCGTAGTGAAAGCAAGCGCCGCCACCACAAGGCTTCCCACACCCGCACCGATCGTCAGCGTCGGGCGCTTCATGGCCCGGTCGAGACCGGGTTCGTAGCGCTTCTTCAGCCACGTGATGATGCGGCCGTCCTTCTCCTCGACCTTCTTCGACAGCCAGATCGCAATCATCGCCGGCACGAAGGTGAGAGAGAGGATGAAGGCGAAGGCGAGCGCGATGATGACGGTCAGCGCCATCGGTCCGAACGTTTTACCCTCCACGCCGGTCAGCGTGAGCAGCGGTACGTAGACGAGGATGATGATTGCCTGCCCGTACACAGAGGGACGGATCATCTCACGCGCAGCGGCTGCCACGGTCGCGAGCCGTTCCTTGACGCTGAGCAATCGGCCTTCATGATGCTGTTGCTCGGCAAGCCGGCGCAGCGCGTTTTCGACAATGATGACGGCGCCGTCGACGATCAGACCGAAGTCCAAAGCCCCAAGGCTCATCAGATTGGCCGAGACCCCAGCGCGCAGCATACCAAAGCCTGTCAGCATCATGGTGATCGGGATGACCAACGCCGCGATCAGGGCCGCACGGAAGTTGCCGAGCAGCAGGAAGAGCACGACGATGACCAGCACCGCGCCTTCGGACAGGTTTTTCGCGACCGTCTTGATCGTCGAATTGACCAGCTCGGTGCGGTTCAGCACCGGCTGAATTACGACGTCAGGAGGCAGCGAAGCGTTGATCGTCTTCAGTTTCTCAGCGACCGCGGTCGACACGATGCGGCTGTTCTCGCCGATCCGCATGATCGCCGTGCCGACGACGACTTCGGTACCGTTCTCCGATGCCGAACCCATGCGGATCGCCTGACCCGTCTTCACAGTCGCAACTTGTTCGACCGTGATCGGCACGCCGTTACGTGTCGCGATCACGGTCCTGGCCAACTCGCTGGCATTGCGAACGAGCGCATCCGAGCGAACAGCCAGACCTTCGCCATTGCGATTGACGAAGCCACCGCCGACGCTGGTGTTATTGCGCTCCAGCGCATTTCCCAGGTCCGTCAGCGTGATGCCGAGCGAGGCCAGCTTCTGCACGTCGGGCACGACGAGGAACTGCTTGGCGTAACCGCCAATCGAGTCGACACCGGCGAGGCCCGGTGTGGTCTTCAGAAGCGGCGTCACGATCCAGTCCTGCGCGGTGCGCAGGTAGGTCGCCTTGTCCTCTTCGGTCGTCAGTCGCTCGCCCTCTGGCGTGATGTAGCTGCCATCGGGCTGTTGGCCCGGTTCACCGGGCTTGTGCTTGTCGTCCTCGCGATGATCGAGACGAACGGTGTACATGTACACCTCGCCCAGGCCTGTCGCGATCGGACCCATTTCAGGGTTCACGCCGTCGGGCAGATTCTCTTGCACGCCCCGCAGACGCTCGCCCACCTGCTGGCGGGCGAAATAGATGTCCGTCGCGTCCGAAAAGACCGCCGTGATCTGCGCGAAGCCGTTGCGGCTCAACGAGCGCGTATATTCCAGGCCGGGGGTGCCGGCGAGCGCGGTTTCGATTGGAAACGACACCTGCTTCTCGACCAGCTCGGGCGAGAGGGCAGGCGCGCGGACGTTGATCTGGACCTGATTGTTGGTGATGTCCGGCACCGCGTCGATCGGTAGCCGGTAAAGGGAAAAGGCGCCGATGGCGGCGACGATGACGGTGAGGAGCAGGACTAGCCAGCGCTTCTCGACCGCCCAGGTTACGATACGGGCGATCATGGCTTAATCCTCGTGGCTCGCTTCGCCCTTGCCGATCTCGGCCTTGAGCGTGAAACTTCCGGTGGTGGCGATCTGTTCGTTGCCGGTCAGGCCCGACCGGACGATCACCGTGTCGCCCGACGCATCGCCGAGCTGGACCGGGGTCGCCTTGAAGCCGGTGGGCGTGCGCACGAACACGACCGACTTGCCCTCGAAACTCTGGACCGCCGTCGTCGGCACGCGGACCGCCCCGCTCCCGCCGCTGCCCGTGAGCTGCACGGCTGCCGTCACAGGCTCGCCGACCCGCCATTCGCCACCGCGATTGTCGAGGGTGGCGAGCGCAGGCACGAGCCGCGTCTGCGGATCAAGCGCCGGCGACACGAAGGTCACGCGGGCGGTCGCCTGACGGCCTGCCGCCTTCACCAGCACCGTATTGCCGGGACGCACCCGGCCCGCATCCTCGGGCTTGAGATTAAGCGCGATCGACACCTGGCTCAGGTTGGCGATGCGATAGAGTTCGGCATCCGCCGCGACCGTTTGTCCCAGCGTCACGGGGCGCGCAATGATCTGGCCCGAGATCGGCGCGGCAATGCCGAGCCGGTTGAGCCCGCCGCCGCCGACACCCGCCGCCGAAACCATGCTCTGCGCCTGCGTCAGGGCGATCCGCGCCTCCGTCGCCGCTGTGCGGGCGGCGATCAGATCCTGTTCAGGGGAGACTCTCTGCGCGAACAGCCGCTGTTCGCGCGCGAGGTTCGAATTAGCGAGCTGAAGCCGCGCCCGCGCCGCCTCGACCTCGCCCTTGATCTGCGCCGCCTCGCGGCTTTCGATGACCGCAATGGTCTGGCCGCGTCCGACCGATTGGCCGAGGTTACGGGTGAGCGCGACCACGCGTCCCGCAATTGCGGCCGAGACGACCTGCGTTCCCTGTGGGTCGCCCTCGATGATCGCGGGCAGCTCGATCGTCCCGGCCCCGCCGATGATCGGCCGTCCGACCTGGACGCCCGCTGTGGCGATCTGGTCGGCACCCAATGTGACGACCCCTTCACCGGCATGACCGCCTTCAGCACCGCCCTTTTCCGTGCCCGCTGCCGTCTCATTGGCAGCTGCGCCTTCGGCAGTTGCCTCGTTTCCGCCATCCTTGCCGCCGCAGGCAGCCAAGAGCAGGGCGAGCGACGCCGCGCCCGCGAGATAAAAGCTCTTCATCACTGATTCCCCCCATTGGGCGCACGAGCGGTCAGTCGCTCCACTTGCGCGCGGGCATTCTGGTAATTGGCAAGCGCGTCGATCGCGGCGACCCGCGTTTCGGCGAGCGTGCGTTCAGCATCGAGCAATTCGAGCTGGCCGAACTTGCCCTCGCGATAGCCGATCCGCGCGATGCGGGCGGCCTCCTGTGCAGCCGCCAGCGCCGGCCCCGACGCCGCACGAGCCGTCGTTGCGGCATTGGCCGCCTGCGCCTGCGCGTCCGTGATCGCCTGTTCGATGTCGAGCGCGGTCACGCGGCGCTGCGCATCCGCCTGGGTCCGCTGCGCGGTCGCCTGCGCAATCGCGGCGCGACCATTGTTGAACACCGGGATCGGGATCGACACGCTGAACACCGCCGCCATGTCGTTGGTCGCTTCCAGGCGGCGGATCGACGGCCCGACGTTCAGGTCAGGCACGCGATTGGCGCGCGCGAGCCGCACGCCGGCTTCGGCAATGGAGAAATCCGCGTTGGCTGCCGCCAGCGCGAGTGTGCCGGTCGTGTTGACCGGTGCCAACGGCCCATAGACGTTCACACCGGGAAGGCGATCGAGCAGCGTGTCATCGAGCAGGCCGTCGATCGGCCGTCCGATCCGACGCGCCAGATTGGCGCGGGCCGCCTCGGCCAAGCGAAGCTGCCGCTCCACATTGGCGTCGGCATTGATACGCGCGACATCCGCGCGCTGTTGCTCGAGTGGCGATGCCCGCCCTGCCTGCACGCGAACGCTCGCGGCCCGCAGCGCATCGCTGGCGATCCGGGCCTGATCGCGGGCTGTCATTACCCGGCGATCGGCCGCGACCGCTTCGACATAGAGCTGCGTTACCTGAAGCCGGACATCCGCCGCGATGATCGCGGCCTGGATCTCGGCCCGGGACAATTGCGCATTGGCGACCGCGACGCGGGCGCCGCGCTTGCCGCCTAGCTCGATCGGGATCGCAAAGCCGACCGTGGTTTCCGCGCTGCGGACCCCCCGATACGGCCCGGAGCCGATGACATTCTCGACTTGGCCTTGAACCACCGGATTGGGCCGCAAGCCGGCGACTGTGCGACCTGCACGGGCCGCGTCGATTCCAGCTGTCGCCGCTTCCGCAGCAGGGGCCGAACCGCCCGCTGCACTGACCGCTTGGTCAAGCGTGTAGACCGGCGCATCCTGCGCAACAGGCGCGGACGGTCCGACCTGCGCCTGCGCCATCGTGGCGCAAGACGCTGCGGCCAGCATGGCCGCGAGGATACGATTCATGAAAATAGGACTCCTGACGATGATCGACAGGGGCGCGCCAACGCACGCCCAAATCGGACGTCAGGCTTGGGGGGGCCTCAAATGGACCATGCCGGTGCGGCCGTCGAGCGACGCAGAGGCGGAGATTGTCGGCTTGGGCACTGTGAGGACGGGGGTATATTCCATCGTCGTGCGCGCAGGCGCGCCGACGTCGTGTCCGTGACAATAATTGTGATGATGCGGGACATTCTTGTCCGAGTCCGATGGCACCTGATCGATGTCACCGGCGGTATGGACCGTGAACTCAACGCCCGCGATGCTTCCCCCCGCCAGATCGGCGGCATGGGCCATGCCGGAGAAGCTGGTCAGGACCAGCATCAGGCATGTCAGGAAAGGCAAAAAGGCTCGCACTAGCTTGCCTCTATCACGGAAGGGTTTTCATGTCATTGCACTAATTCGAACCAAGGGTCACTGAGCCGGAACCCGAGCGGGATCGGTCGCGCCCGTTCCAGGCGAACCCGACCGCAATGGCGACCGCCATCAGGAGTTGCGCCAGCACCGATTGCCAAGTGGGAAACACGCCGAGCATCGACAGCCGTGGCACGTCCGCGAGCGGTGCGATGTTGATAAGGCCGGCTTCCTGGAGCGCGGCGACGCCTTTACCCGCCAGCACGACGGTCAGGACCGCCATGAGCCAGGAGCTATAGCGGAAGAACTGCGCGATCGGCAGCTTGCGACTGTAGCGAAGCATGGCCCAAGCGATCAGGCTGAGCAGTCCAATCGCCGACCCGGCCCCCGCGAGAAGCATCCCGTTGTCACCTTGCGCCGAAAGCGCGGCATAGAACAGGATCGTCTCGAAGACCTCGCGATAAACTACGACGAACGCCAGCCCGAACAGGAACCAGCCCGACCCGCCCGAGAGCGCCCGCGACATCTTCTCGCGAATATAGCGCTGCCACTGATCGGCCTGCGCCTTGCCGTGCATCCAAATCCCGACCGAGAGCAGCACGACCGCGGCGAACAGCGAGCCAAACCCTTCCGTCAGCTCCCGGCTCGCACCGCTGATCCCGATCGCATAGGTGGCGACCGCCCAGGTGATCCCGCCCGCGATGATCGCGCTGACCCAGCCGCCATGCACGTACCGCAGCGCCTCGCCGCGCTCGGCTTTACGCAGGAACGCGATCATGGCGACAACGATGAGCAGGGCTTCGAGCCCTTCACGCAGCAGGATCGTGAACGCGCCCAGGAACGTGGACGCTTCGGTGGCGGCATCAGGCGCGAGCGCCGCTTCCGCATCGTCGAAAAGGCCGCCCAGTACTGCGACCTTCTCCGCGAGATCATCGGGCGACGCGCCCCGGTCGATCGAGGCGCGGAACTCCCCCATCGCGCCCTCGATTCGACCCATCAGCGTCGCGTCGCGCGCGGTGAGTGTTGGCTCGATCGGCTCGAACCCATCGAGATAGGCCGACAGCGCCAGCTCTTTCGCCATGCGCGCATCGCCGCGCCGCGCAGCCGCCACGCTTTCGGCGAGTTTGGCGCGGGCGACCGCGAGCGAGCCGGGAGCCTGTTGTATCACCTGTTCGGGATGACGACGCAGGAACGCGAGCACTGGGTCAGCCTTGGCGTCGCCGATCGCCGCGCCGAGCGCGGCCGGGGTGAGCGCGACCAGGGTTTTCAGGTCCGGAATGCGCCGGCGAAGGGTCGGGTCGGATTTCCAAAGCCGCTCGCCTTCGCGCGCCTGCGCATCCGTGAAGGCGAAGCTCCCGGCTCGGAATGCTAACGCCCAGCGCTGATCGTTGGGCAGATCGGCGAAGCTCTGCATCGCGGTCCCGTCGATGCCTTGCGTCACCACCTGATAGAGCGCGAACACGCTGCGCTGGCGCGCGCGCTCGGCATCGGTGAAAGCAATCGGGGGCGTAGCGAGCTTGGCGGCGTCAGGGCCACGGCCGTTGCCCGTCATCCCGTGGCAGGACGCGCAGGATTGTCGGAACAGGGCATCGCTGGAGACGAGGTTCGGAGCCTTATCGGGCGCGAGCGGCACCGGGTAGGCGCGCAACAGATCGGCCGCGAGCCCGTGCGCCAATGTTGCCACCTGTTCAGTCGGTCCCTTTTCCGCGATCACCGCCTGGAGGTTGGCAGCCCGCTGGATGAGGGCTTGACGCTCCGGCTTCGCCGGCAGGCCCTGAAGCCGTGTCGAGACCGACGCGGCGAACTCCGTCATCTCGGCATATTCCGACGTGCTCTTGATCCGACCGTTGGCGACCGCGCCGCCATAATCGACGGCCATATAGTCGAGCAGCCGCCATGCGGTTTGCACGTCGCCGGGTTCGGCGATTGCCGCAGCAGGGATCAGCAGCGCCGCGAGCGCGGAGAGCAGCCGCAACGAGAGCATTGCCCGGATCAACGCGAGCAGACGCACTACCGCTCTCCCAATTCGCGCCGAGCGCCAGTGACGATTTCATAAGCGGAGTGGAGGAACAGGAGGGCGATGAGGCCGGCGACGGCGAGGTCCGGCCAGGCGCTTCCTGTCCACGCCACCAGACCGGCCGCGGCGATCACCGCCACGTTGGCGAGCGCGTCGTTGCGGCTGAACAGCCAGATCGCGCGAACATTGGCGTCCCCTTCCCGGAAACGCGCAAGCACCAAGGCGGACACGACATTGATCGCGAGCGCGACAACGCCGATTGTGCCCATCAGTTCGGCATCGGGCGCGGTTGCGTTCAGGGCGCGCCAAATCGCGAAACCGATTACGCCCACGCCAAGCGCACCGAGAAACAACCCCTGCGTCAGCGCGACCTTTGCCCTCGCCCGTGCGGACCAGGCAAGCGCGAGAAGACCGATAAGGCTGATCGACCCGTCCCCGAGAAAATCGAGGGAATCCGCTTTCAGCGCTTGGCTATCGGCGATGAACCCGCCGAACAGCTCGGCGACTCCGAAGCCGAGGTTGAGCACCACGACGGTCAGCAGCGCACGGCGATAGGCCGGATCGGTTTGCGCGCGCGCGGGCTCCCCGTGGCACCCGCAGCTTTCGGTAGAAGCATTCATGCGGCCTTCCTTACCACCTCCAGTCGCTGTAGAAGCAAGCGAAATGTGCGACACGTTCGCATAAGCAAGGATGGCATGATGAAGCCGGTGATGATTGGGCAGCTCGCCAGCGAGACCTCGACGAAGGTGACGACGATCCGCTTTTATGAGTCGATCGGGTTGCTCCGATCCGCCCCTCGCACGGCGTCGGGTCGCAGAACCTACGATGCCAGTGACATTGAGCGTTTGCACTTCATCCGCAACGGTCGCCGGCTTGGCTTCTCCGTCGACGAGATCCGTTCGTTGATGGGGCTGGCGCAGAACCCGGACCAGGATTGTGGTGCCGCCTCAGCTATCGCTGCTCAGCACCTCAAGGATGTGGAGGAGAGACTGGCGCAACTCGCGGTGTTGCGGGATGAGTTGGCAATGCTCAGCCAGAGCTGCACCAAGGCGCGCATGGCCGATTGTCGGATCATGAAGGCGATCGGCAAAGGCCACCCTCAAGCCGATCAATAATAATCGGCCAGCCTGAGCTCGCGCACATCACCCGAGGCCATCGTCAGCTTTACGAGGGTGCCAGCAGGCCGGGAGCGCACTTGCCAGAGCTCCCCACGCGTATAGTTCGCATCGATCGAATGGCCGTTCACCGCCACGATCCGGTCGCCGACCGCCCAGCCAGCCTTTTCCGCGGGACTGTTCGCCGCCACATGAACAACGGTGAGCGCCGTTGGTGAGGCTGCGAGGCCAAGGCCGCTACGGTCCTTCAGCATCGGCAGGCGACGACGAGGACCGAGTGGCCGGAGCCACACGAATCCGGCGGTCACGTCGAACACCACGTCGAATTGAGCGATCAGCGGTAGGCCGACATTGCCAACCGTGCTGGTGGAGAGCCAAGCTCTCATCCCGAGTGTGGGGACGTTCGAGACGCCAAGCCCTTCGATGTTGATGTTCTGGATCGTGAAAGCATCGTTGATACGCACACCATCGACGCCGCCGATCGCCGCGGTCGAGACGAGCTTCCCGTTCAACAGCCCTTGATCGCGGGCATAGGCCGACGAGAGCATCAGCGCGGCCGAGCTGCCAAGATCGATCATCAAGGGCACGGGAGGCAAACCCGAGACGGAAGCTCGAATGAACAGCTCCTGCTTGGCACCGCGCCTGAGCGCGACAGCGCGCCAGTCGGGACCGGCGAGAAACGTGCCTGACTTGACGACCGCCATACGCCTTTTCGCGAAATCGAGCGCGATGCAGCTACCCGTGAACATATCGGCACCGAGGAGGATATCGATCGGTCGTCCGAAGGCCGCCGACACTGAACTCAGATCACCAACGACGGCAAAGGGTAAGCGACGGGTTTCGCGGGCGAGCTGTACGTCGATGTCGCGGACCAGCAGCACCGGGGCCTTGGCGCTCAGCCCGCTAATCATGCGCCGCTCACCATCGTTCAAGCCGAGCTTCGCCGCGAGCGCCGTGCTCATGATCGACGCGCCGCTGCCACTGTCGAGCACCGCCCGCACCGGCACTCCGCGCACTTGTGCCGAAACAAGGAGGGTATCACCCGTGCCGACTTCCAGCGGCTCCCATTCGAGGTGAGCCGCACCGAAGTTCCACGAGCCCGCAGACCGGGAAGTCTGTCGCGCGAGCGTTGGAGAACCGAGCACCAAGCCGGTTCCACAGGCCACCAGCCGCGCCACTAATGAGCGTCGAGACATACCGATTGCTTCAACACGGGCCGTCAAAAAGCCACCTCCAGCCCCCCGTCCGCAGGAGAGCAAATTGCGGTTACATGCTCCAGCCACTGGAGGAGCAAGTGCTTTTGGTGCGCCCGAAAATCCTCAGAAGCGCTTGGAGAACTTTAGATGAAGGATGGTGCAGACCGCTTAGATGCCTTCCCGATAACGAACGGTTCCGGGGGACGCTGGGCCGATCGGGACCGCGAACGGTGTAAACGCTCGCGCTAAGTGGCGGCATTCTGATCGCGCTATTTGTCGGCGAGCGTCGCTACGCGGCTACCGGCTTGGTCTCGGCCGATCGCACATAGGCGTAGAGTGTTGGCTTGGAGATGCCGAGCATCGAGCAAATCTTGGCGATCGGCATCGTGTTCTCGTGGTAGAGCCTGACGGCCAGGTCGCGCTTGTCCTTGCCGAGTGCGGCCGGCCGGCCACCCTTCTTGCCGCGAGCGCGGGCTGCGGTGAGACCGGCCTGGGTCCGCTCGCGGATCAGGTTGCGCTCGAACTCCGCCAATGCCCCGAACAGGTGGAAGGTAAGCTTGCCCGACGTGGTGGTCGTGTCGATCGCCTCGTGCAGGCTCAGCAGCCCGACCTTTTCCTCGTCGAGGTAGGTCATCCATCCGATCAGATCACGGAGCGAGCGGCCGAGCCTGTCGAGGCGCCAGACCACCAGTGTGTCGCCGGCGCGAAGCAGCTCCTTCACCTTTTCCAATCCAGGGCGAGCGGCAGTCGCCCCGGAGGCCTTGTCGGTGATGACCTTCTCGCAGCCGGCAGCCTTCAGCGCATCACGCTGGAGGTCCAGGTTCTGCTCGGCGGTCGATACGCGGGCGTAACCGATTTTCATGCGTAGGGCCGGTGGCGCCCCGATCGGGCGCGGTTTGGGAAGAAAGTCGTCATCGGCAGGTCTATGTTGCCCTAGTTTTCTTTACCGGGTAGATTTACGTCGAACAGGCCGGTTTGGCAACGCGAGCGGACTCGCATGGCGATGGGCAGGCAAATCTCCGTTTTCCTTACCTGCGACACGGACCGTCGGCGGTGACGCCTGGCGCCGCCGCCTTTCCCGAAAAGGATCCCATGCGAGACGGGATCGCTACGCGTTGGGGTGTCATTCCGCCCCCAACCGGACCCAGCCACCAGCGGCGCATTTTTCAACAGCCCCGGCCGTTTGTTGAACAACCGTCCTTAACAATCCGAGTGTCCGGGCAAAAAAGGCTTGCAATGTAGGATTCTAAATCGTTCACCCTTTGTTCCGTACTCATGGTGAGTCGGGCTTCGCAGGGGAACGGGTCGCTCCAGCTCCAGCGGGGATGATGAATGTAACGAACCAGGAGGATGTATGCGTAATCGCTTAATCCCGTCGGGCGCTCTCGCCTGCGGCGTGGCGGCTCTGTCGCTGCTCACGTCCGGCGTGGCCGCCCAAGAAACGAGCACACCGCCCGCCACACAGGACGAGGCCGTTCCTCAGGCTGACCCGGCTGTGGTCAACGCCCGCCAGAACCGAACCGATGATCAAGCCGTTGCCGGTTTTCTCGATCGCAAGCGTGAGCGGCAAGCCCGCCGTGAAACCGCTCTCGGTCGCCGTGGTGCCGGTGGGGACCAGCAGGAGCTGCGTCGTCTCTACCGTGCGCTCAACATCCCTCGTCCTAACCCGCGTGCACAAATCTCGGCCGCGAACCAGTCGGCGCTGGCGGAGAGCTTCGAGACTGACTCGATCCAGCTTCTCCAGTCGCTCGACTTCAAGCCGGCACGGGTGCGTCGCCTCGCGGATGCCGGGCTCAACCCGCTTCAGGCGGCCGCAGCCTATACGCGTGGGACAGCGAGTGTGACGGACTACGCGTTGCTGTCCGACGTTGTCGCGGTCGCCCGGGTTGTCGAAGTACGGAACGAGCGGCTGGGCGACGGTTTCCGTTCGACGGTGCTCCTTGAGATCACCGACTCGATCCTCGGCCGTGCTCCCAATCGGCCGATCGCACTTCGTCAGCGCTCGGGCGAGGATGAGAATGGTCAGACGCTGCGGGTAACGAGCGAGCTTCAGGCCGTCGATGGTCAGAGCTACCTCGTGATGCTGTCCGCGGGGCTTTATGGCCAGCTTGCCACCGAGGGAGCTGGAAATCCTGCTGCTTCCGCACGGGGTGCGGCCAGGAACTATGTCCAGCTCGGGCCAACGTACCTCGTCCAGGGCGACACGCTGACGCCGGTCGACACGGGCGAGGTGTCCCCCACGACGCTCTCGCAACTCAAGGCAACGCTCGCGCCGGTCGCGCGGGCTCGGAACACCGCGGATGACGCCGCGCCGGCGCAGGAGACGGTACAGTGAAGAAGATCACGCTCATCGCGGCCTTGGCCGCCATCATCAGCTCGGGCTCCGCATCGGCGCAGACGATCGGCCCGCGCTGGCCGACCACTACCAAGTCGGTGTACCTGCACATCGCCATGCCGGCGGGCTGCGACCCTGCCCTCGGGCGAGCGGTCAGCAACTGGAACGCTCAAGGGTCGCGCTTCTACTATCAGTGGGACGCGGCGAATAACCTGACCACCACGCGAGGGACCGAGACCACGGCTCAGATCGTGACCGTGGAGGACGGCTATCCCACCAACTCGACCGCCCTCGCGTCGACCAACCTGTGGACCAGCGGATCGACCATCACCCAGGCAGACGTGATCGTGAAGGCCGATTACCTCTGGTATTATGGCGATGAGTCGGGTGGGCGGTTCCATTGCCCGTCTACTCGGTCGAGCCCTCCTTCCGGCTCGTTTGATTATGAGTCGACCATGACGCATGAGCTCGGCCATGCTTTGGGCTTCGGTGAAGCCAACAACACGGCGTGCGTCATGCACTATAGTCAGCCGGCGGGCGTGGTGCGTCGCACCCCGTGCTCGACGGAGACGACAGCGCTTCGCAACGCCTACGGAGTGCGGTGATATGAGGGTCGCGGTGTGGTCGGTAGCGGGATTGCTGCTAGTGTCCTGCTCGCCGAACGCACCGCAACCCGAGGTCCCGGCCGGCTGGAAGTCGGTCGGGATCCCTTCGTGCTGCACGGTCGCCATTCCATCAGATGCGACTCTGAAGGCGGGAAAGGACCCGGTAGACGATCCGGTGTTCCTGCTGCGCGGGCCGGGCTACGAAGGCATGTTCACAGTGACAGGCCGAGGATCGGCGCTGCCGATCGCGAGCTCCGGGACCAACTACAAAGCGGATCAGCTCACGCTCGACGGCCGCCCCGCAGGCGTAGCTTCCTACCGTGTCGCCGACCCGAACTATCCCGAGCGCCGCAGCCTTCTGTGGACGTTTGCTGGGCGGAACGACGGATCGGGGAAGAACCTGGTGCTTGATCTTTCCTGCAAGGAAACGGGTTGTGCCGTATTCCTGCCTATGATCGGCTCCCTCGACGCAAAACCATGAATACTCGCTGCCTTATGGGTCAATGCCGACCGGGAAGCCGATCCGGCTTGTCGGCCGGCTGGAGCGTTCGTTATGGGGCGACGACGACTTTGGCCGGTTCCAGCTAGACGACGCCGCGGTCATCGCAGTCGACGGGCCACGTTGAGGCGGGCCCGGCTGGGCCGAAGGTCGAGCCCACGGGTTGGGTAGGCGGGATAACGACGCAGCCGCTACGATCGGGGCGGTTCCTTTATACCGGCTGGGGCATGAAGAGAATCCTATCCCGACCATTGATCCCATTCGGGACGGTCGCGGCCAGCGCGCTTCGACTGGTTCAGTCGTAAACGTATATCTGTGCCCGCTCTATGCGCCACCCGCTGTTCGCAAAAGCCTTCCTTTCTGACGACCTTGCCGGCGGGCCATGGTAAGCGTCCGGTCGAAACCGTTGTCGGCAATGGCCAGTTTCGGGATGCGGGTGGCGGCACCGGAATGACCGATTGGAGGGTGGGTGTGCGCCGGTCGGCTTTTAGGCCGCGCATTCAATATAGAGGACATTGAACCGGCGACGAAGTTGGACCGTATGCGATCTGTCCGGCTTGCGCATTAGAAACTAAAATGCTGCCGTACGGCTTCCGACACCATTCGCGATATTTAAGAAAGGGTTGAGAATCGATCTCAGACGAAAGCGAAAGCTGGTGCCAATCCAAAGGTCGACGGATCAACATCTGGGCGTTTCAGTTGGT
Organism: Sphingomonas epibiotica; assembly: GCF_039615155.1. Classification (NCBI taxonomy): domain Bacteria; kingdom Pseudomonadati; phylum Pseudomonadota; class Alphaproteobacteria; order Sphingomonadales; family Sphingomonadaceae; genus Sphingomonas; species Sphingomonas epibiotica. The sequence goes on along the minus strand of NZ_JBDGHY010000015.1, from coordinate 14,707 downwards.
GACCTAAACAGATACGATGGATTAAGTTCACCTACCCCCTAAAACGGCGACCATCGTCTTGCTGCGTTGCTCTGGAACTGCGCGCTTGCCGCTCATTCGACCAAAGTCTATGAGACGAGCGTCGGCAGAATCAAATGTCGATAAAGCGTGCCGGTAACGGGAACGCAGTGAGGTCTCGATAGGCCAATTCTGCGGCTGTCCCTGCAACTGTAAGCGGCGAGCGCGTAACATGGGTGGGGTTGGCTCCACAACCACTGGGCGGCAATTGTCGTCTGGGAAGGTATGTTTCGTGCGACAACCCGTGAGCCAGGAGACCGACCGGCGCGTGTCGCTCTTGCCGGGCTCATGGGATTGGCCAGGCGCGAAACGAATTTCGTCCGGGCGACGAGTAGCGGTTGGAGCCGCATCGGCAGGACTGCCGGGGGATGCACGCGTCCGTCCCTAGCAGTCTCGTCGACCGCACTCGTGCGGACGCTCCGGCCAAGTCGCCCGGCGCCCCGGAAATTCGTTCTCATGAAATACATTCACCTGTCGCTTCTGTCTTCCGTGCTTCTGCCGGCTCCATCGCTCGCTCAGACCATCGATCCCGCTGCCGATCCAGAGACATCCAACACCTCGATCGTCGTCACCGGGAACCGCGCCACCGATCCCATGCCGCTCGACCGGATCGGCGGATCGGTCACCGTCCTCGACGAGCAAATCCTCGACCGGAGGCAAGTCCGCGAGGTGTCCGACGTGCTCCGCGACGTCCCAGGGGTCGCGGTCGGACGGGTTCCCGGTCAGACACAGCTTCGGTTGCGCGGTGCTGAAGCCAACCATACGCTCGTCCTCGTTGACGGGATCGAGGTGTCGGATCCCTATGCCGGCGAGTTCGATTTCGGAACGCTTATCGCCGACGAGGCTTCGCGGATCGAGGTGCTGCGCGGACAGCAGAGCGCGATCTACGGGTCGGACGCGATCGGCGGCGTCATCCAGTACATCACTCTCGACGGCCGCGATGCGCCCGGGGCGGTCGCGCGGATCGAAGCCGGTTCGTTCGGCATGGTGAACGGTGCTGCCCGGATCGCTGGATATAGTGGCGATCTCGACTACGCGCTGTCCGCCACACTCAATACCACCGATGGCACGCCAGGCGCCCGGAACGGCACGCGCGATCTTGCGAACGACAGTGGTGCGGTCTCGCTGAAGACGACGTTCGCGCCATCAACCAATGCACGCCTCACTGGTGTATTACGCTACGCGCGCACCAATGCCGAATTCAACGACAGCGATTCCGATCCGGGAAGTCCGACCTTCGGATTCCAGGTCGATAGCCCCGGCAACCGCTTCGAGAACGAGGCTATCTATGTGCTCATCAGGGGCGAGCTAGACTTGCTCGACGATCGCTGGACCCAAGCGTTTTCGGCCCAGATCGCGGATACCCGGCGCGACGGTTTCGCTTCGACTGGACGCAGCTATGGCAGCGAGGGCCAGAGGTTGAAAGGGTCCTACGATACGACGTTGCGTATCGAGGCTGGCGGTCTGACCCACCGGGTCACGGCGGCTCTCGATGTCGAACGCGAACGCTTCCGTAACACCGATCCGACCGGCTTCGCATTCACCGGTCGCCGACAGATCGACAATGTCGGTCTCGTCGGCCAGTATGCGATCGATCTCGGAGACCGAGCGAGCGCGTCCGCATCCATCCGCAGGGACTGGAACGACCAGTTCGCCGATACAACCACGTACAGGCTTCAGGCGAGCTATCGGATCGCTGCGGCTACGCGAGTGCGCGGGGCCGTCGGATCGGGGGTGAAGAACCCCTCGTTCTACGAACTATATGGGTTCGTGGACGGCCGTTTCATCGGCAATCCCGACCTCAGGCCCGAGAAGTCGAGCGGATGGGAGATCGGGATCGACCAGTCGCTGTTCGGTGAGCGCGCTTCAATCGGGGTCACCTATTTCGAGAGCGAACTGGACGAAGAGATCTTCACTTCTTTTCCGCCCCCGAACTTCGTCGCCAGCCCTGGCAATCGCGATACCGTATCCAAGAGAAACGGCGTCGAAGTGTTCGGCGAGGCGCGCTTCGCGGAAGCTTGGCGCGTCAATGGAGCCTACACCTATCTGCGTTCCCACGAGGATGGCGCGCGCGAAGTGCGGCGGCCCTCCCATACCGCCAGCCTGGCTGTCGACTGGCGCGCTCCCAAGGATGCCGGAGGGGTCACGCTCGTTGCGCGCTACAATGGAGAGACGATCGACAGCGCTTTCATCGATCCCTCGTTCGTGCCGGTTCGCGTGCAACTGGACGACTACTTTCTGCTGAACGTCAACGCCGACGTGAGGGTGATGGATAATGTCGAGCTGTTCGGCCGAGTCGAGAATTTGACGGCCGCCGATTACGAGGATGTCTTCAGTTTCGCGACGCCCGGACGCTCGTTCGCCATTGGCGCGCGCGCGCGTTTCTAAGGAGAATTTCGATGACGGATGAAATGATAGCAAAGTCCGACATTGCGAGGTTCGCATGGCCTGTCACACTTGCCTTGGCGACGGTGGGCGGATCGCTGGTTGCCGCCTGCATGATGCCGTTCGTGGCTGTTACGATCGTGACCGCCGCGACCATGCGCCGCTCGCTCGCGTTAACGACGATCCTCGCGATCTGGGCGACCAACCAGTTGCTGGGGTTCACCGTCCTCGGCTACCCGCACACGGGATATGCGTTCGCCTGGGGCGGTGCGCTGGGCATCGCATCTATTCTCGCCATGCTCGCCGGTGCCATCATCATGGGAGAACAAAACGAGCTGAGCACCCTCCGGACATTTGGCGCCTTTCTGATCGGCTTCGCTGTTTACGAGGCTGCGCTATTCGGGTTTGCTTTGGTGGTAGGCGGGACAGAGACTTTCACGATGGCGATCGTGGGACAGATCTTCGCGAACGATGCATTATGGTTCGCAGGACTGTTGTTGGCGTCCTGGCTCCTCGCCAGAGCCGCTCCCACGCTATTCGGACCTTCTCCGCGAATACGGTTCGCCTGACATGGCGCAGCCGCGCATCGTGTCCCTCCTGCCGAGCGCGACCGAAATCGCCGTCGCACTCGGATTGGGAGAGAGCCTCGTCGGTCGCTCGCACGAATGCGATTATCCGCTTTTCGTAAAGGCATTGCCGGTCGTCACGTCGACCAGACTCGAGAAAGGACTGACGTCGCGGCAGATCGACGACCGGATCCAGGAAATCGTGAGGCAAGGACTGTCGGTATACGAAGTCGATACCGCGCTTCTGCGGGACTTGCGGCCCGACCTCATCTTGACCCAATCGCAATGCGCGGTCTGCGCGGTCACCCCTGCCGATCTGGAAGAAGCACTCGGCGACTGGATCGGAACCGCCCCGACGCTGCTGTCGCTGGCACCCGATACATTGGAAGATGTATGGAGCGATTTCGCTAAGGTCGCCGAAGCGGCGGGAATTCCCGAGCGTGCATCATCGGTCGTCGGTGACTTGAAGGAGCGGATGTCAGGGCTATCCCGAAGTAGCGCGGAGAGGATGGATCGCCCGCGTGTCGCCGCGATCGAATGGATCGATCCGCTGATGGCTGCAGGAAACTGGGTACCCGAACTAATCGAGGCGGCCGGCGGTCACCCATTGTTCGCGCGAGCCGGAGAACATTCCTCGTGGCTGAATTGGGACGACTTGATTGCCGCCGATCCCGATCTGATCGTTGCGATGCCCTGCGGATATCTGTTGCCACAAACGCTCGCCGATCTGGGGTCGCTCGTCGACCACTTCGGTTGGAAAGACCTTACCGCGGTTCGCAAAGGGAAGGTCTTTGCCGTTGATGGCCACCATCTTTTCAATCGTCCTGGCCCACGACTCGTCGAATCGGCTGAACTGATCGCGCAGTTGGTTGGGGCGACGCCAACACAGGCATTGGAGATGGGACGGGATTGGATCTCCATCGATGGGGTTTGACGATGTTTTTCGCGCTATTCGACGCGAAACGAGCGCATCAGCCCTTGTTTTCAAAGCTGCGTACCGATACTCAAAATCAGCTGCATGCAAAGTTGCGCGCATTCAGCTTCAAGTTCGCACCGGTAACGGGAACACAGTGAGGCCCTCCAAGGTCAAATCTGCGGCTGTCCCTGCAACTGTAAGCGGCGAGCGAGAAATACTGGCGGGTCACTCCGCAACCACTGGACTGATTGTTTGGTTCGGGAAGGTGTATTTCAAGTGATGACCCGCGAGCCAGGAGACCGACCGGAGCGAGTCGCTCTTGCCTGATTCATGGGATTGGTCGGGCGCGGAATCATTTTCGTCGGAGCGACGATAAGCGGCTTGGATTGCTCCGAGCACGCCCGGTCGGCGTATCGCGTCCGTTGACCAGGCTGCTCGGCCGAGGTCCGGAGATCCAAGCCACTATATCGGCGTGAAGGGCTCAGAGCCCACGGAGAAAATACCATGTTCAAAACTAAAACGAAGGTTCTGGCACTCTCGGCTGCAATCGCATTTGGCTCTTCTGCCGCGGTTGCTCAGCAAACGGATATCGGGCCATTTCTACCCGAAGTGGGACAGGCCATAGCTGCGGCCGAGCAAGGTGCGCAAAACATCTGTGCTTCGAATGGCGGTCTGGCATCTTTCAACGTCATTCGCATAATCCAGAACGCCGGTTATTTCGCGGCGCAATTTGAGTATTCATGCAACGGTTGATTCTCAGGCCACTTCGCATTGAATGAGAACGATGAACGGCGCTGGCTTAAACCCGGCGCCGTTTTCGACTGCGGTTCGCGACCGCCCTTTTGTCGACCGCTGACATTCTGAATTTTTCGCGACGATTTGTTGTGTCTCGGAGAGTGTAGCGCGTAGCTGCCGCTATACGATCAACTGTTTTTGGGCGTTCAGATCTCGTACCAGAATGGCTGGGATTGAGGCGCGTTACCAACGACAACCGGTTCTTCATGAACGACCGCTTTTGGCGATAGGTCGAATGCGCTGCTACCACCGAAATGGGGTCGCTTGCTGAATGTCGGCTTCTGGCGGAAAATCGCAGATAGCTGCCATCGGCTCAATGGGTCCTCACGCAGCGTCGGGGTCACTGGAACGAGCCGCCTTCCACGCCCATGGCAGGAGCTCGTCGAGGCGGTTGATGGGATGGCCTTTGCCGATGCGGTCGAGGACGTCGGTCAGCCAGACCTGCGGGTTCACGCCGTTGAGCTTGGCGGTCTCGAGCAGCGAATACGTCGCGGCCGCCCGCTCGCCGCCGCAATCCGCGCCGGCGAACAGCCAGTTCTTGCGCCCGACCGCGATGCCGCGCAGCGCGTTCTCGGCAAGGTTGTTGTCGATCTCGAGCCTTCCGTCCTGGGTGTAGGCGAGCAGCGCTGGCTTCAGCTTGAGGGCATAGCGCAGCGCCTCGGCAAGCGGTGAGCGCGCCGATGCCTGGTCGAGAGCGCTGTCCGCCCACGCAAAGAAGTCGAGGGCAATGAGCTTTGATGCTGAGCGCTGGCGCAGACGCTCCTGGGGAGGTTCACCCTCGATCAACCGTTCGACCTCGTAGAGCTGCGCGATCAGGCCGAGTCCCTTGCGCGCAGCGGATCGATGATCGGCAACAAGCACATCGTGCAGCTTGCGCCTCGCATGCGCCCAGCAAGCGACGGGGGTGATGGGACCCGGCTCCCGGCCTGGGTCGTAGAGCGCGTTGAACCCGGCATAGGTGTAGGTGCTTGCAATCGTAGCGGCGTTTGCTTGCAAACAGAGCCTTTTTTTGCTCGGATTATCTGACAACCGGCTCGGCGATCTGCTCGCGCTATCTGCCAGTGTGCTCGCCATCATCCTGCGCTGCTCGCAATCATAAAGGTCTGCTCACATCCCCTGCCAGCGAAACAGGGCGTCAGCGCGGCACCCGGATGGAACCTTCCGCGATCCCCTCGGCGACATTGGAGAGCATGACGGCGTAGCGATGCAAACCGGGGAAGCGACCAGCGTTCTTGTCGATTTCACCGCCGTATCCGGCGTCGAGCAACGCCTTGAAGTCGGGCATCACGTCGAACATGCCGCCGAGCAGATCGATATCGGAGGCCCCGGTAAGCAACAGGGCGTTCGCATGGGCGTCGAGACGCTTCATCGTTTCCAGCATTTCGGTCCTGGTCATCGCATCCTGTCCGCTTGCGGGGTTCCATCGCCTAGCACGACGCGCCGGCCCTGTTCGCGAAAACCTTCCTTTCTGACGACCTCGCGGGCGGGCCATGACGACAACGCATTTCTGCGGCCCGCCGCTTGTCAGAACTGTTCTGGAAACCTGCTTCGCAAAAGCGCTTGCCGGCTACGGGTTTGGAGAGCCCATTGGCACGGAGCGTGAGCACAACGCCCCGTTTGCAAGCAGCGCCGGATGATGGCGAGCACACTGGCAGATAATTCGAGCAGGACGCTCCCCGCCAGTGGCAGAAAGCGTGAGCAGGAAATCAGGCTGTTTGCGAGCACACGCCGCTATGATTGCAAGCGCCTACACCTATGATGGCGCCACCACCAGCGTACGCACCAATGTGGGCAAGGCGCGCAGCTATGGCGGCGAGGCCAGCTTCACGATCCGCCCGGTGCGCCCGATGACCATCAATTTCGGCGTCGCGCTGCTCGACACGAAGGTCACCGCGATCGAGGCGATCACCGCTGCCGAAAAGGCGCGCCTGGGCAACGACTTGCCGTTCGCGCCGAACATGACGCTGAACGGCTCGATCCGCTACGAGTTCGCGCTGAACGATCGCATGACGCTGACGCCTCAGGTCGATGCCCGCTACGTCGATGCCTATTATGGCGATCTCGACAATACGGCGCCGGTCGGGGACTTCGCGCTCGTCAATGCGCGCATCGATCTCAAGATCGACCAGCGCTGGACCGTGGCCGGCTTCGTGCGCAACATCGCCGATGTCGATTACACGACCGGCGGATCGGCGACGCAGGCATTCAGCGGCACGCCGCGCACCTGGGGCGTTTCGCTCGGGGCGCGTTTCTGATGGCGCTGACGCGGCGCGGCGTTCTTGCGGGATCGGCGGCGGGCGGGCTTTTGCTCGCCGCCGGTCCCGCCGGGGCAAAAACGAACATGGTCTTCGCGCATGGCGTGGCGAGCGGCGATCCGCATGCCGACAGCGTCCTGCTGTGGACCCGCGTGACCGATCCTGCCCATGGGCCGGTCAGCGGCACATGGGAAATGGCCGAGGATGAACTGTTCACGCGCATCGCTGCGCGCGGATCGTTCAGCACATCGGCGGCGCGGGACCATACGGTCAAGGTGATCGCCTCCGGCCTGAAGGCGGGCCGCGAATATTTCTACCGCTTCCGTGCCATGGACACGGTATCGGCGATCGGGCGGGCAAAAACCCTGCCAACGGGACGCATCGATCGTCTCGATATCGTGCTCGCCTGCTGCGCCATGTATATGTTCGGCGAATTTCACGCCTACCGGGCCATTGCCGATCGGGAAGCGGTGGACCTCATCCTCTTCGTGGGCGACTATATTTACGAATATGGCGCCAACTCGATGCCCGCACTCATGGATGTTCGGGCGATCGAGCCAACGCACGACACGGTCACGCTCGCCGACTATCGCGCACGCTATGCACAGTGGCGTCGTGATCCGGCCCTGCGCGACGCCCATGCCCGCGCGTCGTGGATTTGCATGTGGGACGACCATGAAATCGCGAACGACGACTGGATGCATGGTGCCCAGCATCACGATCCGGCGGCCAACGGCGACTGGGAGGAGCGCAAGGCTGCGGCGGTTCAGGCCTACCTGGAATGGATGCCGATCCGCGATCCTGTCACTTCCGATCCCTATGGCATCACCCGCAGCTTCGCGTTCGGCGATCTCGCGACGCTGGCCCTGCCCGAAACCCGGCTCAAGGCCCGCCAGCAGCAATTGTCGCTGGCCAAGGATCTCGACTGGCATGTTGTCGACCGGCGCGGCAGTGGGGAGCGGGTGATATCCGACCCGGCGGAACTCAAGACACTCGACCTCAAGGCCCTGCCGCAAGGCGTCACGCGCGAACCCGATGTCGCAGCCTTCCGCGAGAAACTTGCCGATCCCGCGCGCGAAATGATCGGCGCGGAACAATGCGCATGGCTGGCGGACGAACTGAAGGCCCATAAGGATGCTCGCCGCCCGTGGTTCCTGTTCGGCAGCGCGACCATCCTGTCCAGCTACGTCTATCCCGATCTGACGAAGTTTCCCGATGGCAAGGTAGCGCTGGCGCCGATGTACGCCCTGACGCGCTATGGCCTGCCGCTTCTCAATGTCGATTCCTGGGACGGCTATGCCGGCGAGCGGGACAAGCTGTACGACCAGTTCGAGAAAAGCGGCGCGAACCTGCTCGTGCTGTCGGGCGACAGTCACATGGCCTGGATCAACGAACCCCATCGCGGGGACCGCCGGATTGGTCTCGAGCTTTCCGCCTCCACGCTGACCGGTCCTTCGATCGGGGAACTGCTCCTGCCGTCGGGGCCGGTCGGCGACGCCTTTGTCCACGACAATCGCGATATACGCTGGTGCGACACCAATGCCGTTGGTTTCGTAACGGTATCGCTGACACGCGACCGGGTGGAGGCCGACTTCGTCCGCGTCCTAACGCCGCGCCAGGCGATCGGAAAGCTCGACATCGCGCGCCATGCCAGCGCACGGATCGCCGAAGATGGGTTGAGCGGCTGGGAGATCAGCTGACCGAACGGCACTGCGTCGGAGCGATCCGGCGCAGTGCCAGCAGGCCGATGAGGCCAGCCAGGCATGAGGGCAGCGCGTAGATCGCCCGCAAGGTGGTTTCGCCTAGCCCATGCGCGGCACCCGGCAGGAAGCCGATAAAGGCGAGCGCCGTGAGCGCCCCGAAAACGCCCAGCGCGGCGGCGAGCTTGTTCGCGACATTGAACGGCGCATAGTGCGTGGCAGCAAAGCCATTGCCGCCCGATCGCACCAGATCCGACACCATCGCCCGCAGCAGCTATATAGTCCGCACCCCATGCGAAACTGCGGATGAGCAGATGGGCCAGCAGCAGCGCCCCGGTCCACCCGTGAATCCCCAGTGCCTCCTCTATGAAGAAGAGCGTCACCGCCCCTTCTGCCGCGTCGGCGGCGCCGAGCGCCCGCATAGAGCAACAGGATGAGCACCAGTTCCCGGCGCAGCAGTATCGGGACCAAGGAGTCTCGATTGCCTTGGTACATCCACATCGACGAGGAAAAGACCGCGAGGTCGCTGGCGCTCAAAGGCGCTTTTCTTGCTCCTTTCATGAACGGCTTGTCGCTGACATGGAACGACCGCCTTGCAGGATCTGATGATGATTGAGTTACAAATTACGACGCGGACTTTTTTGTACGAGAGATTCTATCCGTAAAACTGACTCACGGCATAGCAACCGGGCACAACAACTATCGGCTCGGGAGAAAATAGTCTCTGAGCCCAACCCACTATCGTCATTTGCTGCACAATGCCCGATGCTCGCCTGCGAACTTTCCCCTTACCGAAAAGCTTGGGCTACTTACTGAGCGCAGACGGACCAATACACAGCCACGCCTGATATCTCTCGCCGAAATTCGGACCTACACCGCACCTTGACCGCCATCATAAGCGTCAGGACGCAATGCAACATGTCCGCCGCCCAAATGTCATCAAATCGACCCGAAACGGACCGGAAATCGCAACTCGCTCCATTTAACGCGATGCTGCAAGTGCGAAATTGCGCGCTGCTTGGGGGATATTGGGTCATGAATATTTTGCACACGCGTTCGCGCGCCTGCCTGCTAGGCAGTGCCGGCCTGCTCGCTCTGGTAGTAAGCGCGCCCGCTTTTTCGCAGACGCCCACGCCCGCAGCAGACCAAGCGGCGCAGGTCGATGGCGAGGCAACGTCCATCGTCGTGACCGGTGTTAAGGCTACACGCTCTGCGACCGCCATTACCACAACCGAAATCCAGAAGATCCTGCCGGGCGTTGCGCCGTTCAAGGCGATCCAGACCCTGCCGGGTGTCATGTATGTGACTGCCGATCCGTGGGGCAACAACGAGCAGAACGCCTCGCTCTTCATCCATGGCTTCAGCGCTCAGCAGTTGGGCCATACCCTGGACGGCGTGCCGCTGGGCGATCAGAGCTACGGCAATTTCAACGGCCTCTCTCCGCAGCGCGCTATCATCTCCGAAAATGTCGGCAGCGTCGTTGTCGCCACCGGCACCGCGGAACTGGGCATCGCGTCGACCAGCAACCTGGGCGGCGGGATCGAGAATTTCTCCAGCGATCCGCGCCAGCAGATGGGCGCACAGTTGAACCACACTTTCGGCAGCTACGGGACGGCCCGCACATTCGTTCGCCTCGACAGCGGCGAGTTTGGCGACGGCAATAGCGGCTATGTCTCGGTCCTGCGCCAGCGTGCGCGCGCCTGGGATTTCCGCGGCAAGCAGAAGGGCTGGGCCGCCAACGCCAAATTCGTCCATGACGACAGCAATGGCAAGCTGACCGCCTATTTCAGCTATTCCGACAAGCAGGAACCCAATGAGGACGCGACCACCGTCTTCAAGAACCCTACCAATGCGGCGCAGGCCTATCAGCCCTATACCCGCCCCTTCTTCTACCCCGATTTCGCCGGCGCGGTCGCTTATCTGAACGCCAGCGGCAATGTGCCGGCCGCCGAGGCGCAGAATTATCGCAACTATTACAGCGCCGCGATCCGGACCGATTATCTGGGCTACATCAAATATCAGGCCCATCTGTCCGACCAAGTCGACTGGTCGAACCAGGTATATTATCATAATAATGACGGCGCGGGCATCGTCGCCGGACCGATCACGGTCGCGGGCCTGCCCAACCTGTTCTCGCTCTATTTCCCCGGCCAGAATCTGAAGACGGCCACCGGCAATTCGGGCTATGCGATCCGTACCACCGAATATCGCATCGATCGCGGCGGCATCCTGTCCTCGATCGACGCGACGTTGGGCAACCATCAGATTCAGCTTGGTGCGTGGTACGAATATAACAGCTCGGCCGCCTATCGGAACTGGTATGCGCTCAATGTGACCCGGCCGCAGGACTACAACCCCTATTCGCTGCCGCCGCATGATCCGCTGTTCACCCAATATGCCAGCGAGATGCGCACCAATGTTCTGCAACTTCATGTGCAGGACAGCTGGCAGGTCACGCCCAGCCTGCTGGTCCAGGGCGGTTTCAAGTCCAGCCTGCAATTTGCCAGCGGCACCTTCCCGGTCCAGCCGATCATCGGATCGCTGCCTGGTTCGGCAAGCGCCCTGCCCGAAGGCGAGATCAACACCAAGCGCTGGTTCCTGCCCGCGATCGGCGCGAAGTGGGACTTCACCGACAGCGAGCAGGTCTATGTCAACGTGCAGAAGAACCTGCGCCACTTCCAGCCTTATGGCGGCGGCGGCGTCACGCCGTGGAGCAGCGGCAGCCAGGCGGCATTCGACAATCTGAAGTTCAATGGCCGCCCCGAAACCTCCTGGGTCTATGAAATCGGCCTACGCAGCCGCCGGACCATCGACAGTTCGTTCCTGACCGGGATCGAAGCGCAGGTGAACTATTATCATGTCGATTTCAGCGATCGCCTGCTTGGCATCACGCCTCCCGGCGCGATCGGCGGCATCGGCGGCAGTGGCATCAGCGGCGGCACACCCGCCGTGTTCAACGTCGGCGGCGTGAAGACGGACGGTATCGACGCGGCGCTGACGCTGCGCTTCGGGCAGGTCTTCTCGCTCTACAACGCCGTGTCCTACAACCGCTCCATCTACGACAGCGACTATAGCACTATCACTGGCGCCGCGACCGGCACGCGGATCGGCGGCATCGCGACCGTGGGCGGCGTCGTGCCCACCGGCGGCAAGCTGATCCCGGTCAGCCCGAAGTGGATGAACAAGACGGTCGCGACGCTGACGCTCGGCGATTTCGATGCCCAGATGATCGGCGACTATGTCGGCCGCCGTTTCACCACCTTTACCAACGATGCATCGGTCAAGTCGGTGTTCCAGGCCAGCGCCCGGATCGCTTATCGCCTGCCCGCCAGCATGGTCGGCCTGCAAAAGGCAGAGATCAGCCTGAACGTCACCAACCTGTTCGACACGACGGGTGCATCGACGGTGCAGGCGAGTGCGAACACCAACAATTACAATGTCTACCCAATCCCGCCGCGCCAGTGGTTCGCCACATTGTCGGTGAACTACTGATGCAGGACAGGTCGGTATCCCGCCGTTCGCTGCTTCAGGCGGGTGCCGGCCTGACCGCCGCATTTGCGACGGATGTGGGGGCAGCGATCGCCGCCCCTGCCCGTCGCAAGGGTCCGCCGCTGCTCATCGCCCATCGCGGCGCGTCGGCGCTGCGCCCAGAACATACGCTTGCCGCCTATGCCAAGGCGATCCAAGACGGGGCCGACTATGTCGAGCCTGACCTGGTCGCTACGAAGGACGGCGTGCTGGTCGCGCGGCACGAGAATAATATCGCGGAAACCAGCGACGTTGCCGCCCGGGCCGATTTTGCCGCGCGCAAGACGGTCAAAACGATCGACGGCGAGCGACAGGAAGGTTGGTTCACGGAGGATTTCACCTTCGCGGAACTCAAGACGTTACGCGCGAAAGAGCGGCTGGGCGCCATACGGCCCGAAAGCCAATCCTATGACGGCGCATTCCAGATCGTGTCGATGGAGGAAATCGCCGATTTCGTGGCGGCCGAATCCGCCGCGCGCGGCCGGACCATCGGCCTGATCCCGGAGATCAAGCATTCCACCTATTTCGCAGGCATCGGCCTGCAACAGGAGCAGCGGCTGATCGATATCATCGGCAAGAGCGCCTATCTGCAACGCGCGCCGTTCGCCATCCAGTCGTTCGAGGTCGCTAATCTACGCGCGTTGCGCGGCAGGATCGGCGCCTATCCCAACATCCAGCTGGCCCAGTTGATCGGCGACCCGGCCCAGATGCCGGCCGATGTGCAGGCGGCGGGCAACAAGCGCTTCTATCGCGATATGCTGACGCCCGCAGGTCTTTCCGAAATCGCCAGCTATGCAGATTATCTTGCGCCCCATGTCCGGATGATCATTCCTGTGGACGAGGATCAGCGCCTGACAAAACCCACGGGGCTCGTCGATGCCGCACATGCGGCGGGCCTTCTCGTCAGCATCTGGACCTTCCGCCCGGAAAATCAGTTCCTGGCCGCCGATTTTCGCAGCGACAAAGGCGTTTCCGCGCGCAACGAAGAAGGCAGCATTGCAGAGATGCAGCGCTATCTTGCAACGGGTGTCGATGCGATCTTCACAGACGATCCGGCTTTGGGACGGCGTGCGATTTCCTAGGATAGAGAGAATAAAAACTGCCTATTCCAAATTCACCTCTACCGGTCATTTGATCGCCATCTGGACTGGCCAGCCACAGCAAGTCCACTTCTCTTGACCATCTGCAAGCCCGATCGCAGTTTCGGATCTTCGCGCCGCTTGTGGTCGAATTGCAGCCGTTGGTTGGGGGCGTTTGCGGGAGGGGGCGGAATCCTACGCCAAGCTCGCCCAGATAGCCGGCGCGAGATCTTACTTGTAGGCGCTTGCAATCGTAGCGGCGTGTGCTCGCAAACAGCCTGATTTCCTGCTCACGCTTTCTGCCACTGGCGGGGAGCGTCCTGCTCGAATTATCTGCCAGTGTGCTCGCCATCATCCGGCGCTGCTTGCAAACGGGGCGTTGTGCTCACGCTCCGTGCCAATGGGCTCTCCAAACCCGTAGCCGGCAAGCGCTTTTGCGAAGCAGGTTTCCAGAACAGTTCTGACAAGCGGCGGGCCGCAGAAATGCGTTGTCGTCATGGCCCGCCCGCGAGGTCGTCAGAAAGGAAGGGTTTCGGGTCCACCCTCATCGAGCGGTCGCTTCGATCATATTTCCGGGGGCAGGCCGCAACCGACTACCGGCCGGAAGGTTTGGTTTTTCAGTTGGAAGCGCGGCTCGGAGACGCCGCAATCGTGACCGGGAAGTAAGCGTGGGCCAGAGTACGCCGATCGGCACCAAGACGATCCTGATCGTGGAGGACGAAGCCCTGATCCGCTTCGATCTGGTGGACTTCTTCGAGGCCGCCGGGTGGCGGGTGTTCGAGGCCGAGAACGCCGACGACGCGATCCGCATCCTCGACCACCACAAGGAGGTCCGCGCCGTCCTGACCGACGTGCAGATGCCGGGCTCGATGGATGGCGTGAAGCTCGCCCACTACGTCCGCGAGCGGTTTCCGCCGACGGTGTTGTTCGTGGTGTCGGGCCATCTCCATATCCCGGACAGCGAGCTACCGCCTCAGACCACCTTCCTCCCCAAGCCGTTCGATGCTCACCGGCTGCTGCGCCAGTTGGAAGCCGCTCAACCAAGATAGGCCGGTCCCGCGCCTGCTTTGGCGGAGGCTCAGCGGTTCCCACGCATAGAGTGCGAAGCGCGTCGCGCTTCGGTGCTGGCATAGCTGAGGGCTACCACGCCCCCGCTTGGTGGTCATCTCCTTTCCCTCAAACGAAGGTCGCGTGGGACGGCTGACGGCGGGAAGGCGCGCTCGATGGCAACGAGGGCGCCATTTTCCCGAAATGTGTTCCCGATTGGCTTTTCCCGAAACTGCCCGGTGCAGATGGAGAAACGGGACAACCTATGGCCGTCTGATCGACCTCCCCTTGGCGGTCGAAGCTGTTGGCAGATAACGTGAGTGCGACGCCTCGTTTGCGAGCAGCGCCGGATGATGGCGAGCACATTGGCAGCTAATTC
>NZ_JBDGHY010000014.1:0-60005 GCF_039615155.1 Sphingomonas epibiotica | reverse complement strand
ATCTCGACCTCACGCAGCTTCCCGATGATCTCCACAGGCTTGTGCTTCTTGGCAGGCATGCGTCGTCCCTTCCTTGATCCAGACTGTCATAGTCGATGGACCACTCAGAAGGGGGCAGCTCACCTCGAACACCTGCTGAAAGCCGTGCCGTACCGCATCCACACTATCCTCACCGACAACGGCATCCAGTTCGCCGAGCAGCCCCGCAACCGGAACACCGCCTGGTCCCGTCAGATGCGCTTCGATATGATCTGCGAGGCCAACGACATCGAGCACCGGCTCACCAAACCGAACCATCCGTGGACCAACGGACAAGTTGAGCGGATGAACCGGACCATCAAGGAAGCGACCGTCAAACGCTTCCACTATGAGAGCCACGACCAGCTCCGAATGCACCTCGCCGACTTCATGGCCGCCTACAACTTCGCCCGCCGGCTCAAGACCCTCAGCGGGCTCACCCCCTACGAATACATCGCCAAGATCTGGACGTCAGAGCCAGACCGGTTCATCGTCGATCCGATCCACCAGATGCCGGGACTGAACACCTAATCTCGTCGTGAACGAATGGCTGCTTGGATTCGTCCACCCCGCCTAGTTCGCCGACTTTGCACTCGACTGCGGTGTCCCTTCAGGTCTCCAACCTTTCGCATCTCCCAATGCTGCTCGGCGACCGCGGTTTCGAAGCCGATTGGTTCGGAAGGCTTTCCCAAGCGAAGGGTATTGAGCCTGGCATTCAGGGCTTCGATCGTGCAACGGGCTGGTCCGGTAACATAACCGGCGCTATCATTGACGAACCCGCATGAAAACCATGTACGGTCGCCTTCAGAACTGACGTCGCATCGCATGCCGCTTCGACGGTTGCTCTTCCGCCAGCTCGCCGCCACCGTCATCATTTGAACAAACCCGAACAGTCCCGCTCTTGAAATGGTTCAGCTGCGAGGTGGGGGAGATGGTACAGGCGACATGTTTCGCTCTTGTGAGATTTGTACGATCCGCGCGGCAGCATCTTCAGCGGCGCTGATGACGATCCTGCGCTCCGGTTCTGAGAATGTAGTACGCATCTTCTCGTCGAGGACGCTTAGAACGCCTATGGGCAATCGTCCGTAAGGGCGAACCAGCGATGCGGCGTAGAATCTGAAACGTGCATTTTCGCCGTTGATCCAAGGATTTTCGGCAAAGCGTTCGTCGCTGCTAAGGTCCGGTATGATAAAAATTTCGTTTCCGGCGGCTAGCGCATGTCCCGAGAGGGAATTCTTTCGACTGTATGCACCGGCTTGGAACCCATATGCTGCGATAACATACTGGGTATCGCCGTACAGGACCGACAACAGCGACGACGTGCCGCGGACTTTCCGGCAAGCTTCCTTGCAAATCGCTTCCAGCTTTGCATCGTCCCGAGCTTGGAGTGCGCCTGTATCGACGACGGCGCGCTCGCGCTCCGCTTCGTTTGGGTCGGTAGGTGGCGGTGAATATATATGAACACTCACTCGGGCCGCCTCCAGTTGTTAGCAGTCGCCTTAGCCGCGCGCCTCGTTTCAGCAACCTCAGATTATTTAGAACTGTCCCATTTCAATGCGGTTGGATAAATTTGTTTATTTTCGGATTCAACGCGGGAATAGGCCGAAAAGTTTTTACCAAGAGTGTAGTGATATCATGCATGCTCCACAAGACGACGAAGGTGGGCGACACGTTTTGATTGATGCAGAGCATGTCGAGCGGCTGTGGCCGCGTTCTGAACGGCATTGGCAAGACATGGTTGAATGGCCGATGGGTGCTGAGCTGCATCATGATCGTCAGACGCAACGAACTGCGTCGGCAAGACGGGCTCCGCAACTATCGTCTTCGCAAGTATCTCTAGAATCGATGGACTGAAAGAGCAGCGACCGGTCGAGCGTTTCCACGCGCATGATGGCGGGGCCGACTGTGTGCGATGCGGAGCCGCAGGTCGTCGTTGCGATCAAGCTCAGGACGCACCGAGCGATTTCATGTCTTGGAAGTTGAGATGCAGTCTCAGTCGTCCGCCAGGCGAAACAGAGCCGTTATGAACAGAAAACTCTACCTCTTCGTCCACGCGAACAGCCACGCTTCGCGCTCTTTCCGACTGATGGGGAGGTCAGCGACCCGACTGGGGCGGTAGTGCTGCCAAACGATATGCCAAAGGCGCCTGGGCCGCCGCTACGCACCGGTTGGTTCGGAGGAAGCTTTCCGGGTCGAAAGCATGGAGTCCTGCAACTCGCGGCTGACTATCATGCAACGAGCCGGTCAGAATCGATGAGCGCCGCTACCGGTACGGCAGCCGCATCGAGACCATGTTCAGCCGCCGGAAGGAATAGCGGCGTGTCGCGATCGGCTACGATCGCTGTCCATGCCTTTCCTCGCCGTTGCTCTCATTGCCACCGTCATCTTAGGCCGTGCTCGACGAGCCCTGAACCCAGGCTACGTTGCTCGAGACCTTGCTTCACCGATACCGTACGGATATCAATAGAGGACCGAACTGGTATTTGCTGCGCAACGCAAGGTTCGACGCCTTCTCTCCCAAGAATAACTGATACAACATGGGAGAGGAATCGATATGGCCAATATCGATGTCAGCCGCGTCGTGGACGATGCGGCGTTCGGAAAGCTGCATCTTCGCATCATCCTGTCATGCGCGATCCTGCTGATCGTCGATGGCTACGACGTCTTCATCTACGGCGTCGTGCTGCCGCAGTTGATGGAGCAGTGGCAATTGTCGGCACCTCAGGCGGGCTCGCTGGCCAGTTGGGCGCTGTTCGGCATGATGTCGGGCGCATTCCTGTTCGGCCCGCTCGGCGACCGGATCGGTCGCAAGACCTGCATCACCATCTGCTTCACCCTGTTCAGCGTTGCCACCTTCCTGAACGGGTTCGCCGACAATCCCACGAGCTTCGGCGTGTTCCGCTTCCTGGCCGGGCTGGGCTGCGGCGGGTTGATGCCCAACGCGGTAGCGCTGACCAACGAATATGCCCCCAAGCGGATGCGCAGCACGCTCGTCGCGCTCATGTTCAGCGGCTATGCGGTCGGCGGCATGGTCGCGGCGGGCATCGGCATCTGGTTGCTGCCGCGCTTCGGATGGCAGGCCATGTTCTTCGCCGCCGCCGTGCCGATGCTGCTGCTCCCGCTCATCCTGCGCGGCCTGCCTGAGTCGATCGGTTTCCTTGTCCGCCGTGGCGATCAAAATCGTGCGCGTGCCGTCCTTGAACGGATCGCCCCCGGTCAGGCAGCGGGCGCGTCGCTTGCCTGGCCGGAAGCGACGACGTCGCAAGCATCGGTCGCAGAACTGTTCCGGGAGGATCGCACGCTCGGCACGCTCGCCATGTCGCTATGCTTCTTCTGCTGCCTGCTGATGGTCTACGCGCTGGGATCGTGGCTGCCGCAACTGATGCGGAGCGCCGGCTACGGGCTTGGGTCCAGTCTGTCCTTCCTGCTCGCCCTCAACCTCGGAGGAATGGCCGGGGCTATTTCGGGCGGGCGGCTGGCCGACCGGTTCGGACTGCCGCGCGTCGTCATGGCCTATTTTGGACTGGGCGCGCACAGCCTCGCGCTACTCGGCTTCAACAGTGCGACGCCGGTGCTGTACCTGCTGATCGTCATCGCCGGCGCCGGGACGACCGGCACGCAGATCCTGCTCTACGCCAGCGTCGCGGACTTCTATGCCTTGCCGGTGCGTTCGACCGGGCTTGGCTGGGCTTCTGGCATGGGGCGTGTCGGTGCGATCGTCGGGCCGTTGCTGGGGGGTCTGTTGCTCGCCGCCAAGCTGCCGATGGCGCTGAACTTCGTCGCCTTCGCCGTGCCCGGCCTGATCGCAGTCTTTGCGACCGCGCTGTTCTCGCTCAGTCGTCGGCGCGTACACCGCCGCGCTTCGCTTGCCATGGCTGTCTGAGGAAGGATGCCGAGCATGATCGCGATGATCCTCGCCGCCGCCACGCAGGCCGCCGCCGTGCCGACACCGATACCTCCGGCCGCCGCAGCCCCGCTGGAGGCACCGCCCAAGCCGGTCTTCAAGCCGATCAACCATGACGAGGACTATTCGGAGTTCCGCCCGATCCACGATGCGAACCTGTGGACGCGCCTGGAACACCTGCCGATCGCCGACGACAGCTATGCAACCGTCGGCGGAGAGTTGCGTCTGCGCCCCGAACTGCGGCTGGGCGAACGCTGGGGGCGGGGGCCGCAGGACGACGACGGCAATTTCCAGCAGCGCACGCGGCTATGGGGCGACGTCCAGGTCGAAGGGGTCTTCCGCGCCTTCGTCGACCTCGAACACGCCACCAGCGCCGGGCTGGATTCGGTCGTCGCCCCGATCGAGGAATGGCGGCTAGACTTCAACCAGGCGTTCGTCGAGGCGCACCACAAGGTCGGCGACGCGCGCATCGCAATTCGGCTGGGACGGCAGGAGGTCGGCATCGGCAACCAGACGCTGTTCGACATGCGCGAAGGAGCGAACACCCGCCGCTCGCTCGACGTACTGCGCGTGCTCGGCGGAAGGGAAGATGGGATGGCGGACTGCTGACCGGGCATGCCGTGCTGGAGAAGCTCGGTACGTTCGACGACCGCACCAACCGGAACATCGCCTTCACCGCCGTCCACGCCGGCCGCAGCTTCGGCGCTGCCACGCGCATGGGCCGGGCGGAGGGGCTGTTCCTCTTCGCCGACCGGGCCAGCCTAGCGTTCGACAGCGCGCCGGCTGCACGCGACCGGCGCAGGACGCTATCGCTGCGCTTTGCCGGTCGCGCCGATCGATGGACGGTCGATATCGAGGGCATTCGCCAGTGGGGATCGTTCGGCGACCTCGACGTCGACGCCTATTATCTGACTACCACGATCGGCCACGGCTGGACGGACGGGTGGAAGCCGCGGCTGGCGCTGCGAGTCGACATCGGCTCAGGCGATCGCAACCGGAACGACGGACGGATCGGCACGTACAGCCCACTCTTCCCCAAGCCGCTGACCTACAATGGCGATCTTGGGCCGCAGAATCTGACGGTCGTGCAGCCGATGCTGACGCTCCAGCCGATGACGCGCCTGACGCTCGATTTCTCGACGGCAGGGCTGTGGCGGACGTCCACGACCGATGGGGTCTATTCGCTGGGCGGATCGCCGCTTCGGCGTGGGGACGAGACCGACTCCCGCTTCCTCGGCAAACGCGCGACGGCGGCGGGACGCTATGCGTTGGGGTCGTTCACGACGCTCGGCTTCTATACCATCTATGGCGACGTCTCCCGCCGCTTCATGCCGGGGCGCGACCTGTTCTACGCGGCAGTCTACGTCACCTTCCGCTTCTGACGAGACCTCGTCTTCCGGCACGTTGCGGGAATGATTGATCAGAACGGAAAAAAGACACGGATCGCGCAGATCGCGACCACGAAGGTCAGGATGTTCAGCGGGAGTCCGACCCTTACGAAGTCCATGTAGCGGTAGCCCCCCATCTGGTAGACGATGACGTTCGTCTGGTAGCCGAACGGCGTCGCGAACGCCGCGCTGCCCGCCATCATCACGGCGACCAGGAATGGGCGGGCGCTGACGCCGAGGCTTTCCGCAAGCGCTACCGCGATCGGCGTCATCAGCACCGCGACGGTTGCGTTCGACAGCAGTTCGGTGAGGATCATCGTTACCGCGTACAGCACGATGAGAACGGTAAGCGGGTTGAAGTCGTGTAGTGATCCGACCAGGGCCCGCGTCGCCACGGCGGCAAGACCACTTTCCTCCATGGCGATGCCGATCACCACCATGCCCGCGATCAGCATGAGTATCTGGGGCCGGAGGCCGCCATAGGCCTGATCGGCCGTAAGCACGCGCAGAAGGATCAGAAGAACGGCTCCCGCGAAGGCGGTGGCGGCGATCGGTGCGACGTTCATCGCCGCGGCCGCGATCGCACCGACGAACGTCGTCCCGGCAATCATTGCGTGCTTGGGCCGGAAGGGACGCGGTTCGGCGAACAGTTCGGCGTGGCCGACGTGCGCAGTGTCGACTTCCAGCCTCGGTTGCGTTTCGGGCGGGGGCTCCTCGGTCACGCCCTGCCCCATCAGCCGGCCGCTGAAGAGGAACAGGTACAGGCCGCCGGCCAGCGCCATCGGCAGCCCGACAGGCGTGATTTCGAAGATCCCGAAGCGTGGCTGCCCGGAGATGCGGGCCATGTCGTCCACCAGCAGGTTCGTGGACGTTCCGATCAGCGTGCAGCAGCCTGTCAGGACGGTGATGTAGGACAGGGGCATGAGATACCGTTTGGGGGGCAGTCGGAGCGTCTTCGCGACGTCGCGCACGACGGGGGCACCGAGCACCACGATCGGTGTGCTGTTGAGGAAGCAGGAGAAGCAGCCGATGGCAGCGAGAAGCAGCCACAGACCCGCTGCACCCAGTCGGCGGCATAGGCCCACGGCTGCCACGATCGCACGGTCGAGCAGTCCTGACAGCTCGAGCGCGTAGGCGATCACGAAGAGGGACGCCAAAGCGAGGATTGCCGGGCTTGCGAAGGCGCCCTGGACCTCGACGGGACGAACGACCCCCGTGATTAGAAGCACGGCCGCCCCGGTGAGCGCGATGACGTCGGAACGTACGCCGTCCCAGATAAGCGCGACGACAACCGCGACCAGGACGGCTAGCGTCAGGATCTGGTCGAGGTTCATTCCGGACGACCGGCGGCGAAAGCCCATGCGATGCTCATGGTGCGCGTTGTGCAGGAAGTTGCTAAGCGGTGTCCATGAAGGAACCGACACCCCGATCCAGTCGACTGGCGCTGGCCGGAGTTCTCGTCGCGGCGATGGCGGTCGGAAGCGGGGGGTTTCTCCTCGGGCGTCGTTCTACAATTGAACCAGCCGCTCGGTCCGCTTCGCGTCCGCCCGTTCAACCCACACCGGTTCGGACGGCGGAGCCGACGATGTTCGGATCGCTCGATCGGTCCGGAATCCTGGCGATCGCGGCGGAAGCGGCGGACGTCTCTGCGAGCGCCGAACCGTCGTCTGGCGACACACGTCAGGCTTTGGGCCGACGCTTTTCAATCGCACTGCCGTTCGGTTGTGAAGGTCCACTCCGTGACGATCAGCAGGATGCGACCGGATGGCGCTACGACGAGTCCTCGCAGGCGCTACGTGTGCAGTTCGCACCCGTGACCTGGCGTACGACGGATTGGCGCTTTCGTTCGGAGGATGAGGTCTCCTTCGAAGGGTTCTGGATCGCACGTCCTTGGACGACGAGCGAAGCCTGTCCTGTCCCAACCGACGCCGAGCCGAGGGACGGCGGACCGATCACGCTTCCTGGCCAGACGCTGGCGATAGGCCAGGCTGTCGACGGGGACGCATCCGCACCTCAGGCGGGTACGAAGCCCCCCTACGTTGCGGTCGTTCGCGTACCGCCGGCCGATCTAAGGGCGGAACGTGGCTTCGCCATACGGTTGAAGGGGCGGCTGGCCGTCGTACGCTACGGCGGGCCCGTCGGCTGCGTACAGCCGGGTGGTTCTGAACAGCGGCCGATCTGTCTGATCGGCGCGACGTTCGACGAGATTGTTCTGGAGAACGCTGCGACCGGCGAAACCTTGGCTCGCTGGTCCGGCATCGGGAAGGGACGGGTCGGATCTGCCGCCATCAGCAACTTGCCGCAACCCTGAAACGGTACGTTCTCAGTGCCGTGGTTCGATCAGGGGACGGTCAGACCAGATGGCGGGAGCGGACACGACGTTCGACTAGCGAAGTCTCGTTCGAGCCAATCGTGCTCCACCATGATCGTGCCCGCACACTGCAAGTCTCGAAGGAGGCCGTCCCAATTCTCAATTCCAGGTGCGGCCTGCTCCGGATGGTCAGTTGCCGGCATCGGCTTTCGGATCGCGCGTCTTCCAGAGCGACCATGTAACGCCAGTGGCCAAGATCGCGACGGTGACACCGAGCGAGGCGACCGGCGGAAACTTCTCCATGCCGAACAAGTCCGCCACGAAGACCTTCGATCCGATGAAGACCAGCAGCGCTGCCAATGCGTATTTCAGGTAGGCGAAGCGATCGACCATCGCTGCGAGGGCGAAATAGAGAGCGCGCAGACCCAGTATCGCGAAGATGTTCGAAGTGTACACGATGAACGGATCGGTGGTGATGGCGAAGATCGCTGGAACGGAGTCCACTGCGAAGATCACGTCGGCACATTCGATCATCACGAGTGCCAGCAGCAGCGGCGTCGCCACCCGCTTCATGCGGCCGGTCAGCGGATCCTGCCGCTTGATCCAGAAGCGTTCGCCATGCAGGCGATCGGTTACGGGCATGCGGCTTTGGACCCAACGAAGTATGGGCGAGTTCGCGACGTCATCTTCGCTTTCCGCCGAGCGCCACATCTTGACGCCTGTGAATATCAGGAAAGCGGCGAATACGTACAGCACCCACTCGAAGCGATCGACGAGTGCAGTTCCGAACCCGATCATGAACGCGCGCAGCACGATCACGCCGAGAATTCCCCAGAATAGCACCCGGTGCTGATGGATGCGCGGGATGGCGAAGTAGCCGAAGATCATCGCGATGACGAACACGTTGTCCATCGCCAGGCTCTTCTCGATCACGAAGCCGGTGACGTAGTTCAGACCGGCAGTCGGCCCGACGTACCACCAGATCCAGCCGCCAAAGGCGAGACCCAGCGTGATGTATCCTGCGGAAAGGATGAGGCTTTCGCGTACGCCGATCTCGCGTTGACTACGATGCAGGACTCCGAGATCCAGGACGAGCAGGGTCGTGACGACGCCAAGGAACGTCAGCCACATCCATATCGGGGTGCCCAGGAACAGTCCCGTCAGCATCTCCATTTCGAGCCCTTTCAGGGTAGGTTGGCTAGGAATTGGGAAGCGGATCTGATCGACCCCGGACCGTCATGATCAACGCTCCGGGGTCGATTCCGACTACTGTGCTTGGGCGCGCGAGATGGAACGGTCGAGTTCCGCGAGCAGCACCGGCCGGTCGGCGTCGGCCGCCGCCTCGACGTGGCGACCGGCCGATCCGATGCGCTTCTTAACTTCGCCTTCGATCGCCGTGCGGCTTGCGTCGCACCAGCCGGGGCGACTTCCTTCCGCCACGCCGTTCCGAACGAAGCTGCGTGACAGCATGGTGCCTTCTCTCAGCGTCGCGACCCGATTGACAGCGAGGTCCACGGACCACGAGCAACGCAGCGTGGAAGGCCGTCCGCCCGGTGCGACGGCTCCCAACTGACTGTACCGGATCGACGGGTCGGCACGGTATTCGACGTCGGCCGGTCCGGCGGCGTGCTGAACGGTCAGGACGTGCTGCGGGGCGGGTACGGTGGCGAGCGCGATAACGGTCCCGAGGGAAGCCAGGTACGACATGATGAGTTCCAATCTTTATCAGGGAATGAACGAGACGACTTTTCCGATGATGCCGTCGATGTCAGGCTGGCGCGGGCACCGTTCCGAGGTCGCGAAGACGGTTCTTCACGAGCTGGCGGAGCCGGCGTAGTCGGAACAGGTCCAGCGGGTCGGGAACGCGCCGATCGGCTTCGGCACGGATCTGTTCGTCCAGCCGCTGATGAAGTTGGGTCATTCTGAAGAAGTTGGTATGCAATGCCTCTCTCCGCGAAGAACTAGGAGATCGGGTCGAAAACGACGGGAGGCAGGAGGCCAGGCCACGATCAGGTTCAACCCGATGCGGTCCGACATCACGATCACTTGAGAGTAACCGCCAGAGGGGCCCGGCCCGCGTTTTGGATATGGAACCTTCACGCTCCCATTCAAGGCGGCATCGAAATATTTGGCGAATGCGATTGATTTTCGTGAACCGCCGGCTAAAGTACGCGGCATGATCGGATGCGAGATCTTCTGCCGCTTCCGCCTCCACGCGGGTCAGCTAGCCGCACGTCCTTAGCCCGGGCCGGACGGCGAAGTTCGTCTGGTTCGGGACACCGCCGATGTGTCGATGCGGGCTCGAAGCGCCCGTGAGCGAAGGCCAGCGAGAACGATCATGCAGAACCAACGGGACGGCGCGCGCCTTCCTTCCCCTATTCAGAACTCCGGCAACTCCACTCGGCGGCCTTGGGGCGCTGTCTTCGGCGTCATCGATGCCCAGACGGCGTCGCTGATCGTGCTGGTCGGTATCCCGACGCTTTCGTTCTGCATACTGACCTCGGGCTGATCGACCTGCCCCCCAGAGTTGCGCGAGGGGATCGGACGCACCGTTCTCTGGTTCAGGGGGACGAAGTCGGTTCGTTTTCGAATGGACCCCACTCTCCGGGGGACGGTTCCTCAGTTCAGACCGACGTGTGCAGCGTCAGTCCAGCGCGACGGGATAGCCCCGGAACACCTTCGGTTTGTCCATGACGACGTGCGTCGTGATCCTACTTAGACCGACATCCCGAACCAGTCGCTCCTTGAGGGCGTTCCATTCAGGCATGGCCCGTACGACGACCTTGAGCACGTAGTCGGTGTCGCCGCTCACGTGCGACGCCTCCACGATCTCGGGCAGTTCGCCGATGGTCCTCTCGAACTCCTCCCGTTCCTTCCGATGACGGCCTTCGAGCGTGACCTCGACCAGCAGGACCAGACCTATGTCGACCCTGAAAGGGTCGAGGCGCGCATGGTATCCTTGAATCACGCCGGCGTCCTCCAGATGACGCACACGCGTCAGACAGGCGCTTTCCGACAGTCCTACGCGCCGCGCCAGCGTCGCGTTGCGTAGACGTCCCTCCGCCTGCAGTTCCCGTAGGATCCGGCGGTCTATCCGGTCCAGGGTACGATCCGTGGTCATGACGCCTTCAAACCGCAGAAACCACGGCGGCGGTCAAGGTCTTTCACGGCACCTGCGGGCCCTATGGTGCTAACTTGCCGTTCCGATCACGCATGCCGGACCGAAGGCACCTACGGCCTCGTTCCGACGGCAATGATCGCGACACACATTCCGGGGGCAGAGGGGAACGTCGTTGAGGAACTGGAACCTTCGGAAAAGCTTCGAGCCGTGCGGAGAGGGCGGTACGGGCACGCTCGCGCGCACGCTCGGCTGGCCGCATCTGGTTGCGATGGGGGTCGGTGCGATCGTCGGCACCGGCATCCTGACTCTGATCGGCGTCGGCGCTGCCAAGGCGGGACCTGCCGTCCTTGTCGCCTTCGTAATCGCAGGCTTCGTTTGCGCGTGCGCGGCGCTTGCCTACGCCGAGATGGCCACCATGGTGCCCGCGTCGGGCAGCGCCTACACCTACAGCTATGTCGCGATCGGCCAGCTCGCGGCGTGGCTCGTCGGATGCGCGACCTTCACGCGCATCGGCTTGCCCGAGATCTCGACGTCCTCGTGGCTCCAGTCGAACTGGTAAGCCTCGCCCGGCCGGAATAGCAGCGGGATGAACGCCGGCGCATTCATTACGTCGCGACGCCGCGCCTGCCGCCAGCGCGCCGCATAACGGCGCACCGCATCATACGAGCCGTCGAACCCCTCGCGTAGCAGCAGGTCGTGGATACGGGTGAGGCGCAGCTTCTCCCGCCGCGGCCGTGCCTCATCTTCCTCCAGCAACGCGTCCAGTCGCGATTGAAACGGCCCCAGCTTAGGCAGCGGCTGTACCTCCCGCCGATACCCCATGTCCGCCTCCGGCGCCCGGATCGCCTTACGCACCACCTTGCGCGACAGGTGCAGGTCCCGCGCTATCGCCTTGATGGCCTTCCCAGACGCGTGCTCGCGCCGGATCCTCAACACTGTCTCCAATACCAGCATCCCGATCTCGCCGCCTGACACCGCCAAGCGAGCAGCCTAGACCACCGGGATGAGGGGTCCTTTTTCGACGCCGATCACCCCGCTACCGGGGTTCTTTTTCCACGCCGATCCACACCCGAAATTTCGCTCGAAATGCGGTTGCCCATCACCGGCCACCGCTCTTTGCCCAGCCGCAGACTACCGACTGGCAGGTGAACGGACGACCGCTTTCGGGAGCGCTATTACCGCGATTGAACCACCGAAATTGGGTCGTTATAGCCTGGATCGCCGGTGAATATCTCAGCCTTGATGGTGTCACATTTTGAGCAGTGCGCCTCTCCCGAGGCATGAGGCTCGTGACGCCAGCGTGTCACGAACGCTGCATCATGCGCTCAACGATCCTAGACTGTTTGGTTGATAAAAAAAGCACGTGCAATCTCGTGTGCGGCGATGTTGGCTAACTTGGCCGAACAAAGCGGGCATATGCGATCCAGCCGTAGAAAACGGTGAGCCCGAAGAGGTTCACCACTTCGCCTGATAATTGCCGAAGGCTTCCACCCATCTGGTTGACCCCCACCATCAGATGTATCCCCGGGGTCGTGGGAAGCATCCGTGACGCTGCGACGAGCCATCCCGGCGTTGCCTCCGAGGGCCATGACAAGCCGGAGAGGAAGAAGATTGGCAGGGATGTCACGATCCAGAGCTGGATCGGCCGCTCGCGAGTCTTGAAGAAGCTGGCAAGCGCCATTGCCCCGGCGACGGTTGCCGCGACGAACGCGATTGCTGCGACGATGAGGGTGAGAGGGGCCGCCTGAGCACGTGGGTAGTCCTGAAACCAGAAAACGAAGCCAGTGTAGTAGGCCACGTCGAGGAGACCAATTGATACGAATGCCAGTGCGATGCCGAAGAACTCCCTGCGAGTGAAGCGTCGGCGGCCCTGCCGTTCCCTCATCGTCCCGGCAAGCAGAGCGAGACCCATCAGCAGCGTCTGATGAATGATCAGGAACGCGACGCCCGGAACGACCGTGCTTCCATAGCCTTCGCGCGTGTTGAAGAGCGGTCGTTGCACGAGCGACAAGGCCGGTGGCGCCGTCGCGCCGGCGGCCATCGCCTGATCCATCCCTGCCTCGCGACCGACCGCCGAAATGGCAGCGGCGATGCTGCCGAGCGAGGTGCTGCTACGAAGAAGATAGGCACCATTGCCATACAGCGCGATCGTGCCTTGGCCACCACGCAGGATGTTCCGCTCGTAGCCGTCCGGGATGACGATCACCGCGTCCGCGTGGCGAGATTGCACCCATCCGTAAGCCTCTCGAGGAGACGATAGGGAGGCGATGAGCTCGGCCTGCTGAAGGGCCGGGAGCTTCATCAGGAGCGAGCGGCTCGAACCGGTATGGTCGAGATCGACAACGACGATGGGCAGTCGCCTCGGCACCTCGCCGGAATAAGCGGCCGGGTAGAAGAACGAATAGATGATGGCCGATCCGATCAGCAGCAGGAGCGCGGATCGGTCCGAGAGGATGGCACGGAACGTGCCGAGGAAGGCGTTGCGTATCACCGGCGGCCCCAGGTTTCCGGCTGCTTCGCCGCGGCAAGGTAGCGCGGCAGTCCGACGGCAAGACCGACGATCACGAATGGTAGCATGACGATGATCTGTCGCAGTGACACTGATGCCGCCGAACCCATGATCCACTGCTCCGAAAGCAGCTTGGCAAAGGAAGAATAAGGAAGCAGCGCGCTCCATACCCGAGCAAAGCCGGAGGCGGACTCGACCGGGAATACCGCCCCGGCGAACGCGAAGGAGGCTCCCGCGTAGAGGCCAGCCGCCGAAAGCGCGCTGCTCATCGTTAGAGTAAGACCGACGAATAGAAGCCCGACACCGACATATGCCATGTACATCACCGCATAGCCGGCGCCGATCAGCAGCGGGCTGCCCGCGATCGGCCAGCCTCGCAGACCAGCCAGATAGGCGATCGCTGCGATCCCCCAGCCCATGAAGATGAGGACGTAGAGCAGCAATTTGCCGCAAACGGCCCAGGCCGCCTCGCGTCGCGAGCAGTCTGCAAGCCAGTCCCCGATCGTTCCGTCGCGAAGCTCCCGCCCGAGCGCGCCGGTGATCGCCACCATGAAGATCAGATGCAGCAATGCGGGATGAAGCAGCGCCACCAGCTGAATTTCGTAGCTGCCCTGCGGATTGAAGAGAACGGTCGAGCGTACCGCGATGGGTGGCCTGCGAACCCTCCCAGGCCCCAGCACGGCCGCGCTCTGCTGCGACGCAAGCGAGCTGGCATAGCCTTGCACGACGCTGCCGACTTCGCGGATGACGGACCCGGCCGGTGTCGAGTAGCTGGCATTGTAGAGCGCAATGACCTGAGCCGTGCCGCCGCGGAGTACCTCTCTGCTTGTGTCCCGATCGATGAGGACAATTGCATAGGCCTGTCGGGCGCGCACGGCGTTTTCCGCCATCGACAGGTCGGGTGCTATTTCGAGAACGGCCAAGCCGGGCGCCGCATCGAGACGGCGGGTCAACTCGCGGGCGATGCCGCCGCCGTCGCGATCGACCACGACGATTGGGAGGTCGCGCATGGCCCCGGCCGACATCTGGATGGCGACCGTGGCGAGAAGGATCAACGGGATCCATGTCACGAGCGACAGGTCCCAGAAGCTCTTTCGCAGGAAGCCGGCCTCCCGCCGAAAGCCGCCGACCAGCGCGGGCGGGATCATTGCGGCCAGTCGAACAGGACCGTCATACCGGGACGCAGCCCGTCGATGGGACGGGATGGCAGGGCGCGGACCTCGAAGCTCTTGACGTCGAACCCGCTGGACTGGCGGGTCGCGCGCCAGGTCGCGAACTCGCCCGCCGGCGCCAGGTACGACACGCGGAACGTCACCCGCCTGTTCGCAAGCGCAGGTATCGTTCCGACGATCTGCCGGCCTCGTGCGAGCCCGTCGAGCTGATCCTCGCGGACGTTCAGCGTGACCCAAGCGTTTTCGACGTCGGTCAGCATGAAGACCGGAAAGCCCTGCGGCACGAGTTCGCCTGGTTGAGCCATCCGCTTCCCGACTTCCCCAGCAGATGGCGCGACCACGCGCGTCTCGGCGGCGGCGGCCTGCACCTCGGCCACCGCGCCGCGCGCCTGCTGAACCTGACCGCCAGCGGCGGCCTTGTCCTGAGGGCGGGCTCCCGCCAGGGCCTGATCGTATTGCGCCCTCGCTGCCTTCGCAGCCTCCGTCGAAGCGATGGCGTTCGTCCGCGCCTCGTCCGCCTTCTGACCGGCGACGACGCCCTGGGCGAACAAGCGTTGCGTGCGGTTGCTGGTATCCTGCGCCAGATTCGCTGCCGCCTGTGCACGCCGCCATTGCGCCTCGGCCGCCCGGATGTCCTCGCTGCGCGCGCCGGCCTCGGCCTTGTCCTGCGTTGCCTGCGCGGCCTCCAGCGCCCCGCCGGCCTGCTGCTGCTTGGCGGCGACTTCGGGGCTGGAGATCGTGTAGAGTAGCTGCCCTTGCCGGACGGGCTGTCCTTCCTCCACGCCGAACGATGCGATCCGTCCCGTGACCTTGCTCGTGACGCGGATCTCGCGCGCGTCTACCATGCCTTGCAGCTGACCAGGCACGGGACGGTAGCTGAGCCAGAGTCCGACGCCCAGCAGGGCAGCGACCACGAGAGCGACAACGACCAGTTTGCCGCGGGGTGGCCTTGTCGTCCCCCCGCCGTCGTGCATTTCGTTTTCAGTTGCGGCGTTCATGGAATTACCTTGTCGGCTTTGGCGACGTATGCGGCCATCTCATCCATTTGCCCGCTGACGTTCAGAAGCTGGGCAAGTGCCTGTACATATTCGTTGGCCGCCTGCGCGCGCTGGATGCGCGATCGCCCCAGCGAAAGCTGCGCGTCGATGACGTCCAGCGATGTCGCCTGCTGTTCCCGATAGGATAGGGTCTGAAGCCGCAGATTCTCGATAGATGAAGCGAGGGAGGTATCGAGAAGCAGATACCGCTTTCGCGCCGCCTCGACGTCGTTCCACGCCTTCGTCACACCGATCTCGATCTGCGTGCGGCCTTCGCGCAGACCGGCACGCGCCTGTTCCGCCGTCGCCCGTGCCGCATCGACCGCCTGTCGGCGCCCAAGACCCCCGGCGAGCTTATAGCGCAAGCCAACACCCACTGCCCAATCCGGGTCCGTGAGGAGGGTGTCGCGCCGGTCGAAATTATACTGGCCGAAGCCGTAGACGGTCGGGCGCTGCTTCGCCTGCTGGATCAGGACGCCGGCCTTCGCCTGGTCCTCCAGCGACGACAGCCGCTCGAGTTGAGGATGTGAGGCTAGGGCCGCGGCCTTGAACGTGTCGAGCGGCGGCAGTGGACGCGAGATGACGAAGAGCGGCGTTGACGGCCTCACTCCTTCGGGTTCGCGCAGCAGCCCCGCAAGCGCCGCATTCGCCGTCTGGAGGTCAGCGATCGCCTTCTCATATTCCGCCCGTGCGTCGTCGCGTGCCACCTCTGCCTGAAGGCGTTGCGCCCGGCTGATGAAGCGCGCTTCCTCGAGCTTGACGGCGTCTGCGACGTGACGGTCGAGCCCATCGAGCACGTCGCGGCGCACGCCCAGCGCTCGCTCGGCTAGCTGCTGGCCGAAATAGGCCCGCACCAGTTGCACGAGCTGATCGTTGGCGGTGATGGCCCGGTCGGCCTGCGCCTGCGCCACCTGTGCCCGCGCACCAGCCTGCGTCCCCGAAATCTGCCCTCCGGTGTAGATCGGGAGGGTCGTCGAAGCGATGGGGCGCGTACTTTGCCTTCTAACTTGAAACCGCAGCGGGTCAGGGATGCCGAAGCCCTCGGCGACCGGCGCGAGCGAACCGAGCGGCAGATAGAGCGTCTTCTGATAGTCCAGCAGTTGCGCCTCGAGGTCGACGTCCGGCCTGCGCAATGTGCGCGTGGCTCCCTCTTGCGCCTCCTTGCTGCGCACGTTCGCGTCCGAGGCCGCGATCGCGTCGGAACGGTCCAGCAGCTGCTCCTGCGCACGGGCGTATGTCAGGACGGCGGGGCTTGAGGGGCCGATGTTCTGGGCCGATGCGGCATGCGCCGTCGCGACCGCGGCGCCGATGATGGCGATAGACCGAAGGCTCATCATCGACGTTGGCCCGCTTTGCTGTGAGGCGACAAGCCGTCTGCGGCCTCGATGCCGCAGCCATGTACGAGGGGACGAGGTCTGGGCGTCGCCGCCATGATCACGTTCACGACTGCGACCCCGGTCGTCGAAATTCGCAAGAGACGATGCTCGCCCCCCTTCGGAGGGTCAGCTCGCGGGCCGCACGTCGTTTCGCGAATGATCTTGGCAATCCCAAAGCATGGTCCAGCTCGTCGCCGATCAACGACGCACTCAGCGCGCCCGAAACGATGCCCTCGACGAGGGCCGGCAGCTCGTGGTCGGCGACTGTCGAGCCCCCCGTCGTGTCGCCCGCCAACTCGCTTGGTAGGCGGGAGAATCGGCTGAAGAGGGGTTCCAGCATCTGACGATCGGTCGCGGCAAGCCAGCCGATCAGCCGGCCCACGCCGGTCTGTGCGAACGTGTCGAAGACGAGGTCGACGAGGCCGGCTTCATCGATGTCGCCTGCCCTCAAGGCTCGGACACCGCGCCGGACGTCCTCCAGAAGCTGGCCGATGCCGTCGTCCGCGACGGCTGCCTGCAGGTTGGCCGCGGTGCCGAAATGATGGGTGATGCTTCCGTGCGCCATGCCTAATGCCCCGGCCACGCTCTGAAGCGTGATCGCTGCCGGCCCGAAACGCTCAAGGATATCGCGGGCAGCGCCGACCGCTTCGCTGCGAAGCTCGTCCGGATGACGCCGGCGGCGACGGGGAGGCTCTATTGTCATTGATGACAATATAAGTTAATGCCGTGTCGGTGTCAATGACGATCAGCGGAGACGACGCGGATGCCTAACGATAGCGCCGGCCATACCTGCGCCTTCGATGTGATCGCCTCCGACATCGATCACATGGGCCACGTCAACAATACGGTCTATTTACGCTGGATTCAGGAGGCGGTGATCTCCTTTTGGCACCGGATCGCGCCCGGCGATGCGCTGGAGTCGGTTGCCCGGGTCGCGATAAAGCATGAGATCACCTATCGCTGCCCCGCCTTCCTAGATCAGCGCGTTGACTGTCAATCGGCGTCCAAAAGGGACCCCCTACCGGCGTCCAAAAGGGACCCCCTTCGTCGAGCAGCGTACCGGGGATGACGGGCGCACTGTTCGCGCTGGTTGCGGCGTAGGGCGGGCGTAGCCCGACGGGAGGCGCAACCAGCGCGAAGCGTTCTCTGCCGGTGTCCCAGGCGTCAGCTTCGATGTTTGAAGCGCCAGCTGTCGTTGCCGGTTTCGACGATGTCGCAATGGTGGGTAATTCGGTCGAGCAGCGCGGTGGTCATCTTGGGGTCGCCGAAGACGGTGGGCCACTCACCAAAGGCCAGGTTCGTCGTGACGATGACTGAAGTCTGTTCGTAGAGCTTGCTGACGAGGTGGAAGAGCAGCTGACCGCCCGAGCGGGCAAACGGCAGGTAGCCAAGCTCGTCGAGCACCACGAGGTCGAGGCGCGAGAGCTGGGCCGCCAGCGTGCCGGCCTTCCCAAGGCGGGTTTCCTCCTCGAGCCGGTTCACCAGATCAACCGTGTGGAAATAGCGCCCGCGGGCGCCGGCCCGTACCACATTGGCGGTGATGGTGGTGGCGAGGTGCGTCTTGCTGGTGCCCGTCCCACCGACCAGCACGACGTTGCGCCGGCCCGGAAGAAACGAGCCGCTGTACAGCGAGCGTACCGCGTGCCGCTCTACACGGGCGGTGCGATCCCGGCGATCCAGGCGGGTGCGGACGGCGCGGTCGAGGTGGCCCGCGCCAGGCAGGCGGGTGGTCGCGACCTGTCTCGCGTCAGGTTGGTCCGCACCTATTTCGGTCAGCAGGTTGCCGCCCAGCTGACCCGGTCGACGCGCGAGACGCTCGCAGGGTTCGATCGGCATCTGTCGGATGCCGTGAAGCTCGAGCAGAACGGGGTCATTCCCCATGCGCGCGTCCTCCAGGTTCAGGTCGCCCGCGACGCCGCCGAACGCGCCTTCATTCGCGCGCAACTCGAGGAAGCGACTGCTGCCGACGCACTGTCGCGGTTGCTGGACCGACCCGCCGGCGTCGGCGCATCGACGCCGCTGTTCGTCAATTCGCAGCCGCTGCCTCCCGTCGGCACATTCCTGGAGGGCATAGACGCGACGCCCCGGGCCCGCGGCGCCGACGCAGCGCGTGACATCGCCAGCGCGGGGGTCGGCCTGGCGAAATCGCGCTACCGCCCGCAAGCCTTCGCGTTCGGCAGCTACAACGCCAATCGCGACAATGCGCTGCCCACGGACACGCGAAACCGCGACCGCTCTGTCGGCGAGCGCCGTCTATGCCGGTTCGGCGCTTGCCTATTCGGGCGCGACGTTACCGCTGAACGGCGCCAACGCCTTTGCCCACATCTGGAGCAACGTGCTGCCGCTGAACCCAACTCAGTCGCGGCGGGCTGCCCGTCGCGGTCACCACCGAACCGTTGTTCAATCGGACGGGTGGTTACAAGGGCTATGTCTTTCCGGCCGTAGCGGTGATCATCGTTCAGCAGACGCTGCTCTTCGGCGCCGCTACCTTCATGGGCGGACGACGCCGCTCCGGCGCATGGCGGATGGGTGTCGCGGAGTTCTGGGGAACGCTGGCGGCGTTCACGTCGGTAGGCATCCTGGGATGCTATTTCCTGTTCGGGTTCATCTTCTGGCTCCAGGCTGTGCCCGTCGATGGCGACATTACCGGCATGATGGTGATGGTCCCTGTCTTCGCCACGGCGGTTGCTGCCCTAGGGCTGCTCATCGGCAGCGTGTTCGATTGCGCCGAGCGGGCAACCTACATCCTGGCACCGACCTCAGTGCCGTTCTTCTTCCTCACCGGGACCGCCTATCCGCTCGATCAAATGCCGGGCTTCGTCGCCGCCCTCTCTCACTTGATCCCGTCCACCGCCGGCGTCCACACGTTCGTCCCGTTGAACCAGATGCATGCGAGCCTGGGCGAGGTCACGATCCCCGCCTTGACCCTTGCAAGCCTCGCCCTCGGCTATGCCATGCTGGCGTATTCGCGCCTCGTCGGCTTCGGCGCGATGGTCGGGACGTCCGCCACCGAGGCCTGAATGGAGGGCAATCCTCGCCAAGGAGCGCAAGCTCCACCGTTTCCGCGGCTGTAGTGTATCGCGCACTCCTTCTAGCCGCTCGTAGTGGCTGCGACCTCGCTTCGCATGGCCACGAGACTTCGTGTCGCTGATCGCTGCCACCTGCATCGATAGTTGCCTCACGTAGAGACCTGGTCGAGTCAGCAAGAAAGGGAACCATTCGGTTCCCTTAGGTGTTGTTGGTGGGTAATTGCCGGGAAATGGCTGGGCCAAGCGGCGCCGCGACCGGCGTCGGGACATGGGCAACAGACGAGGTCAGGCTTTGAAAGCACCGCTTCTCTATTCGTCCGACATCGAGACGATCGCCGAGGATGAAGAGCGCCTGACGGCCGAGATCGTCGAGCAGATGGCGGCCGGGAACCGCTGCGCTTTCGAGCATCACCGCCATGCGATCCGCGACGCGCATGCCAAGTCCCATGCCGTCCTGAGGGGCACGTTGACGGTTCACGACGATCTGGCGCCGGAACTGCGGCAGGGCATCTTCGGACACCCATGCACCTACGGCGTGGTCGCACGGCTGTCCTCGGCGCCCAGCGACATTCATTCGGACGCGATCCCTGCGCCGCGAGGATTCGCGATCAAGGTAATCGGCGTCGAAGGAGAGCGGTTGTCGCCCGATATCGGGGGCGCCAACCAGGATTTCCTGATGGTGAACTTTCCCGTCCTCGCCTTTGGCACCATCGCCAAATACAAGCTGATGCTGAGCCTTCTTGAGGCGAATGCGCATGCGCCCGACACCTTCCAGCGGCTGATCGCAGGCACTGCGCGGGGTGCCAAGAAGACAGTGGAGGCGTTGGGGATGACGCCCGGGGCGACGCTCGAGGGTTTGGCGCGCGACAACCATCATCCGCTCGGCGAGAGCTACCATACGCAAGGTGCTATCCGCTTCGGTGACCATGTCGCCAAGCTGGCTCTGTCCCCAGCTTCCGATAACGTCCGGGCCTTGACGGGACAGCCGGTGGGCAAGGCGGATTTCTCCACGATGCGGGATGTTATGGTGGAGCATTTCGCCGGCCAGGGCGCGGAATATGCCCTGTCGGCGCAGCTCTGCACCGATCTGGCGGAGATGCCGGTCGAGGATGCGGCGGTACGCTGGGACGAGAAGGTGTCGCCGCATCGCCCGATCGCGACGCTGCGGTTCGCAGCGCAGGACGCCTACGCCCCGGCACGCCAGGTGTATGGCGACGACGTCCTGTCTTTCAATCCATGGAACGGCGTAGCGGCGCACCGCCCACTCGGCCAGATCATGCGCATCCGCCGGGCGGCTTACGAACGCTCCACCAGCTACCGCCATCGGATGAACGCGCGCCCCCGGATCGAGCCTGACCGGCTCGATGACATTCCCGATTGAACAAGCAGGAGGTCGTGATGACCACAGACAACAAGGACCCGCGCCTCGCGGATGAGAGCAAGCTTCAGGAAATCCGTCGCCGGGTGGAGGAAGTCGCCGCCGATGCACCCCACCTCGCCAAGATCGCGCTCGAGGCGATGATCCGCAAACATAATCCGGACCTGAAGGGCAGCGCCCGGTCGGCGGGCCGCGCCGGCAAGCAATCCGGCAACGTGTCCGAACTCACCGCCATCGCGACGCTCAAGCCGGGCGGCGCAGAGCGCCTGCGGCGGATCTTCGATCTCACCGCCGGCAACATGGACGGGGCTCAGCGCGTCTCCACCCTGCACGACATGCGCTTCGTCTTTTTCGACGATGATACGCGCATCCTGTTCGCGACCGCCTACGACGGCGACTGGGATGCCTACATCAATGACTTTGCGACCAAGATCCCCGAGCTCATGGACCTTCTGTTCGCCAACGTCGAAGGCTGGCCGGGGATCGACAGCCCCAAGGTGAAGGATTTCATCGCCGACCACCAGATCGACGCTGCCGGCTGGTTCGTTGCCAATCCGCAGGTGACGGTGGTCGACGTACGCCGTTTCCAGCGAATGGAGAAGGCGCTCAACGCGTTCCTCGATGCAGAGGCCGCCAACATGGGCATCGACCCGACGACCAAGGCGGCGCTCGGCCAACTTACCGACGCCATCTCCAAGCCGGAAGGGGTGGATTACTGACATGAGCGTTCTGGCGGACCTGAGGGCGCGCTTCAGCCGGGAGCGGGTCAAGCTGCAGCTCGACGACATCCAGGCCCTGATCCTGCGATCGCGGCCCGAGCCCTATGTCGGCTTGCACGCGATGCTGCACGTCGATGAGGCGGAAGGCGGTCGCGACCTCGTCCGCCGACTCGCGCCGCATATCCCCGCGGCCGACGATTGGACGGACGACATGGACGCTTGGACCGGCGTCGCGATCAGCCATGCCGGCCTGAAGGCGCTGGGCGTGCCAGAGGCATCGCTGAAGAGCTTTCCCCTGCCGTTTCAACAGGGCATGGCCGCCCGAGCCGAGCAATTGCGCGACTTCGGCGAGAACGCACCCGACCAGTGGGAAGATGCCTTTCGGCCCGGCACCTGCCATATCGCGCTGACGATTTATGCCCGCGACGAAGCCGCGCTTGAAAAGGCGATCGAAGTTGCCATGACCGAGTTGGAAGCCTCGCATGGTGTCACGCTCGTCGGCACGCACAGCTTCGGGGCGGATGCCGATGCCAAGAACCCTTTCGGATTTCGCGACTCCATCTCGCAGCCGACAGTGGCGGGCGGCGGGGTGGACCCGCGGGGCGACGAGCGCGCGATCGCGGCGGGCGAGTTCATCCTGGGCGAAAACAGCGAGACCGGCGCGCCAGTCGCAATGCCCGAACCGGCCCCGCTCGGTCGCAACGGATCGTTCGTGGTCCTGCGCAAATATCAGAGCGCGGTTGGCGCCTTCAACGATTTCATCCGCGCAAACGCCGACAGCGAAGCCGACCAGGAGAAGCTGGCGGCCAAGATGTTCGGCCGCTGGCGCAGCGGCGCGCCGCTGATCCTGGCACCGGATCATGACGACGAGGCGCTGGGGGCGGATCGATCACGCAACAACGACTTCAATTTCGCGGAAGATCCCAAGGGACTGGTCTGTCCGCATTCAGCGCACATGCGCCGTCTGAACCCGCGCGACAGCCAGTTGACGATCCTGACCGACGTCAACATTCACCGCATCATCCGGCGCTCTTCCACCTTCGGCCCCAAGTGGACTCCGGACGTGACGGCGGCCGACGATGCGAAAGACGATCGCGGCATCTTCTTCATCTTCATCAGCGCGCGGGCGTACGATACGATCGAGTTCCTCCAGCAGGAATGGATCAACCGGGGCAACTTCATCGATCTTGGCACCGAAAAGGACCCGATCGTCGCGCTGCACGAGGAGCCCGGGACCTTCACCATTCCGCAGGAGCCGGCGCGAAAGCGCGTCAACGGCGTGACCACCTTCAACCGTCTGATGGGCGGCGAATATCTCTTCATGCCGTCGCTGACGGCGCTCCGGTGGATCGGTGAAGCAGGCTGGCACTGATCCGTCCAGCGGGCCTGAGGGGCGCTCGCAATACCGTTCGCATCGGCATGCCATCACCGTTTCGGCGGACGCGATCGACGAACTGGGCCACGTCAACAATGCTGTGTACCTGCAGTGGGTGCAGCAGGCGATAACCGCGTACTGGCGCGCGGTGGCGAGGAAGGAAGATGTCGACCGGCTTCGCTGGATCGTCGCTAGTCACGAGATCTTCTATCGAAAACCGGCCTATCACCGCGATAGTCTCATCGCGACGGTTCAGATTACCAAGCACACAGCGTCGCGAGCATGGTTCTCGACGCATATCGGCAGGGACGGCGAGACGGTCGCCGAGGTGCACTCGACGTTATGCTGTCTCGACGCGAGCTCGGGTCAACTTGTCCGCATCACTCCGGACCTTGCGCAGCCGTTCTGCCTGTAACACGCCGGGCCTATGAGGGGCGGTTAACCCTGGCGAGCAGCTTGGGTCGGATGGTGCGGCGCAGCCCGCGAGCAAGCTGCGCCACGGCCGATCATGCTCAGCCTCTGGGCATCGTCGGAACGGCTCGAGCGGTCGTCGCCGACGCTGACCGGGACCGATCAAAGCTCGGAGCGATGTAAGGAAGAGCCGCGATGGTCGGTGAAAAGAGAATGCCGAAAAGCCAACGCGGTCGGATAGGCCGGCCGAGTGCCGAAGAGGCGGCCAGTCTGGAAGACCGGATCCTGGCCGCCACTTGGGACTTGCTGCTCGCAAAGGGTGCCCGCGAACTCTCGGTCGAACGGATCGCACGTGCGGCTGCTGTCAGCAAGAAGACGATCTACACTCGCTTTCAAGGCCGCAGTGATCTCTTAATGCGCCTCCTGCGGCGCAAGCTGGAACTGGAAGAAAGCGGACTTCATGAGGACGTGGATGCGGAAAACTTTCGCGATGCATTCTGCAGCGTCGGGAGGCGTATCCTGGCCTTCTTGATCAGCGCGGAGCGTCAGGCGATCGCAGCGGTGCTGGCGGAACTACCGGACGCGCGGCATGATGCCTGGACCTCTACCTATGCTGTCGGTCTACGCGCAATTGATGCCTTGCTAGCACATCCGGGAGCCGCGATCGCGCTAGCGGATCTCGATCTTGCGACGTTCCGTCATGCTTTGTTGCAATGTCTGATCGGTCGAGCGGAGAACATGCTGCGTGCTCCTGAGTCAGATCAGCCTATGAGCGAGGATTGGATGAAGGCCTTGGCAAAGCTCTTCATACGGCATGATTCGTAACCGCGGTGGTGACTGCCATAGCCAATAGCCTTGGCAGGGTAGAACGGCCTCGCCGCATCGCTCGTCTCCATCTGACGAGCTAACCTGCAAATGGCATGATTTCCGGGGAGCAGGTCATCAGGCTTGAACGCACCCAGATTCTTGAGGTGAACCGAACCCAGCACCAAAACCAGCGTCTTCTCCCCGGCCACCTTGGACTTCTAGGCACGAGGATCAAATGCCGGGTCTCGCGCGATAGCTGCACTTCCCAGCGAAAGGCAGACCAATCCCATTATAAGTGCGCGCATCTGTAGCCTCCCTGTGTCCCGCGTGTTGATTGCCACTGAGAAGTGACCCGGGGGGCGTATAAATTACCATTGAGAATTGACCCATGTTTCCCTCGCCTCCGGCTGTCAGTCGGAGGGTCGTGGAGTGATCGACATGGACTTACTCAGTGTGATCCGCCGGTGGCATTTCCGGCAAAAGATCCCCATTCGGGAGATCAAGCGCCGAACCGGCCTATCCCGCAACACCATCCGTAAATATCTGCGTTCCGATGTGGTTGAGCCCAGCTTCAAGGTTCCAGTCCGGCCGAGCAAACTCGACCCTTTTGCCGAGAAGCTGACCGCTTGGCTTCGGGTGGAATCGAAGAAATCCTGTGGAGCGGCGTGCAAAATTGACCCCCTTAGCGGGGTGATCGGCGTCTAAAATTGACCCCCTTCATCTCATCATGAGAAGCGCCGCCGTTTGGGTTCCGGACGGCGGGTACAGGGATGTTGGTTGTGGAGACGATTACGAGGATCCGTCGGGAGCACCGGGACGGGAAGCCTATCAAGGGTAAGCGCGGTCTGGAGGCCGCCTTGCGGTAACGCCAGCGGTGGGGATGTTTATCGCCTTTGACGAGGGCGCTGGCGGTGCGGGAAGTTGTAGGTTCTACGACCAGTCATACGAGCACTCGTATGACTGGTCGGATGGAGGTGGTCGGCCGGATGTCGGGTCGCCGGCGATGGTCGGACGAGGAGAAGCTGGAGATCCTGGCCGAGGCGTTCCGGCCGGGTGTGCGGGTCTGCGACGTCATCGCCCGTCGCGAGGTGTCGAGCAGCCTGATCTACACGTGGCGCAAGCAGTTGCGGGAGGGCAAGCTGGTGTGCGTGGTGCCGTCGTTGCCGGTGTTTGCCGAAGTGCAGGTGGCGGAACCGGTTGTGCCGACATCGCAGCCAGCGCCCTGTTCATCGGGGCTTATCCAGATCGAACTGCCGGGCGGCGTGCGGGTGAGTGTCGATGCGGGCGTGGATGCGGACGCGCTTGCACGGGTGTTGTCGGTGCTGCGGTGAACCCGGTGCGGCTGCCGACGCGGGTGTTCCTGGCGTGCGGTGTGACCGACATGCGCAAGGGGTTCGATGGCCTGGCGGTGCTGGTACAGCAGGTGCTGGCACAGAACCCGCATTCGGGTGCCTTGTTCGTGTTCCGGGGCAAGCGGGGGCATCTGGTCAAGCTGCTGTGGTTCGATGGCCAGGGGCTTTGTCTGTTCTCCAAGCGGCTCGACCGTGGCCGTTTCGTCTGGCCGGTGACGGCGACCGGCACCGTGACGCTGACGCCGGCGCAATTGTCGATGCTGCTGGAGGGCATCGACTGGCGCCGGCCGGAACGGACGTTCGCGACGACGTTGGCAGGATGAAAACGGCAGTTTTGCGCCACTTTCTCTCGCTCCCCGACCTGCGATCTGCTATGAAATGCGGGTGCCGGAAGCGTCCGCTCCCCCTGCTGATGCCGCCGCGCGGATCGCCGCGCTGCAAGCCTTGCTCGCCCGGGCGAATGCCGCACTTGCCGCCCGCGACCTGCTCATCGACACCCTGCGCGGACAGATCGCGCGGCTGCGGCGGATGCAGTTCGGTGCCTCGTCCGAGAAGCTCGGCCGCGAGATCGAGCAGCTCGAATTGGCGCTGGAGGAACTGGAAACGGAGCGCGATGCACCTGTGCCCGAGGTGGCCGACAGCGGCGTAGTGGTTCGGCCGATGCCCGTCCGCAGTTTGCCGGGACATCTGCCGCGCGAAGAGGTCGTCCACGAGCCGGCGTCGGGTGCCTGCACCTGCCCGGACTGTGGCGGTGCGTTGCGCCCGCTTGGGGCAGATGCGCACGAGATGCTCGACATCGTGCCGGTGCGCTGGCGCGTCGTGCGCAATGTCCGCCCCAAATACAGCTGCCGGGTATGTGAGAAGATCGTCCAGGCTGCCGCCCCGGTCAGCGCCGTGGCACGCGGCAAGGCCACCTTCGCGACGCTGGCGCACATCGTCGTCTCGAAGTTCGACCACCATCTGCCGCTCTACCGCCAGGCCGAGATGATGGCCGCGCAGGGGCTCGACATCGACCGCTCGACATTGGCGGGCTGGACCGGACAGGCCGCAGCGCTGCTCGACCCCGTCGTCAGCCGCATCCGTGACGCGGTCCTCAAGACCGAAAAGATCCATGCCGACGATACGCCCGTGCCGGTACTCGACCCCGGTCGCGGCAAGACCGCGACCGGGCGGCTGTGGGTGTATGCCGCCGACGACCAGGCGTCCGGCAGCACGGCGCCACGCGCGACCTGGTATCGCTTCACGCCCGACCGCACCGCCGCACATCCCATGTCTCATCTCGCCGGCTTCCGCGGTTTTCTTCAGGCGGATGCCTATGCCGGATACGACGGGCTCTACCGCGGCGGCGTCACCGAGGTCGCCTGCTGGGCGCATTTCCGGCGCAAGGTCTTCGACCTGCACGAGCGCTCGCCCACGCCACTGACCACCGACATCCTCGAACGCATCGGCACCCTTTACGCTGTCGAGGCCGAGGTTCGCGGCCAACCACCCGATGTGCGATGTCGTGCCCGGAAGGAGAAAAGCCGGCCCCTGGTCGACGCCTTGCGTGAGGTGCTCGATGCAGCCTTGCGCCGTTTGTCACCCAAATCCGACATGGCACGGGCCATCGCCTATGGCACCAAGCGCTGGCCGGCGCTGTCGCGCTTCCTCGATGATGGTCGCCTCGAGATCGACAACAATATCGCGGAACGTGCGCTGCGCGGCGTTGCGGTCGGACGCCGCAACTGGCTGTTCGCTGGCTCGCGCGCCGGTGGCGAGCGTGCCGCGGCGATCTACACCGTCATCCAGACCTGCAAGGCGAACGGTGTCGACCCGCAGGCCTATATCGCCGACGTCATCGCCAGGGTCGCGGGCGACTGGCCCGCCAGTCGCTGGGACGAACTCATGCCGTGGAACTGGTCCCCCGAACCTGCCAGACTGGCGGCATGAGCGCCGAGATCATCGCCCGCCTGCATATCGTCCTGGACGACATCGAGCCCGTCATCTGGCGCCGGGTCGACGTGCCGGTCACCGCCAGCTTCAAGATGCTCCACGACATCGTCCAGGCCTCAATGGGCTGGGAAGATTGCCATCTGTGGCATTTCGAGGCCGGCGACCGGCGCTACGGCATCCCCGACCCGATGTGGCCGGAGAGCGGCATGACCGCAGCCAAAAACGTGAAGCTCGCGACGCTCATCGACCGGGGCGTGGCGGAACTCGTCTACACCTATGACATGGGCGACGACTGGCGGCACACCATCACCGTCGAGACCGTCGGCCACGGCGAACCCGACGTCAAATATCCGCGCTTCATCGACGGGGAAAGGCGCTGTCCGCCCGAGGACGTCGGCGGCTTGCCTGGGTTCGAGATGTTCCTCGATGCCATGGCCGACCCCGGCCACGAAGAACACGACTCCTTACGCGAATGGTATGGAGGCCCCTACAACGCCGACGACATCGACGAACGCTTCACCCGCCGCGCCGTCGCCGCCATCGCCATCCGCCGACACGCCGGCAAACTCGCCTACCAGAAGAGCCGCGCGCAATAACAAGGCGGTCTAGCGCCCACGCTTACTATCAAGGCGATAGCGCGGGATTCGCGGCTGTCGCGCAACACGGTGCGCAAGGCGGTTCGGGCACCGGACGCGGACGCCAGTTACGAGCGTAAGGAACAGCACCGGCCGCAGACCGGACCTTTCAGTGCTCGTCTTGAAGAGTTGCTCGAACAAAATGAAGGGCTGGCCCGGCGTGACCGGCTTCGCATGACGCGGATCCATGATCTCCTTCAGCGCGAAGGGTTCGGCGGTTCCTATGACGCTGTGCGGCGCTATGCCGCGCGCTGGAAGCGTGAGCGCCGCACCGATGCCAGCGATATGAGCAAGGTGTTCATCCCGTTGATGTACAGGCCAGGCGAGGCTTACCAGTTCGACTGGAGCCACGAGGACGTCGAGATCGCGGGCAAGCCGATGCGGGTGAAGGTCGCGCACATGCGGTTTTGCTGGTCACGGGCGCCATTCGTCCGCGCCTATCCCCGCGAGACGCAGGAGATGGTCTTTGACGCTCATGCCCGCGCCTTCGCCTTCTTCGGCGGGGTTCCGACGCGCGGTATCTACGACAACATGAAGACAGCGGTGACGACGGTCTTCATCGGCAAGGACCGGCTGTTCAACCGACGATTTCTGATCATGACGGATCATTATGGCGTGGAGCCGGTGGCCTGTAGCCCTGCCGCGGGATGGGAGAAGGGGCAGGTCGAGAACCAGGTCCAGACCAGCAGGGAACGGCTGTTCAAGCCGCGCCTGCGCTTTGCCAGCCTTGAGGAACTAAACATCTGGCTGGAAGCCGAGTGCAGGCGCTGGGCAGAGCGCAACGGGCATCCCGATCTGGATATGACGATCGCACAGGCATTGGAGGCAGAACGGCCGATGCCGCAACCGCTACCCGCCCTGTTCGACGGGTTCTTCGAGAGCGAGCACGTGGCGAGTTCGACGTGCCTGGTGAGCTTTGATCGCAACCGGTACTCGGTGATGGCAAAGGCGGCGCATCAAACCGTCCAGGTACGTGCTTACGCAACGCGCATCGGGAGGCAGCGTCGATCCGCTACCGGATGACCGCGGCGAAGCTTCCGGCAATCAAGGACCTGGATGGGTTCATGTTCGACGGAACGCCGATCAACGAAGGGCTGATCCGCTCCCTGCACGCCGGCTCCTTCCTGCCGGAGCGGCGTAATATCGTGCTGGTCGGCGGAACGGGCACCGGCAAGACTCATCTGGCGCTCGCCATTACCGCTGCCGTGGTGCGCGCCGGCACCAGAGGCCGATACTTCAATACGGTTGATCTGGTGAACCGGCTTGAGGAAGAAGCACGTCTGGGCAAAGCCGGAAGCCTTGC
Source organism: Sphingomonas epibiotica (assembly GCF_039615155.1). NCBI lineage: Bacteria > Pseudomonadati > Pseudomonadota > Alphaproteobacteria > Sphingomonadales > Sphingomonadaceae > Sphingomonas > Sphingomonas epibiotica. The sequence continues at coordinate 30,228 of NZ_JBDGHY010000014.1, read as the reverse complement.
CGCTCAACTCTCACGTCTTGATCTCGTTGTGCTCGACGAACTGGGCTATCTCCCCTTCGCCCGTTCCGGCGGCCAAATGCTCTTCCACCTGATCAGCAAGCTCTACGAAAAGACCTCTGTGATCATCACGACCAATCTCGCCTTCGGCGAATGGCCGAGCGTTTCCCACGACGCCAAGATGACCACCGCGCTCCTCGATCGCATCACCCACCATTGCGACATCATCGAGACAGGCAACGACAGCTGGCGGTTCAAAAACCGGAACTGAGCCCAAAACCCCTTCCCCCGGACCCCCATCCCCGGCGGTTAACCCGGTGGGTCAACAGGGACCTCCCACGGACGCCGCCGCCAGCACACCTGACGGTGCGCGTCGCCGTCCGTGGGCCCCTCCTGTCGACTACCGGGACAACCGCCGCGCTGCCGAAAGGTGGGGTCAATATTGGGCGCCGATAGGGGGTCAGTTTTGCGCGCCGGTTGACATCCAGGCCATCGAGCATCACCGTAAACGGGTGCGGTTCTTCTCCACGGTCGAGCTAGTCAACGCGCTCGAACAGGAAAAGGCTCAGGGCAAGGCAGGTCAGATCGCCGGCAGGCCTGCCCACTCCGATCTCGTGATCCTCGACGAGCTTGGCTACCTGCCGTTCAGCGCCTCAGGCGGCGCCCTGCTGTTCCATCTGCTCAGCAAACTCTACGAGCGCACCAGCGTCATCATCACTACCAACCTCAGCTTCAGCGAATGGGCTACCGTGTTCGGTGATGCCAAGATGACCACCGCGCTCCTCGATCGGCTCACCCATCACTGCCACATCATTGAGACCGGCAACGACAGCTTCAGGTTCAAGAACAGCTCGGCACAGCAGCCCAAAACCCGGAAGGAGAAACCCTCATCTTGACCCACCCCTGACATCCGAAACATAATCGCAAGGTGGGTCACTTCTCAATGAAAACCCCGGGTCACTTCTCAGCAGCAATCAACAGGCAACTGAGAATTGAAGTTGGAATCGTAGGTGAGCGCATGAAGATGACATGGCGCGAGACCGGCGCCCCGGCGAATGTCCGGGGCAAGTCAGACCAGGGCTTCGGCCGCCGCTTAGAGAGGGCGAGTGTTGCGACTTTGCATGGCAAAGTGGAGCGCGCATGGTTTGATCATGGCTTGGAAATCGGGTTGGAATTTCCCGTAGGCGATCTTGGCCGCTAAGAGGATCCTAGGGCGCGGACTATTTCTGCTTTCGCATGAGGTGCGTGGTAGCCTCATGTTCGATCTTGGTCAGTTCCTCGATAGTTAAATCAAGGGCCCTACGCTGACCCTCCAGATCAATAAGTCTCTCGCGGACGCGCTCTACGAGTCTGCCCATCTGCTCATGATGTCCCGGGTCGGCATCATATAGATCGAGGAACTCCTTGATCTCTCGAATGGAGAAACCCAGCCGCTTGCCCCGGAGAATGAGTTGCATCCTCCCGATCTCGCGCTTGGAATATATGCGCGTATTGCCGACGCGTTGGGGGTCGATCAACCCCTCCTTCTCATAGAAGCGGAGAGTACGCAGTGTGACCCCCAACTCGCGGGCAACATCATTTATACCTTGCAGTGGGGGTGTAACTTCACGCGCATCCCGCGCCGCGGCACCGCGATTATCAACAGGCCCTTTGATCCGCTCACGTCTCACGTTCGCCTTGCTCCGCCTATCAATGTCCGCCACCCTCATCCCACGGTGCCTGTTGCAAAACAGCAAAGTTTGACAGTGGCAGGCTGGTGGCGCTCATGCGAGCTTTTTATTCTCCTCCTCGACAAGTTCCTTCTTCGACAGCTTGCCAATCATGGTCTTGGGCAGGCTATCGCGAATTTCGATCGCTTTTGGCATCTCGATCTTGCTGAGGCGCTCTCGAAGAAAATCCTTCAGTTCGCCCGTAGTGACGGTTGCATCCTCGTGTAGTGCCACGAAGAGCTTGGGCGACTGACCTCGGTAAGGATCCGGAATCCCAATAGCGATTGCCTCCTTGATCGCTGGATGCTGGTATGCGGCGTCCTCGATGATGCGAGGATAGACATTATAGCCGCCACAAAAAATCACGTCCTTGATGCGATCGACAAGGAAGAGGTAGCCATCTTCATCGAGATATCCGATGTCCCCAGTCCGTAGCGCTCCCTCAACGAATACCGCCTGCGTGTCTTCTTCGCGCAGCCAATATCCTTTCATGACCTGCGGGCCCCAGGCGCAGACTTCGCCTCGCTCGCCTTGGGGAAGCACCCTCGTAGGGTTCTCCGGGTCGCGGATTTCCAGGATGGTGCCGGGAAAGCGCGGCCCACAGCTGTTGTCTTTCACGACGCCGTCCAGGGGATTACACGCTATGATAGGGGCCGTCTCGGAAAGGCCGTAGCCTTCAACGACTTTTGCCCCGGTCCGCTCTTCGAAACGCTCCCGGACATCGAGGGGCAGAGGGGCGCCCCCCGATATGCAGGCTCTCACTGACGACAGGTTCGGAATCTTGTCGTCCGCGAGTCCGTTGAGAGCCACATAGATGGTGGGCACGCCGAAGAACTGGGTGGGGGGCTTGCGCTTCATGGTTTTGAGGACCTGGTCCATCTCGAAGCGGGGAAGCAGCACCATCTCCGCGCCGATCTCGACGGAGAAATTCAGCACTGTGGTGAGCGCAAAGACATGGAACATGGGCAGAACGCCGAGTGTGCGCTCTTGGCCGGGGCTGTGCCCCCCAACATGCACGATCATCTGCGCGCTGTTGGCGGCGAGGTTGGCATGCGTGAGCATCGCGCCTTTGGGAACACCGGTCGTTCCGCCGGTGTATTGCAACACCGCAACGTCGTCCGGCTCACGCCGCACAGGATCCGGGAGAACATTGCTCGACAAGAGCCTGTTCAAACGGACGTGAATGCTCTCGTCCAGTACATGAGCATGATCCTTGCGCTTGAACAAGGTAAAGCCCAAGCCTTTCATCCGCGGCAACATGTCGACCATGCCGCACAGAATGATCTTGTCCAGGCCGGCGCTTGCTGCAACCGCTTCCACTTTCCCGTGGATTTCTTTCAGATCCGGTACGGCCATGATCCGCGTGCCTGAGTCGCGGATTTGATGCTCAAGTTCTCGCTCGGTATAGAGAGGGTTGAAATTCACGATGATCGCACCAACCTGGAGTGCGGCAAAATACAGGACAACGAAGTACGGACAATTGGGCAGGCAAAGGCCGAATCGATCTCCTTTCTTCAAGCCCTGATCCTGCAGGCCCCTGGCTGCCCTCTGTACGAGGCCGCCGATCTCACCGTAGGTCCAGATTCTGCCCAGGAAATCGATCGCTATCCGGTCTGGATAGAGCGCAACCGCGTTATCCAGCAGATCGGTGATCAATCGGGGTGGAAGCGATGGATCCTGCTGTCCGTCGAAGATGTCTGAAATGGGTTCAGCCATGGCAGCCTCGAACATCAGAAGGTCAACCGACCGCCAAGGGACAGCACGACAGCATGAGCGTCGTTCACCCCGCCGTTGACCAGGATGGGGGTCTGCGCAGCACTTCCAGCATAAGCGGCAGTTGTCCGATCAATCGTCTCGTCCTTGAAGGCGATGTAAGCTGCGGCGGCATTGAGGGTGAAATTGCGGGAAAGAGCAAAGCTGCTGCCCGCCGCGAAGTTCCATCGATCCGCATCTGGCACGCGCGCGTCGCGATTGCCGTCCCTCGTCGGGGTTTGATCGTGCTGCACGCCTGCGCGGATAGTCCATTGCGGGGAGGCCGCATAATCAATGCCACCCGCGAAGCTCCACGTGTTTCGGTAGTTTTCCGGGATGGCAGTATTGAGCGGAGACCCGAGCTTGATGCTGTCGAACTCCGACCATCCGAAGCGGACAATCTGGCTGTTCAAGGTCAGTCTGGGAGACACCGCTACGCGTGCGCCGATTGTTGCCTGCCAGGGCGTGCGGAAACTCGCGCCGGTGTCGATCGAGCCATTTTGTCCGGCTAGCGGTCCGAGCAGCCCGGTCGTTGTGATCGAACCTTTCAGGTCATGCTTCACGCTGGACTTGTAGCTCGCACCCAGTGTGACGGGACCTGCGCGATATTGGAGACCAGCAGTCCAGCCCAGGTCCCAACCATCGCCCTCGAGTTCCTGATGGCCATCGGCCAGGAGCGGGGAAAGATTAGGGAGATAATTAGACAGAGTAGCGTCCGCATATTCGATATTCAGCGCCGCGCCGATGCTGAGGTTGGGCGTTGGCATAAACGCGATTGACGGCTGGATATCGTAGGTGCGCAACTTCGTCTTATCGGTGGTGTAGCGCACCCAGCTTGTCGCCTCGTAGTCGGTGGTAAAGCTGTAAGGCGATGTCAGTGCGAGCCCGACGGCCAGTTTCGGGCTGACTGCAAAGGCGATCGCTCCTGATGGGAGGATGCCGTTGTTGATGGGATTACGCGATCTCTGATCACCACCGACCGCGGCAGGCGTCTGTTCCGGCCGTACGATGAGCGTATTGACGTTGTCGATACTACCCTTGGGGAGGATCGCGCTGATCGCGAAATGGCTATCGACGCCTGACACGCCCCCGATCGCCGCCGGGTTCCACCAGAGAGATTCCGCTCCCTGATCGGCAACTTCGCCTGAGAATGCGCGGCCCGCGCCCTTGACCGACTGTTCCTGAAGATAAAAGCCACTCGCATGTGCAACCTGCGGCACTGCCAGCGCTCCGACAAGAGCTACGGTTACATGACGTTTCAGGCCGTGTTTCAACGCTATTCTCCCCTCGCGTGATTTATTTCAGATGCCTTAATGTCAGCGTAAACGTATCCAGGTCTGGGTCTTGCACAGTGGCCAGACGATGCAGCCCTTCAGGCGCAAATGATCGCTGTCGATCACGGTGACGGTCGCGCCGTAAGTGCCGCCGTCCTCGGCGTTGTAGATGGTGCCGCCGGACCAGGAGCCTGATTTCCATTGGAAGCCCTGCAGGATTCGCAAGTCTTTCAGGGGGCGGCTGCGCAGCTGCGCATCCTTATTCTTCTCATCGCGCAACTGCGGGTTCGTCCGAAGGCCGTCGGAGGACAGCAAAGTGCCGCAGATGGATGAACCGCATCTGGCAATCTCGACCACGCCATGTCGGTTTTCGGTCTGCCAACGACCCACCGCTGCGTCGGCCGGCATCGATGCCGCTGCCAGTATTGCCAGTAAGATTGTCATTCGTTCCGCTCCCATGAGGCACCGCTAACGCGATTGTTCTTTGCTGGACCGCGTCGAAGTGGCTCGAATCGGCCTCTCACCATCACGGTGACGTATAGGTAAGTCAAGGACTCAAATAGTCATCATACTTCCGATTTAGTTCGGTTGTTGTTTGCCGCTTCCATGGGCTGGCGATGCATCCCGCCGCCGTCCGGGTTTTCTTTACGTATCGACTTGACCGAGGCGTCGGCGACGGCTCGGCGACGTGCGTAGGCGATTGAGAAAAATGCGATCACCGCAACCAGCGGAGCCAAGCCCCCCAGGACAATAACGGAGGAAGGGGGGAAATGCCTTCTCGGCTGCCTTAAGAGGGTATCCGATTAGGCCGAGCGCGTAGTAGCCCACGGCAACCGCTGAGAGTCCCTCGACCAGGTGTTGGAGGCGAAGCTGCATGCGAACGCTGCGGTCCATTGAAGCAAGCAGCGACGCATTCTGATTTTCAATGTGTGTCTCGACCCGTGCGCGTAGGAGGGCAGTGAACTGTGCAGCTCGAAGGCTGACCTGGGCTAGGCGCGTCTGAAAATCCCGGCATGTTCGGACCGCTGGATTAAAGCGCCTTCCGGTGAAGTCGCTAAGCGACTGGAATCCTGGAAGGCGCGATACAACGAGATCGGTAAGCCGCTCTGCGACGATCTCAGCATAGGCGGCCGTGGCGCTCAGCCTTGAATCCGTTTCACTCGCTAATGTTAGCAATCTTGCAGTCAGCGACGACAGAGAGGCAAGAAGGCTATCATCAGTGCGCGAAGAACCGCGCAATGCCCGACCAGTCTCGTCCAGACTGCGCTCGATCTCATCCAGCACGCTCCAGCCATGTCGCGCAGTCGGCAAACCGAGAAGCGCGAGGTTCCGATAGTTCCCCAGTTCCTGCACGCGCTGGATACAGCGGGAAACCTCGTCAACGCTTGCGCCATTGGTCGCGACCACTAGGCGCCCATACCCTTCTGCATGTATGCGAAAGTCGCTCCAGATCCGGATGGCATCGTCGACGACGCATGAAACCAAATGGGCAGGGTGAAATGCAGCTCTCTCGATAAGCTCGGCGGCAGCGCTGTCGCTGGTGACGACGACGATCTGCGTGGCGCGGATCACGCTGCCAGGAAGCTCTTCCATCCAGGTCAAAGCCTCTGCAGAAGGTCCGGTCAGGGGTAAGTTCCACTCCGGATTTTTGTTTTCCGTAGCAAATGTAAGGGTGGTTGTGATTGCCTCGCTATGCCTTTCCCAAGCGATACGGACAGCATCTTTCCAGCCGGTTTCCATATGTCGCGCGGTACGATCCAGCTCTGCACCACGCAGATCGCTGATCACGGACCACTCCTTCTCCCACTGCTCGTCATCGAGCAGTCGTACGGTCTGTATGGCGAGCGCCGGCGGATCTAGTCTCGCAAATCGCCGCAGGTGCATTTCGTTGACGACCTGTCGGCGCAAGGCATGTTCATGAAGGCCCATTTCGAATCTCCTTCAGCGCGGCGCACGCTACCTTTGTGGATAGGCCGGGATCGCCGCATTGCCGGACGCATCAGCGTTTGCTTGGGTCGGGGCTGGGGGCGGGTTTTCAGGCATTCCTTGCTGTCACGGCCACCCTCCTTCTTCACATGGCCCGTGCTCGCTCGCGCCGCTTCTGGGTACCATGCCAAACATTTCTGTTGACGTATAGGTCAATCTAAGCACCATTAGGTCATCAGCGTGTTTCTGATTCCCGATTCCATGGAGAGGCTTCGATCGATGCGTAATGTGGTTGTCGCGGGTTATGCCCGTTCGCCGTTTCATCTGGCTGGCAAGGGCGCGCTTGCGCGCGTCCGCCCGGACGATCTGGCTGCTCAGGTCATCCGCGGTCTGATTGAACGTACCGGTGTAAAGCCCGAGGATATCGAGGATATCGTGCTCGGTTGCGCCTTCCCCGAGGGGGAGCAAGGCTTCAACGTCGCGCGTCTCATCGGCCTTCTGGCTGATCTGCCGCTCTCGGTCGCTGGCATGACGGTCAACCGCTTCTGCGGATCGTCGATGAGTTCTGTGCACATCGCTGCCGGGCAGATTCAACTGGGCGCGGGCGAGGTCTTTATCTGCGCGGGCGTCGAATCGATGAGCCGTGTACCGATGATGGGGTTCAATCCGCTTCCGAACGCTGAGCTGGCCAAGAAGACGGCCGCCTATCTCGGGATGGGCGACACTGCTGAAAACGTCGCCACCAAGTATCAGATTTCGCGTGCGCAGCAGGAAGCCTTTGCCGTCGCGAGCCAGGACAAGGCCGCCTCCGCCATCGCTGCGGGCAAGCTCGAGGCCGAGATCGTCCCGATCCCGACCAAAGCCGGCATCGTCGACAAGGACGGCACGCCGCGTCCCGGAACGACGGTGGAAGCGCTTGCCGGCCTCAAGCCTGCCTTTGCCCAAGAAGGAACCGTAACCGCAGGCACATCTTCACCCTTGACCGATGGCGCCAGCGCGGTTCTCATCGCCAGCGAAGACTATGCGCTTGCCAACGGGCTTCCCATTCTGGCGCGGATCAAGTCGGTCGCGGTCTCGGGATGTCAGCCCGAGATCATGGGCATCGGTCCGGTTGAGGCTTCGCGCAAGGCGCTTGGCCGTGCAGGCCTCGATGTTGGACAACTCGATATTGTCGAGTTGAACGAGGCTTTCGCCAGCCAGTCGCTGGCTTGCATTTCCGATCTTGGGCTCGATGTCGACAAGGTCAATGTCGACGGTGGCGCGATCGCCATCGGCCATCCTTTGGGAGCGACCGGCGCGCGCATCGTGGGCAAGGCTGCGGCGCTGCTGAAGCGCGAAGGTGGCAAATATGCGCTCGCGACCCAGTGCATCGGTGGCGGGCAGGGGATCGCGACGGTGCTGGAGGCAGCGGAATGAGCGGCCCTGCTTCCGTCAAGAAGGTCTGCGTCATCGGCGCAGGCACGATGGGTGCGGGCATCGCGGCGCAGGTCGCTAATGCCGGTATTCCCGTTCTCCTCCTCGATATCGTGCGCGATCCTGATGATCGCAACGCCGTGGCGGCGGGCGCGGTGGCCAAGATGCTCAAGACGGACCCGGCTCCTTTCATGTCGAAGGCGGCGGCAAAGCTGGTCGAAACTGGCAATATCGAGGACGATCTGGCGAAAATCGCCGATTGTGACTGGATCGTCGAGGCGATTGTCGAACGGCTGGATCTCAAGCACGGGCTTTACGAGAAGATCGAGGCGCATCGCAGACCGGATGCGGCCGTGTCATCCAACACCTCGACCATCCCGCTGGGGCAACTGATCGAGGGGCGGTCGGAAGGCTTTCGCAGCCACTTTCTTATCACCCATTTCTTTAATCCGCCCCGCTATATGCGGCTGCTGGAGATCGTGACAGGAGCCGAGAGCGATACGGCTCTGGTGGAACGGATCGCTGACTTCGCAGATCGCACGCTTGGGAAGAGCGTGGTTCGCGCAAAGGATACACCGGGCTTCATCGCCAATCGCATTGGCACCTTCTGGATTCAGGCGGCGCTCAACGCAGCCTTCGACCTGGGAATCACGGTCGAACAGGCTGATGCGATCGCGGGAAAGCCCATGGGGGTCCCCAAGACAGGGGTTTTCGGGCTTGTCGATCTCGTAGGCATCGATCTCATGCCCTATCTGCAAAAGAGCCTGACCTCGACCCTGCCGGCCGATGATCCCTATCAGGCGATCGCGCGGCCCGCGCCGCTAATCGACCGTATGATCGCGGACGGCTATACCGGCCGCAAGGGCAAAGGCGGCTTTTACCGCCTGAACCGAGATGCCGGCAAACGCAAGGAGGCCATCGATCTTTCGACCGGCGACTATCGGCCGGCCATTAAGGCGCCGTCTGTTTCTGGCGCGGCTGGTAAAGGCGACCTTGCAGCTCTTATCGCCCTACCCGGTGATGCGGGCGCCTATGCCTGGGCCATCCTCGGTGCGACTCTGTCCTACGCCGCCAGCCTCGTGCCGGGCATTGCTGACGACATCGTTGGCGTCGATACGGCGATGAAGCTTGGGTATAACTGGAAGTTCGGGCCCTTCGAACTCATCGACAAGATCGGCGCGGCGAAGGTCGCCGAACGGCTCGCCGCCGAAGGCCGTCCGGTGCCGGCGCTGCTGACGTTAGCGGGAGATCGCAGTTTCTACCGCGTGGAAAATGGCAAACGGCAATATCTTGGACTGGATGGCGATTATCATGATGTCGTCAGGCCCGAAGGTGTCTTGTTGCTCGAGGACATCAAGCTCTCCTCGCAGCCGCTGATCAAGAACGGTTCGGCCGCACTCTGGGATATCGGCGACGGTGTGGTGGCCTTCGAATTCACCGGCAAGATGAACGCCCTCGACGGTGACGTCATGGCCCTGATCGGCAAAGCCATCCCGCTGGTGCAAGAGAAATACAAAGCGCTGGTCGTCTATAATGAAGGCAGCAACTTCTCGGCCGGCGCGAATCTCGGGCTTGCCCTGTTCGCGCTCAATATCGCGGCATGGGGCGAAATCGAAAAGCTCGTCGCGGGTGGCCAGGAAGCCTACAAGGCGCTTAAATATGCGCCGTTCCCGGTGGTGAGCGCGCCATCGGGCATGGCCCTAGGCGGTGGTTGTGAAATACTGCTGAACAGCGACGCGGTTCAGGCACATGCCGAAAGTTATATCGGCCTCGTCGAATGTGGGGTGGGCCTGATCCCCGGCTGGGGTGGCTGCGGTGAGATGCTCGATCGCTGGCGGCAGAATCCCGCTTTGCCCAAAGGGCCCATGCCTTCCGTCGCAAAGGTTTTCGAGACTGTTTCGACAGCGACGGTCGCCAAATCCGCGGCCGAAGCAAAAGAATATGGCTTCCTGCGACCCAGTGACGGCATCACGATGAACCGCGTTCGTCTTCTCAGCGATGCGAAGGCGAAGGCTCTTGCACTGGTCGAGGGATATGCGCCGCCCGCTCCGCCGGAATTTCGTCTGCCTGGAGCCGGCGGCAAGGTGGCCCTCGAACTCGCCGTCGAAGGCTTCCAGGCTCGCGGTCTCGCCACGTCCTATGACGGGGTGGTCTCGGGTGCGCTCGCCGATGTGCTGTCTGGCGGGGAGAAGGATCTGATCGATATCGTCAGCGAAACCGATCTTCTCGCATTGGAGCGCAAGGCTTTCATGCAGCTCGTTCGTGACCCGCGTACGCAGGCGCGCGTGGAGCAGATGCTTGTGACCGGCAAGCCGCTTCGCAACTGACAAGATGCGGGTCGTGCGCCGTCAGGTGCGTTGGCCCGCGGGGAGATATTTAACCATGCAAGTCTATGACGCTCCACTGCGCGACATGCGCTTTGTCCTCAACGAGCTCCATCAGGATGACGGTTTCGGGGATATCCCCGCATTGTCCGAGTTCACCCCGGACCTGACCGATGCGGTGCTCGAGGAAGCAGCCCGCTTCTGCCGCGATGTGCTCTTGCCGCTCAACCGATCGGGTGACGAGGAAGGCTGCCACCTCGAAAATGGCGTGGTGCGCACGCCGCAGGGCTTTCCGGAAGCCTATCGCCAGTTCGCAGAAGGCGGCTGGACCTCGCTCGCGTCCGATCCGGAATGGGGTGGTCAGGGTCTACCGGAGACGGTGAACAAGCTCGTGGAGGAAATGATCTGTTCGGCTAATCTGAGCTTTGGCCTCTACCCAGGGCTCACCCACGGCGCGACGACTGCCGTGGAAGGCCATGGCAGTGATGCGCTCAAACAGGCCTATCTGCCCAAGATGGTGAGTGGCCAGTGGTCGGGCACCATGTGCTTGACCGAACCGCATTGCGGTACCGATCTTGGTCTTTTGCGTTCGCGCGCCGTGCCCCAGGGTGACGGCAGCTACAAGGTCACAGGCTCGAAGATCTTCATCTCAGCCGGCGAGCATGACCTCACCGAAAATATAATTCATCTGGTTCTGGCGCGCCTCCCCGATGCGCCAAAAGGCGTGAAGGGCATCAGCCTGTTTCTCGTGCCCAAATATCTCCCGAAGGAGGATGGCACTCCGGGACCATCGAACGGCGTGCAATGCGCGGCCATCGAACATAAGATGGGCCTCAAGGCATCCGCTACATGCCAGATGAATTTTGACGATTCCGTCGGTTGGCTGGTCGGCGAGCCCAATAAGGGCATGGCCGCGATGTTCACGATGATGAATACCGAGCGCGTGTCGGTAGGCATCCAGGGGCTGGGCGTGGGCGAGGCCGCTTATCAGGCGGCGGCATGGTATGCGAAAGACCGGATCCAGGGTCGCGCACTTTCTGGACCCAAATATCCCGATCAGGCGGCCGATCCCATCATCGTGCATCCTGACGTACGGCGCATGCTGATGACGATGCGCGCCTATAATGAGGGTTGTCGCGCCTTGTCGGCCTGGGTGTCTCGCGCGCTCGATGCGGAGAAGCATTCGCCGGAACCGGAAGTGCGGCAGCGTGCATCGGATTTCATTGCGCTGATGACGCCGGTCGTCAAAGCCATGTTCACCGATATGTCCTTTGAAAGCGCCAACCTGGCGGTCCAATGTTATGGTGGACATGGATACATTCGCGAGAGCGGTGTCGAGCAATATGCTCGCGATGCCCGCATCACCATGATCTACGAGGGCACGAACGGGGTTCAGGCACTTGACCTCGTCGGTCGAAAGCTTGGCGCTCATATGGGTCGTTATCTGCGCAGCTTCTTCCATCCCGTTTCGGCCTTCATCGAGGAGAACAATGTCGACGGGCCGATGAAGCCGATGGTCGAGGCGCTTGCCAAGGCATTTGGCGCGCTTCAGCTTTCGACCGCGACAGTCGCCCAGCGAGCAATGAAGGATCCGGAGGAAGCCGGTGCCGCGTCGACAGATTATCTTCGTCTGCTCGGTCTGGTCGCGATGGGCTATTGTTTTGCCAAAGCCACCAAAATCGCCGGATTTCAGCTGTTTTTCGGAACTGAAGACAAGCAATTCTACGACGCCAAGATCAAGACGGCGACATTCTTCTTCGAGCGAATCCTGCCGCAGGCGACCGCGCACTTCCTGTCGATCAAGGCAGGCAAGAAGTCGATGATGGCGCTGGAGGATGAGATCTTTTGACGCTCCCCGCACTTCTTGGCGACCGACTTGCGATCCCGGCCATCGTCGCGCCGATGTTTCTGGTCTCTGGTCCGGACCTGGTGGTCGAGTGCTGCAAGGCAGGGTTGCTGGGCACTTTTCCCGTCCTCAACCAGCGTAGCAGCGAAGGCTATGGAGAATGGCTCGACGAGATAGAGGGACGGCTTGCGGGGGAAGAGGGGGTTGCGCCCTTCGGTGTCAATCTCATCGTTCACAAAAGCAATCCCAGGCTCGAGGCTGATCTGGAGTTGACGGTCCGGCACCGCGTACCGCTCGTCATCACCTCGCTGGGTGCGGCAGCCGAGGTGGTTCAGGTCGTGCAGGGTTATGGGGGTCTCGTGTTTCACGACGTTACCAGCGTGCGCCATGCGGAAAAAGCGGTAGCTGCCGGCGTGGATGGACTGATCGCGGTGGCAGCCGGGGCAGGGGGGCATGGCGGAACGTTAAGTCCTTTTGCTCTGGTCGAAGAAATACGCCGCTTCTTTTCGGGGCCGCTGGCGCTGGCAGGCGCCATTACGCGGGGCCAGCAGATCGCCGCCGCCCGTCTGATGGGGGCGGACCTGGCTTATATCGGCTCGCACTTCATCGCTGCGGAGGAGAGTCTCGCTGGCGGAGACCAGAAAGATATGATGATCGAAGCGAATGCCGCCGACATCGTCTACACCGATCGCGTCACCGGGATCGGTGCCAACTTCCTGGGACGTAGCCTCGCAGCCGCAAGCGTTCCCGAGCAGCATGGCGCCCTCTCGCTCTCCGAGGAAGCGCGTGCCTGGAAGACGGTCTGGTGGGCGGGGCACGGCGTGGGGTCGACGCAGGCGCGGCGCTCCGCGCGCGCGCTGTGCGATGACCTCAAGCATGAATTCGAAGCGACACTTCAATGACAGATAGGATGTCCTGATGAAGATCCTTGTGCCCGTGAAGCGGGTTATCGATTACAATGTGAAGCCGCGCGTGAAGGCGGATGGCACGGGCGTGGACCTAGCCAACGTCAAGATGAGCATGAATCCGTTCGACGAAATCGCCGTCGAGGAAGCCATTCGCGTGAAGGAAAAGGGCGCGGCGAGCGAGGTCGTGGCTGTATCGATCGGCGTTGCCAAGGCGCAGGAAACTCTGCGCACGGCGCTCGCCATGGGTGCGGACCGCGCAATCCTGATCCAGACCGATGATGATGTCGAGCCGCTGGGCGTCGCCAAGCTGCTCGCCAAGGTGCAGGAAGAGGAAGGCGCTGGCCTGATCATCCTGGGCAAGCAGGCGATCGACGACGACAGCAACCAGACCGGCCAGATGCTCGCCGCGCTGCTGAACCTGCCGCAGGGCACGTTCGCCAGCAAGGTCGAGGTCGAGAGCGACAAGGTCAATGTCACCCGCGAAGTCGATGGCGGCCTGGAGACTTTGAAGCTCTCCATCCCGGCGATCATCACCACCGACCTGCGCCTCAACGAGCCGCGCTATGCCTCGCTGCCCAACATCATGAAGGCCAAGGCCAAGCCGCTCGCGACCAAGGCGCCAGCTGATTACGGCGTCGATATCGCGCCACGGCTGGAGACGCTCAAGGTCGTCGAGCCGCCCAAGCGTTCGGCCGGCATCAAGGTTGCCGATGTCGATGAACTGGTGGCCAAACTCAAGGCCCTGGGAGTTGCGGCGTGAGCCGCCGGAAAGCAGGAGTTGCAGCATGACGAAGACGCTCGTTTGGGTCGAACATGAGGGCGGGGCCGTCAAGGATGCGACCCTTTCTGCCGTGACCGCCGCAGCCAAGCTGGGCGAAGTCCATATGCTGGTCGTCGGCCAAGGCATCGACGGCGTGGCCGCAGAAGCCGCCAGGATCGCCGGCGTGGGCAAGGTCCATGTCGCCGACGACGGGGCTTTTGCCCATGCGCTGGCCGAGAATGTCGCACCGCTGATCGTCGAACTGATGGGCCATCATGACGCGTTCGTCGCGCCGGCCACCAGCAACGGCAAGAACATCGCGCCGCGCGTCGCTGCACTGCTGGACGTCATGCAGATCAGCGACATCCTGTCGGTTGAGAGCGAGGACACGTTCACCCGTCCAATCTATGCCGGCAATGCCATCGCCACGGTCAGGTCGAAGGACGCCAAGAAGGTCATCACTGTTCGCGGCACGGCCTTTGACAAGGCGTCGAAGGACAGCGGCAGCGGTGTGGTGGAAGCCGTGAACTCGACCGGGGACAAGGGTATCTCCTCCTTCGTCGGCGCCGAGATCGTCAAGCTGGAACGGCCCGAGCTAACCAGCGCCAAGATCATCGTGTCGGGCGGCCGTGCGTTGAAGGATGGCGAGACGTTCGAAGCGACTATCTTTCCGTTGGCTGACAAGCTGGGCGCAGCGGTTGGTGCAAGCCGCGCCGCGGTCGATGCAGGCTATGTGCCCAACGACTATCAGGTCGGCCAGACCGGTAAGATCGTAGCTCCCGAAGTCTATATCGCCGTCGGCATCTCCGGCGCGATTCAGCATCTCGCCGGCATGAAAGACTCAAAGACCATCATCGCCATCAATAAGGATGAGGATGCCCCGATCTTTCAGGTAGCGGACATCGGCCTGGTTGGCGACCTGTTCAAGGTTGTGCCAGAGCTTGCAGAAAAGCTCTAGGCGATGACCGGTCTCGACGAGATCAAAAGCCTCATGGCAGTTGGTGAGCGACCGCCGATGATGGCTATGTTTGATATCGACCTGGACGAGGTGGAACATAGCCGCGTGGTCTTTTCCGCTTCGCCCGGTCGGCAGAGCTACAATTTCATGGGCATTGCCCATGGTGGCTATGCCGCAATTTTGCTGGATTCCGACTGCGGCGTGGCCGCCAACGCGGCCGCGCCATCGCCGGTCAACTGCGTCACTCTGGAACTTAAGGTAGCCTATCACGCGCCGTTGACCGAAGAAATCGGAAGGGTGAGGGCGATTGGCCAGGTTCTCTCAATAGGCAAAAGAGTCGCGCACACCGAAGCCAAATTGATCGACGCGCAAGGCAAGCTCTATGCGTCTGCTACATCGACGTTGCTGATAACGGCGCGCCAATAATCGATTAAAGGATAACGACCGTGGAAATCACCATCCCGCATAATCTGGGTCAGGCCGAAGCGAAGCGGCGCATTGATCAGGGGCTTCCAAAGCTCGAGCAACATATCCCAGGGGGTGGCTCGCTTAAAAGTGCATGGGTCTCGGAACATTCGCTTCAGCTTACCATCGGCGCCATGGGCCAGACGATACCAGTCCGACTGGATGTCGATGATGACAAGCTGCGGGGTGACGTAACTGTCCCCATGTTCCTGAAGATGATGTCGGGACAGATCGGCGACTTTGTTCGCACCAGCGCGGAAAAGATGCTGAGTAAGGCGTAATAAGCTGATCTAACCAGTTGCGCGAGGGAGTAAATTCAGAAGCGTTGCGCTGAGCGAATTAATTTGGATTTTGTTACCCAACGCACTGGGAGGTTTAGGCCGTGAGCGATATTTCTGACCGGGTCATCGAGATCATCGTAAAGAGCTTGGGCGTGTATCCCGATCAGGTGAGGATGGAGGCTTCATTCCACGAAGATATAGGTGCAGATAGTCTGGATGTAGTAGAGCTTGTCATGGTGCTTGAGGATGAGTTCGAGATAGCAATCCCAGACGACGCTGTTGGCGGGGTCAAGACGGTCGAGGATGCGGTGAAGTTGGTCGAAAGCTTTAAAAGCTAAAGCATCCAGAGATTGTTGATTGCCACTGAGAAGTGACCCGGGGGGCGTATAAATTACCATTGAGAATTGACCCATGTTTCCCTCGCCTCCGGCTGCCAGTCGGAGGGTCGTGGAGTGATCGACATGGACTTACTCAGTGTGATCCGCCGGTGGCATTTCCGGCAAAAGATCCCCATTCGGGAGATCAAGCGCCGAACCGGCCTATCCCGCAACACCATCCGTAAATATCTGCGTTCCGATGTGGTTGAGCCCAGCTTCAAGGTTCCAGTCCGGCCGAGCAAACTCGACCCTTTTGCCGAGAAGCTGACCGCTTGGCTTCGGGTGGAATCGAAGAAATCCCGCAAACAGAAGCGGACCGCCAAGCAGCTGTACGTCGATCTGGTGAAACTGGGTTATGATCTTCCCTCGGTTCGACGGACACGCTGGGTTAGCCAGTCATGCGCTGCTCGGCTTGCTCGGGGGTTAGATACCCGAGGGCCGAATGCATACGATGCCGATTGTAGTAGCCTTCGATGTATCCGAACAGCGCCTGTCGGGCTTCCGACTGGGTCGCCCATCGGCATTGATGGACCAGCTCGACCTTCAGGGTGTGGAAGAAACTTTCCATCGGGGCATTATCGTAGCAATTGCCGGTGCGGCTCATCGAGGGCACGGCGCGGATCGCCGACAGGTAATCGACATAGGCCCCGGCTGCGTATTGCGACCCGCGATCCGAGTGGCAGATGAGGCCGGGCGCTGGACGCTGCCGCTGAGCGGCCATCATCATCGCCGCGAGCGGCAGTTCGGTCCGCATGTGATCGCGCATCGACCAACCAACGATCTTGCGTGTCGCCAGGTCGAGTACCGCGGCCAGATACAGCCAGCCCTCGCCGGTCGCGATGTAGGTGATGTCGGCAAGCCAGATCTGGTTCGGCGCGGTTGCCACGAAGCACTGCGCCAGCAGGTTCGGCGCGATCGGCAGATAGTGGCGGCTGTCGGTCGTGCAGGGCCGGAACCGGCGGCCTGCCAGCGCGCGGATCCGATGGCGGCGCATCAGCCGTTCAACGCGGCCACGGCTGCACTGATAGCCCTCCGCCCGCAGGGCGGCATGTATCCTCGGCGAGCCATATCGTCCATGATGGCGCGCCTGGAGGCGGCGGACATCTTGCAGCAGGGCCAGGTTTGCTGTCGTCCGAGCGCTCGGTGCGCGACTACGCCAGTCGTAAAAGCCGCTGCGCGACACGCCGAGCATGCGGCACATGACGTTCACCGGCCAGGTGGACGCATGCTGCTCGATAAAGGCGAACTTCACCGCGGCATCTCCGCAAAGATGCCGACGGCTTTTTTTAAGATGTCGCGCTCCATCCGCGCACGGTCCAGCTCGCGCCGCAACCGCGCAATCTCGGACGCCTGATCCGCTGGCGACCCCATGGTCGATACTGGCGGCTTCGCCGCCGGGCTTGCCGGCGGGGCGCTGCTCTCCTGCTGCTTTCGCTGCCAGCGACGCAGCATCGTCGGCATGATCCCCAGCTCCGCCGCCACCTCGGTCTGCAAGCGACCGCTCGTCTCCCACAGCGCCACCGCCTCGCGCTTGAACTCGTCCGTGAACCGACGTTTTGTCGTACTCGCCATCATGCACCTCCTGGCCCCGCAGAGCCTATCATTGGTGTCCGTCAAACCGAGGGAAGATCAGGCTGGACTCCTAAAGGCAGAGATGGCCGAACGTGAGGTCAGGTCCATTGCTTATCAGATCAAGGCGGCCCGCTTCCCGGCGTACAGGGATCTGGCTGGCTTTGACTTTGCCGCCAGCGAGATCAACGAAGTCCTCGTGCGCCAGCTTCACCAGGGCGACTTCGTGGAAAACGCCGACAACGTCGTGCTGATTGGCGGACCCGGAACCGGCAAGAGCCATATCGCCACCGCCTTGGGCGTGCAGGCTGTCGAGCATCACCGCAAGAAGGTCCGCTTCTTCTCCACGGTCGATCTGGTCAATGCGCTTGAGCAGGAAAAGACCTCGAACAGATCCGGCCAGTTGGCAGAACGCCTGCTACGCCTCGACCTGCTCATCCTCGATGAACTGAGCTACCTGCCCTTCAGTTCATCGGGCGGCGCCATGCTCTTCCATCTGCTCAGCAAGCTGTACGAGCGCACCAGCGTCGTCATCACCACCAACCTGAGCTTCAACGAATGGTCCGGCGTGTTCGGCGATGCCAAGATGACCACCGCGCTGCTTGATCGGCTTACCCACCACTGCCACATCCTGAAAACCGGGAACGATAGCTTCCGCTTCCGCGCCAGCACCGCTGCACCCAAAGCCAGAAAGGAGAAGTCAGCGTCTTGAACCTGCCGGGAAACGGCAGCACATAAACCACGCCCACCCGGGTCAGTTCTCAATGGAAACCCCGGGTCACTTCTCAGTGGCAATCAACATGCACGGCCTGCACCGCTGATCGATCCTTCGGCGATGATCGCCTCCAGCAAGTCGGCCTTGCCCGGCCCCATCGCCAGGGCGTCGCCACAAGCGATCTGGATTTTGAGCCAGAGGGGGCCGAGCTTCACGTTACTTACCGATCATCACGTCGCTGGCCTTGATGATGACGGTGACCGTCTCGCCGGTCGCCAGTCCGAGGTCGGCAATCGCTTCTTCGGTGATGTTGGCGGTGACGATGTTGCCACCTCCGATATCGACCTTGATCGAGCCGTTGACGGCGCCCGGCGTGATCGAGGTGATCGTGCCGGAAATCTGATTGCGTGCGCTGATCTTCATGATGACCCTTCGGTTGGATTACCATGGTTCTTATCGTCATCAGCTCCAACCGGCTATCCGGCCTGCGCTCCTTTCCCGAATGGGATCCCTTGCGAGACAGGGGGACGAAAAGCTAAAGCCTTTTTCAACAGCCCCGGTCGTTTTTCTGGCGGTTTGCCTTTCCCGCTTCTCTGTGTCCGGTGGCCAGTTTCGGAAAAACGCAACCGGAGATATCTTTCGGTAAGCGTCACCGCCTTCCCGGCGATCGCGCAATTCTCTCAGGTTGAGGATCAATATTTCCGACGTTAAGTACTCACATGTTCGGATAGTTCGGCCCCCCGCCGCCTTCGGGTACGACCCAGTTGATGTTTTGCGTCGGGTCCTTGATGTCGCACGTCTTGCAGTGGACGCAGTTCTGCGCGTTGATGACGAACTTGGGATTGCCGTCCGCAACGCCGGTTACTTCGTAGACACCGGCCGGGCAGTAGCGCTGGGACGGTTCGTCATAGAGCGGTAAGTTGTAGGCGATCGGGACCGAGGGATCGCGCAGCTGCAAGTGGATGGGCTGATCCTCCTCGTGGTTCGTGTTCGACAGAAAAACCGAGGAGAGGCGGTCGAAGGTCAGGACGCCATCGGGCTTGGGGTAGACCGGTGGTTTCACTAGGGCCTTCCGTTCCAGCGTCTCGTGGTCGGGATGGTGGTGCAACGTGAAGGGCATCTTTACGCCGAGATGCTCCAGCCACATGGTGATGCCCGACAGGCCGGAGCCGAAGAGATCGCCGAACTTCTTGACCAGCGGCACGACGTTGCGGACGACGGACAGCTCCTTCTTCAGCCACGACGTCTCAAACGCTGCAGGATAGGCCGCGAGCTCGTCACTCTCGCGCCCCGCCTGGATCGCCTCGAACGCCGCCTCCGCCGCCATCATCGCCGACTTCTGCGCGCCGTGCGTGCCCTTGATGCGCGGCACGTTGAGAAAGCCGGCGGAGCAGCCGATTAGCGCAGCGCCGGGGGCGACCAGCTTAGGGATCGACTGGAGACCCCCGTCATTGATCGCACGCGCTCCGTACGAGACGCGGCGGCCACCCCTCAGCAGGTCGGCGATGGCGGGATGCGTCTTCCACTTCTGCATCTCCTGGAAGGGGGAGATATACGGGTTGGTGTAACCGAGCCAGGTGACGAACCCGATCGAAACCTGCCCGTTGGCCTGATGATAGATCCAACCCCCGCCGTTGGCGTCGCTGCCCAGCGGCCAACCCTGCGTATGCACCACCTTGCCCGGTTCGTGCTTCGCGGGATCGATGTCCCACAGCTCCTTGATGCCGAGGCCATAGACCTGCGGATCGCTGTCGGCGGCGAGATCGAAGGTGCGGATCAGTTCCTTGGTCAAATGACCGCGTACACCCTCTGCGAAGAAGGTGTACTTGGCGTGGAGTTCAAGGCCGGGCTGATAGTCGTCCTTGTGCGTGCCGTCGCGGGCGACGCCCATGCCGCCGGTGGCGACACCCTTCACCCGGCCATCGTCGTGGAATAGGATTTCCGCGGCCGCGAAGCCGGGGAAGACCTCGACGCCCATCGCCTCGGCGCGGCCGGCGAGCCACCGACAAAGATTGCCGAGCGAGCCCGTGTAGGTGCCCTTGTTGTGGAGGAAGGGCGGCGTCCAGAGATGCGGCAGATTGAACTTCTTCCTGGCCGTCAGCACCCAATGATGGTTCTGCGTCACCGGCGTTTCGGCGAGCGGGCAATCCGTCTCGCGCCAGTCCGGAATGAGTTCGTCGAGTGCGCGCGGGTCGATGACCGCCCCCGACAGGATGTGCGCGCCGACCTCCGACCCCTTTTCGAGAACGCACACCGAGATCTCGGTGCCGGACGCTTCGGCGAGTTGCTTCAACCTGATCGCGGCGGTCAGACCGGCGGGGCCGGCACCGACGATCACCACGTCGTAGGGCATCGATTCCCGTTCGTTCATGCCTAGAACTCCCGTGTCGTCACGTAACTCACCTCGTTTCCCAGTCCACTCGGATCGGGCGTTCCGCCTCGAAGCCCATCACGCGACGAG
Organism: Sphingomonas epibiotica; assembly: GCF_039615155.1. NCBI lineage: Bacteria > Pseudomonadati > Pseudomonadota > Alphaproteobacteria > Sphingomonadales > Sphingomonadaceae > Sphingomonas > Sphingomonas epibiotica. The sequence goes on along the minus strand of NZ_JBDGHY010000014.1, from coordinate 9,493 downwards.
CAGGGCGGGATCGACCGCATAGAGTTCGTCCGACGAAGCCCGGGCGGCCGCAGCCAAACCCAAGGCCTCGGGCACGATCTGGTTGAGGTAGAAGGCGGTCGTCGCCTTCTTGGCCTGCCAGAAATCTTCGTCCGAAGCCGCTCGACCCTGCGACTCCATCAACCACCCGCAGACCGCGACCGACAACATCGTCAGGAACGGATAGCTGGCCGCCAGGCGGTCGTCCGCATCCGCACCCGCTAGACGACGCCCCGTCTCGTCGCACAGATCGATCAGCTCGGTCAGTGCGGCGGTCTGGGATGTTTCACGCATGTCGGCGATCAGGGACGCGAACGCCGAACCGTTCCCCATGCCGAGCTTGCGACCGACCAGGTCCGCAGCCTGAATGCCGTTCGTGCCTTCGTAGATCGGGGTGATGCGAGCGTCCCGGAAGTACTGTGCCGCCCCGGTCTCCTCGACATAGCCCATCCCGCCATGCACCTGCACACCGATCGACGCGATCTCGTTGCCCAGGTCGGTGGCATGCGCCTTCGCGAGCGGAGTTAGGATTTCGAGGCGCTCGTGCGCGGCGGCGTCGCCGAGCGTCGTCCGGTCCACTTGGGCCGCAGCGTAGTACACCAGCGCACGTGCGGCCTGGGTCTGCGCCGCCATGCGCATCAGCATGCGACGGACGTCGGGATGGTCGGCGATCCGGACAGGTTTCCGATCGGTCGCGCCGGAACGCGCGGACTGTACCCTGTCCAACGCATAGGCGATGGCCTTGCGGGTCGCGGCCTCACCGATCTGCACGCCCTGCAGACCGACGTTCAGGCGGGCGTTGTTCATCATCGTGAACATCGCCCGCATTCCGCCATGCTCGGGGCCGATCAGTTCGCCGACGCAGTCGTCGTTATCGCCGAAGCTCAGGACGCAGGTCGGGGACGCATGGAGTCCCAGCTTGTGCTCGATGGAGACTACCTTGACGTCGTTGAACGCCCCGAGATGGCCCTCCTTGTCGAGGCGGAACTTCGGAACCAGGAACAGCGAGATGCCACGCGTTCCGGCCGGAGCATCGGGAGTACGAGCCAGAACGAGATGGACGATGTTGTCGGCCAAATCGTGATCACCGAACGAGATGAATATCTTTGTGCCCTTGATGGACCAGGTGCCGTCGCCGCGCGGCACGGCTTGCGCACGTAGCGCTCCCACGTCGGATCCCGCCTGTGGCTCGGTCAGATTCATCGTACCGGTCCAGGCACCGGTTGCCAGCTGCGGCAGGAATCTTGCCTGCTGTTCGGGCGTACCGTGGTGAACCAGCGCCTCGATGGCACCAACCGTCAGCGTAGGACACAGGGCGAAACCGGGGTTGGCAGTGCCCAGCAGTTCCAGCACCGCGGTCTGCAACGTAAACGGTAGCCCCTGCCCACCATGCTCTTCGGGCACTCCGATGGTACCCCATCCGCCTTCCACGTACGCGCGATAGGCCTCCGGATAGCCGTCGGGAAGGACAACCCCCTGCTCAGTCCACTTGGCGCCGACCGTGTCTCCTGCGTGGTTGAGCGGCGCCCAGACCTCGGTCGCGAAGGTGGCCGCCCCCTCCATTATCGCCTCGATGACGTCGTCGCTGGCGGCGGAGAAACGTTCGCTCTGGGCCAAATGCCCGATCTGGGCGACGTGGTCCAGGACGAAGCGGATTTCGCTCGTTGCGGCGATCGCTGTACTCATGCTCCTGCTACCTTCGACTGTGCTTCCACCGTAGCTGCGGGATCAGCCGCTAGCGCAATAGCGATCTCACGAAGCGCCTTCTTGTCGATCTTGCCGACGCTGGTCCTGGGTAGACCGTCTGCAACATGGACGACCGAAGGAATGGCGTATCGGCTGATCTGTCCGGCCGCCGCTTGCTTCGATAAGGCTTCGTAAAGCCGTTCCTCCGAGATGATTTCGTCGGGCGCGGCTGTCACGAACGCGACAGGTCGCTCACCCCAGCGGGGATGGGCAAGACCTACGACAGCGGCCTCGGACACTGCTTCATCCTCCATCAGGCGCGCCTCCAAGTCGATTGAGGAGATCCACTCCCCGCCCGACTTGATGACGTCCTTCAGACGATCGACGATACGGATGGCGCCGTCAGCGTCCTTTTCGGCCACGTCGCCGGTATGGAGCCATCCGTCTTCCCAGAGCGTGTCTGACGCGTCCTGGCTGCCGTACCCCTGCGTCAACCAAGGTGCACGCAGGACAAGCTCTCCGCCCCGCTTTTCGTCGATCTTCGCATAGACCAACGGGAGTGCGAATCCTGCGCGACAGAGACCGTGCGCATCTCCTCGCTCACCCCGCGCAAGTGCAATCACCGGTCCGGTCTCCGACATGCCGAACCCCGCAAGCGTCGTTATACCGACCTCGAACGCTTCCTCCACCAACGCCGGTGGAAGAGCCGATCCGCCGATGACGATAGTCCACGGTCCAAGAGGCTCGCCAGCGGCGGCATCAATGAGCATGCGAAGCAGCGTTGGAACGCAGTGGGAGAAGCTGACGTCCTCTGTGCGCCGAAGCCGCAGCAGGGTCGCGGGATCGTAACGCCCGGGATAGACTTGCTTGAGACCGAGCATCGTGACGGCGTAGGGCGCGCCCCACGCGTGGACGTGGAACATCGGCGTGATCGGCATGTACACGTCGGCCCGCGTCAGGTTCTGGCCCTCGGGTTGACTGGCCAGGGTCGACGTGAAGGCGAGCGTGTGCAGCACCAGCTGCCGGTGGGTGAAGAACACCTGCTTGGGGTCGCCGGTCGTGCCCGTCGTGTGAAACGTCGTCGCGATGGCGTTCTCGTCGAAGTCCTCGAACTCGAAGGTCGGATCGGTCCCGGCGAGCCATTCCTCGTACGACTGCACGCTCGGAGTGGTCATCGGGATCGCTTCGCGGAATCCTTGCAGGTGCGGCAGGATCGCTTGGCAGAGCGGACTGAAGTCGTCGTGGTACAACAGGACCGATGCTTCGGACTGTCGCAGCGTGTACCCGATCTGCATGGGTGACAGCCGGACGTTCACCGTCTGCAGGATCGCGCCCATCATCGGTATCGCGAAATAGCATTCGAGGTAGCGGTGACTGTCCCAGTCCATGACGGCGACCGTGTCGCCCGGACGGACGCCGCGCGCCGCCAGCGCCGTCGCTAGACGACGTACCCGGTCGACGAACTGACGATAGGTGAAACGCAGTTCTCCGCTGACGATCTCCGCGCTGCTCTGCTCGGCCACGTTCGCGAGCAGATGGCGGATGAGCAACGGGAAGGGGTATGCGTCCCTACTCGCGGTCTGAAGTATCTTTGGCTGGCTCACCGCGTCATCCGTATCGTTCGAGTTGACTTGAACGCCCCGCCCGAAACCGGGCGGGGCGCGTGGATCAGAAGTTGAAGTTGATGCCGGCGGTATAGAACCGTCCGATCACGTCGTAGAGTTGCGGGTTCGTCCTGTTATACTGAATCAACGTTCCGGTCGGAGCGAGCGGCGGATCCTGATCGAACAGGTTGTTGACCGTCAGGTAGAAGCGGAACTTCGGGGCGACCTTGAACGACGCCGTGAGGTCCGTGTAGAACACGTGGTCGACGGTGTTGTCTTCGATCGTAGTAGGCTCACTGCGGGTGACGTCGTAGCTCCCGGCGCTGATGAAGCGCTCCTGCGCGAACAGTTCGAACGTGTCGGACGTCCACGTCACGTTGCCGACCACGTTCCACCTCGGGTTGCTACTAAGTCCGACTTCCCCGGCCCGATCGACGATGTTGCCGTTGGTGAAGATCTGCTGCTGCTTCTCCAGGTAGCTGGCCACCACACGGAAGCCGGCCTTGCCGCCGAAGACGTCGCCCGACGGACGATAGCCGACCTCGATGTCGACGCCGCTCGCCTTCAACTCGTTGAGGTTCAGGGTCGGACTCGTGATGCGCGTGATCGTCCCTGCCGCGTTCCGGGTGATGTTGGCGCACAAGGCATCATTACCTGCACGACACTGGTCGAGGGTCAGCTGCGGCGTGAGCGACGTGATGATCCCCGACACGTTGATCGAATAGTAGTCGGCGGACAGCGTCAGCCCCGGCGCGAAGTCCGGCTGCAGGACGATGCCGCCGGTGTACGTCTTCGCGATCTCGGGCCGGAGATCGGCATTGCCGAGCGTCGCCAGGATGATCGGAACCGTGACGTTGTTCTCGATCACCGCGCCTGTCTGCTGCACGATTCCGGCGAACAGTTCGGGCACGTTCGGCGCGCGGATGTCGCGCGACGCGGTTCCCCGCAGACGCAGGCCGGCCACCGGCTCCCAGACCGCGCCACCCTTCCACGTCGTGACGCCGCCGCTGGTGCTGTAGTTGATGTACCGGACGGCCCCGTTGACGTCGAGCGCGTGGAGGAACGGCAGATCACGGGCGAGCGGGACAGCCGCTTCGCCGAACACCTCCCACACGTTGTACGATCCGGCCACCGGGAACACGTTGCTGAGCAGCAGGCCGCCGGGCTGATTTAGATAGGCCGCGGGAAAACCCCGGATGCCGGTCGCATCGTTCACGCTGTTGGCGAGGTCGTTGGTCGTTTGATCGAGCTCCACGCGTCTATACGCACCGCCCGCCGCGAGGGCCACGTCGCCCGCCCAGGTCGCGAACGGGGTCGCGCGGATCGATAGGTCCGCTACGTCCTGCTTCACCGTCGTGCGGAACGCCGGGTTGACCTCGACATAGCGGATCGCCTCCTGCGACGGGGCGCCGACGCCGAACAGGTTGATCGGGACACAACCCGGGTACAGTCCCGGATTCGTCAGCGAGACACGGCAGACGATCTGGTTGGTCGCAGGGTCCCGGACTGCATCGGCAGCGGCATACAGGCGTTCGAGCGCCACGTTGTTGTTGGTCCGGATCGTCGTCCGGTTGCGGCCCCGCTCGTAATAGCCATCAATGGTCAACCCGCCACCGCCGGTGTACTTGAAGCCTGCGGTGAGATCGAGCGTCCGACCCTTGGCGAGCGCGTTCGCCGGCGTGCCGAAATCGAAGTTGACGCGTCCCATCGCGAACGCCGGCGTGTTGGTCTGAGTGAGCACCTGCTGGACGGCGGGGTTCAGGAATGCGTTCCCGCTGAAGATAGTGAAGCCGTTGAATCCGCCCAGATTGAACTGCTGAATCTGATTGTACTCCGTCTTCGACAGGCCGAGGGCGGCCTGCCCGAAGATCGTGAGTGATGGCGTCACGTCGAATTCGGCATGGGTGAAGTAGTTCTGGGTCTCGATCCCGGCTGAAAGGCTCGAGAAGGCCTGCGCGCCGTCGCCACCGGCCTGGATGAGACCCGACTGCGCGGTCCCGCGCGAGAACGGGACCAGCGTTCCCCCCGGCCCGAACTGGCGGAGCGCGAGCGGGCCGCTCAGGATCAGACCTCCCGGAGTCGCGGTCGCGGCCCGCAGGTTGTCCCGGAAGATCAGCTGGCCGCGATTGGCCGGATTGTTCAGGAAGCCCGTATTGCTGCGGCCCCATTCGCGATCCGCCAGGCTGCCGATCTGCTGGACGTCGTAGTAGGAGGCGCTTGCCACGATGCGTCCGCGGTCGTTCGCGAACGACGTACCCGCGCTGACGCTGCCCTTGATGCTCGCGCCATCGCCGCGCTCGGAGACCCCCGACTGCAGCGTCCCCTTGATGCCCTTGAAACGGTTGTCCAACACGAAGTTTACTACGCCCGCGACCGCATCTGATCCGTAGGCGGCGGACGCGCCGCCCGTGACGATGTCGACCCGCTTCACCAGGTCGGACGGGAGCAGGTTGACGTCGGTCGCGCCTTCGCGCGAGGACGGAGCTGCACGGCGCCCGTCCAAGAGGACCAGGGTACGTTGGACGCCGAGGTTCCGGAGGTTCAGGAAGCTGCCGGCGTTCGGGCCGGTCGCGACGACGTTCCCGGTCGTGGGGCGGGTGGATCCGCGAAACGCCGGCAGCGTGTTCAGCGACTCCGCGATCAGTCCGGGGTTCGCCTTCACCAACTGCTCACCCGAGGTCACCGTCACCGGCGTCGGCACCTGCGAACCATCGGCGATCGCACGCGATCCCGTGACGATGATGTCGGCTATCGCATCCTCATCGCCGGATGCCGGCAATGCCTCCGCGCTACCCTGCAGCGGCGGGGTAGGAGCCGACGGCGTCGACGATGCCGTCTGCGCCAGACCCGTGGCCGACCACGAACATAACGCGAGTGTGCAGATGCCGGCGAAAAGCCTGCTCTTCATAATCCTACTCCCATCAAAGCCGGGGTTCGTTCCCGATCTCTTGAAGCGGAGGATGACGCCGGCATTAAACGGCGTCAATCATCTTTCTTTGCGTTGCAGGAAATAGGTTGCCGCGCATCGAATTAAGTAGAACTTTTTTTCGAACGCGAGGACGGTTAAGCGCCATGTCCAACGGCTCTGGCAACGAAAGGGCTACCCAGCGGCCGACGAGATCGGCACCGCGACGACATCAGACGGGACGTGACGAATGACGAAGGAGCAGACGGAGACAAAACGCGAGGCGCGCCGTCTTCAGACGGAACGACGTCAGGACTCGATGACGTTGATCCTCGATCATGCCGAAGCGGAATTCGCCGCCAAGGGCTACAACGGCGTCACGATCTCGAGCGTCGCCGCAAGCGCCGGCGTCGACACGTCGCTGATGCGCTACTACTTCGGCGACAAGGAGAAGCTGTTCGCCGCGGTGTTCCGTCGCCGCGCCCCGGAAGCGAACGCAAAGCGCCTCGCTGCCTTGGACGCCTACCGTCCATCGCTGGGCAACGGCGGCACGCTGGAAGGACTTCTTGACGCCTTCATGCGGCCGGCATTCGAGATGGCCGACATCGACGACAAGCATCGGAACTACGCTTCGATCGTCGCCTACGTGAACAGCAGCCGGGGCAAGATGTACGAGCTGATGTCCGAGACGTTCGACCCCGTCTCCTGGGTGCTGGTCGACGACATGAAGATCCTCCTGCCCCATGCATCGAAGGAGAAGCTGTACTGGAGCTATCACTTCCTGACCGGCTCCTTCACCTTCTCGCTCGGGCGGACGGGACGCATAGATCGCCTCTCGGCGGGCCTGGTGCATTCGGACAATTTCCTCGGCATAGCCGACCGACTGCCCGTCTTCGTGGCAGCAGGAATCCGAGCGCTCTGTGCACCGGACGGCCCGCCCGATCTCAAGCCGCCTTCCGACGAAGACCGATCGCCTTCGTAACCAACCCATCGTCATGACGGCAGATCGCGGTACCGCTACCCGAACCGGCGTACGGGGGAACGGCGTGCGTCACGAGGCTCTTCCGATCCCCGTGACGCATCCTCCGATCAGGCCGCGAACTGGTTCATCGTGTTGTGTGCGCCCCCCGCCTTCAGCGCCGCCTCGCCAGCGAAGTACTCCTTGTGATCGTCGCCGATGTCCGACCCGCTCATGTTCTGATGCCGGACGCAGGCGATACCCTGCCGGATCTCCTGCCGCTGGACGCCCTTCACGTAGCCGAGCATCCCTGCCTCGCCGAAGTACTCCTTCGCCAGATTGTCGGTAGACAGGGCGGCGGTATGATAGGTCGGTAGGGTGATGAGGTGGTGGAAGATGCCCGCCCGCGCGCTGGCGTCCTTCTGAAAGGTGCGGATGCGCTCGTCGGCCTCTTTCGCCAGATCGGTCGAGTCATACTCGGCGCTCATCAGCTTTGCACGATCATAGGTCGAAAGGTCGCGACCCTCGCCAGCCCAGCTGTCGAAGACCTGCTGACGGAAGTTCAATGTCCAGTTGAAGCTTGGGGAGTTGTTGTAGACGAGCTTGGCGTTGGGAACGACCTCGCGGATACGATCGACCATCCCCGCGATCTGCTCGATGTGCGGCTTCTCGGTCTCGATCCACAGCAGGTCGGCACCGTTCTGGAGCGACGTGATGCAATCGAGGACGCAGCGGTCAGCGCCGGTGCCCTCCCGGAACTGAAACAGGTTGGATGGCAAGCGCTTTGGCCGCATCAGTTGCCCGTCGCGTTCGATCACCACGTCACCGCGCAGTTGACCGATGTCATCTACGAGCTCGCAGTCGAGGAACGCGTTGTATCGGTCTCCGAGATCACCCTTCTCGCTCGAGTAGGCGATCTGCTTGGTGAGCCCGGCACCGAGGGAGTCGGTACGCGTCACGATGATGCCGTCGTCCACGCCCAGTTCGAGGAAGGCGTAGCGGCAGGCCCGAACCTTTGCGAGGAAGTCCTCGTGCGGAACGGTCACTTTTCCGTCCTGATGGCCGCACTGCTTCTCGTCGCTGACCTGGTTCTCGATCTGCAGCGCGCAGGCGCCTGCCTCGATCATCTTCTTGGCGAGCAGATACGTCGCCTCGGCGTTGCCAAATCCGGCATCGATGTCGGCGATAATCGGCACGACGTGCGTCTCGTAGTTGTCGATCGCGTGGACGAGCCGCTGCGCCTCCACATCGTTTCCGCTCTCGCGGACATGATCGAGTTCCCGGAACATCATGCCCAGCTCGCGGGCATCGGCCTGCTTCAGGAACGTGTACAGTTCTTCGATGAGCGCCGGCACGCTGGTTTTCTCGTGCATCGACTGGTCGGGAAGCGGACCGAAGTCCGACCGCAACGCCGCCACCATCCAACCGGAAAGGTAAAGGTAACGACCCTTGGTGGTGCCGAAGTGCTTCTTGATGCTGATGAGCTTCTGCTGGCCGATGAAGCCGTGCCAGCAGCCCAGCGACTGGGTGTAGGCGGCAGGGTCCGCATCGTAGGCGGCCATGTCACGCCGCATGATCGATGCCGTGTACCGGGCGATGTCCAGGCCGGTGTTGAAGCGGTTCTGCAGACGCATCCGCACCACGGCCTCGGCGTCGATCCCGTCCCACGTGCCGCCTTGCTGGCGGATGAGTGCGGACGTGCGTGCGGTCTGATCCTGGTAAGTCATGTCTAAATCTTCCGAAGGTTTGCGGCAGCGGCAGGACGCAGCGCTCCTCCCGACGCCGGAGTGGCGCAGGGGCGTCGTCGGCCGTTGCGGTTGGTCGTGAAAGCGTCCGTTCGGCGATCAGCCGAGCCGGCCCAGACGATGGTACAGGTTGGAGAACTTCGACGAGCGGGGATCATCGGCGATGTTTCGGACGTAGGCTCCGACCGCTTCCTTCAGGAGACTGAAATCCTCTGTCGAGAACACGGCGCGGCTGCGCGGCGGTTCTTTTGTCATCTGCTGTCTCCCAATCCGCGATCGGTGATCCGTCACGGTTGAGATGTAAAAAGCATACTGGTTCGTCGGACCCCAACAGTATTCCATCATTAAAATCGTCTGAACGTACAATTCTCGCCACTTGCGGCTGTAACATTGTAAATATTTTACAACGCCCTCAAAGCTTCGCTGATCCGGTCAAGCGGTAGGTCGTAGCTTTTTGAGCTGCCCCCTTCTGAGTGGTCCATCGACTATGACAGTCTGGATCAAGGAAGGGACGACGCATGCCTGCCAAGAAGCACAAGCCTGAGGAGATCATCGGGAAGCTGCGTGAGGTCGAGAA
>NZ_JBDGHY010000013.1:0-68535 GCF_039615155.1 Sphingomonas epibiotica | reverse complement strand
GATTGCAAGCGCCTACAGATACAGGCGGTTGTAGAGGTGATGAACACTTCGACCGTACCTTTCGCGCTCGCGGTCGATGACGTCCCGATCATCCTGATGGACATGACGCTGATCCTGGAGGACGCCGGCTTTCGCTGTCATGAGGCGATGGACGGCGATACCGCGATCGTGCTGCTGGAGGAGCAGGCCGACAACACCATCCTGCTGTTCTCCGATGTCGAGATGCCGGGATCGATCAACGGCTTTGCGCTGGCGCGTCATGTCGCACAGCACTGGCCCTGGATCGAGATCGTGATCGCCAGCGGCAATATCCGTCCCAATCCGGGTGACATGCCCGAGAAGGCGACGTTCATCCCGAAGCCCTTCTCGGCTGCGATCGTCCACGAGCACCTCCGCAGGACGCTGCCTGACGGCAAGAAGCCCGCGCCGCTGAAGAATGCGGTGACGACGCCGGTTCAGCCGGGAGCCTGAGCCACCCCTGCCGAGGCGAGCAACTGCGCGTCGGTCGCGTCGCGGTTGTCGATCCACCATTTGGCGTCCGCGATGCCGAGCAGCGCCGCGCCGGTTTCGACGCTATCGAGAGGTTGATCCTTGCGCAGCAAGGCGATCCGTTTCGCGCGAATGGTCGTTGCCCAGCTGACCTGTCGTTCCGAGCCGTTGAGCGGCGCCAGCGACAGATGGGCAACGGCTTGTTGCGAGGCCGCGGCGTCGCGCTCGTTCTCTTCCTGGCGCTGCTTGCGGTAGCACGCGCCGCAGACCGTCGTGCGCAGCCAGGTGGCCTTGCGCTCCTGCTGCGACGCGAACCCGGCAATGAAATGGGTTTGCTCATGGCCGCAGGTGTGGGTGATGCGATGGTCCATGACGTTCAGCCTGTCATATGGGCCGGATTTGTTCCAGCGGGATTGAGTCGAGCCGTTCGGTTCCGGCGACCGATGCTCGCGGCATGAAGATGGCGATCACGACCCGAGTGGGCTGCTCATCACCAGCACGGTCGCGCGCGCGATCGGCGCCGGCGCTACGCCGGCTCTGAAGGGGGCGACCGCCCCCCACCGCAGCGACTTGGCGACGGGGCGATAGCTGACCGGATGGATGCCATCCCGGCTCGGTTGCGCCCGCAGCGGGATGACGGTGTCGCCGAAACGTGCCGCGATCGACGTGACAATGGATGACGCGCGCAGGTCGTAGGGGGCAAGCCAGGCCACCTTGACGGCGGTGGTTCGCCGCCTGAGCGCAAGAAGGTTGGTTGGGAGCGCCGGACTGGCGGCATCGTTCGACCCGAGTGCGATGAGGGCGACGGTGGCGGCCGAAGCGCCCCTCACCCGCCGCTCGATCTCGGCCGAACCGGCACCCACGCGCGCATGAACCTCGCAGCGTATGTGGCCGCTGACAGTTTTGACGAGCACGTCACGCTCGACCAACAGGGCGCCGCGGTTGTGGCGTTCCTGGAGCATGTCGCTGCCGCGCTTGTTTGCCCACATGATGAACCACATGATGATCGGTGCTGCGATGAAGGCCGACATGACGAGTGTCGTCAGGAAGATCTTGACCGTCTTCGCCCAGGCATGAACGACATGGGGTTCGTAGGGGACGTAGCCGATCGGAACCTTGGTCACGATGCCGTTTCGCAAGGTCAGGTTGATGAGGTGGAATTTGTCCCCGCCGACCCACGTCCAGATGGCGGAATAGAGCTTCATCAGGTCGAGCTGGAACTCATGCTCGGCGAGGCCCAGCCAGACGAAGATATTGAACAGGACGATGAACGTCCCCAGCCATATCCAGATGGGCACCTGGAGGCCCGCCCAGGTCATCTTGTACTGACTGGCGAGAAGCTGCGAACCGCGGGTGAAATTGCCCGAGTTGCGGGTGATTCGCCCCCGCGCGGAATGGTGCTTTACGGTCGCCGCCTGACCGTTGAACCGGATGTCGCCGCTACGCATGGAACGTCGCCAGGCGCTCCTTCGCGGCTTCGCGAAGCTGGGGTACGACGTCGCCGTGATCGCGTGTGATAATCACGTCGATCGCCGCCTGCATGTACTCGAGAACGAGGACCGCACGGGTGATGTTGAAAGTATGCTCGGCCTCAGCGAAACGGATACCGAACATAAGCGCAGTGCGCGCGGCCTCAGACCGGGAGCACGACCGTTTCGCGGCTACACGATCAAGTGCCGCAATCTCTTCAGACGAAAGTCTGAAGGCTATCGTCGAGTTAGACATTCACCACCCACTTGAAAGTGGCTGGTGGGGTTTTCGGAGAGTGGAAAATACTACAGCCTGGTCCCGAGGTATAGAGTGAAAACGCATTCACTCTGCAAACAGGGATTTTCGCGCGTTCTCAAGCGCTTAGGGGAGAACCACCAAGGCGTTTGCAGGGGCAAACATGTTTGCCCCTGCAAACACCGGAAATTACAGACACTTAACCTGCGGCGTGCCGCGTACGGTGTGCAAATCCTTAGGGACTGTCGCGGTGGTGGTGGCATCATGGCTGGATGTCCGATCATTGGACTGGGTTCCGGGAGAGTAAGCGCCGCAGGCAGGCGACCACCGGACTGGACCGAAGGGTATTGGGCGGAGCAATCCCGCCCCACGACGGACCTGGCCGAAGGGCAGTGTCCGTCGCCTCATGCTGGTCCGGTAAAGCCGGACCAGCGAGCGATTATGAGTGTCGCTATTGTGCCGGTGGAGCGGTGCTGGCATCGTGGGAAATGGAGGCCGATCCACGATCAGAAAAGGCAGGTCATATGGCACGGAGTATCGAGCAGGAACGGGCACAGCTTGAGGCGGACGAACAGCGGCTCAACGAACGCCGCAAGCAACTGGCCGATCGTGAGCGTTCGGAGCTGCTGAAGGAGGTGGAACGGTCGGGGTTGATGAAGGCCGATCCTGCCCAGTTCAGCGCGATCATTGGAGCGATCAAGAAACTCGGGATCGCCGAGACCGTGAAGCGCCTGACCGCGTAAGCGGGTCAGCGCGAAAGCGGGCTCAAGCCCATCATGCAAATAGAAGGGGAGCTGCCGTTAGGCGCTCCCCTTTTCAATGCTTGGGCCGAGTTGGCGAAGCTTCGGTCCATTCAGGCATAAGAATGGGGAGCATCGAGGCGAAGCCCGATGCTCCCCGACGCGATGGCGACTGGAGGGAGGCTATCCCCAGACCATGCGTATCCCTTCACTGGTGTCGGCCTGAGCAGCGAGGGTGTCGAAGCGTTCGAGGTAACGACCATCGAGGCGACCAAGGTCGCGGCGAACATAGGGCTGGCCGAGTGTTTCGCGTAGTTGCCCGATGGGCATGCTGCCGCAATTATCGTCCGAAAGTCGTAGCGCGTCGAGGACGTGGAAGGCGTTGCCGTTCGCGAGATTGATCTCCGCTGCGCCGTCCGGGGTGCTGGCGACGCGCATCGTGATCGTGCGGGTCGCGTCATCGTGCCAGAAGCGCACGTTGAGGCCACGGAACTGGGCTTCCTCGACCACGGCGATGACACCCACATCGTGATCGAAGATCGCGCAGATCGACGCGAGCGACCAGGGGCAGACGCGAGCTTCGAACGAGCACGACACGAGCGGGTCATCATCCTCGTCTTCGAGCAGCTGGCCACGTTCGCGGGCGAAGGCGCGGAACGCGGCAAGCTGGCGGGCGGTGATGACGGCGGGCGCGGCGTCGGCTTTGCGATCGACGCTGAGGAAGAAGGTGATCGACATGGTCTGTCTCCCATTGGAACCATCATCTCCGGTTCCCCTCCCCCTTCCGATCCGTCAGGATCGGCATGGTCGATCATCCTGCCACGGGGTCGGTCCGCAGGACCGGGTGGCCACCATGTGGAAGCTGTTGACGAAGCCCCATGCGAGGTCGGCGGCGAACTCCTCCATGCGAGTGTCGCGGAACACGTCGAACATCGTCGCCAGCATCTGCTCGACGGCGTGTGCGGCCTGCTCCGGGTCGGGCATGTCCAGCTTCTCGGCTTCGCTGACGATGGAAAGCTTCGCCATCTCGCTCGCCTCGATGAACGCCCCCTGATAGGTCTCGGTGGTGTGCTCGTCGGCGCGGCGCTCGTTGATCGCGCGGCCCATGTCGTTGAAGTTGCTGTACTTGGTCATGATAGCCTCCATGAGTTGAAAATCTCACCTTCTCTCGGTGAGGAATCTCATCCGGCATGCGGCGGTCAGGGCGGTCAGGGACGTTAACCGGGAAGCCGCGGCCCGCAGGGTCGCGGACCCCGGTTAACGCTCGCGCGCGGGGGAGCCGATTTTCTCGTGCCCTGGAGGCGGAGCGAAGCGGAGACGGAAGGGTGCGTGAAAATTGGGGGGACCGCGCGTCCTTGACGGCCCGCCAACCCCGCATGCCAGACTTCCTCATCACAGAGAGAGAAAATATTATGTTGTGGTGGGCACGCCGGGTCGGACCGAGCACGGGCGGCGGTGATGCGCCGGCACGGCGCAGCGCCGTAGAGGCAGCGCCAGTGAGCCCGAGAGGGCGAACCAGCTGCCGTCGCCCGCGCGCAGGACGCCCGGCGCCGGCATAGGGATCGTCACCCGCAGGGCGGAGACCCCGCCAGGGGGCTCCGTGAGGCCCGCCAGGGCCGAATAGAGCCCGGTCCCGCCCACAAGGCGGGACGCCCCGCCCTGCTCTCCTACGACGCTCTCGCAGCCATCACAGCAGGCACAGCAGGCACAGCAGCACAGCAGCACAGCAGCACAGCAGCACAGCAGGATCAGTCCCAATCATACTGACCGCCGTCATCCCCGATATCATAATCCGGCATTTCCTGGATTCCCGGATCATCCGGGTCGCGGTTGGCATCGGCGTCATCGCCGTGCGGGTCGGTGATTTCCGGCTCGACCGCGCTGTCATCGTCTAGCCAGCAGGAACGCGGACACTGGAGCAGCTGGTGACCACGATGGACGAAGGGCTGGCCGTTCATCAGGATGGGTCGCTCGGCGAGACGCCGGCAGGGTTCATTGCGACGGTTGCGGAAGCCGCACGGCACCGCCAGCGGGGCGAGCGCGACGGCATTGCCGTCGTGGTCGCCGCCGGCGGGTGCCGGCTCGTCGACCCGAGCGACCGGGTCCGGTGCCGCAGGTATCGGCTCGGGCGCGAACGGGTCGCCGTCGAACATGTCGCGCTGGACGGTCATGGTGCCGGACCTTTCAGGTGAGCGCGCGCTGGCGCAAGGCCGCGGTGCGAAGCACCGTGGGCGAGGCGTCCTGCGCGGGCGATGATGAAGCATGCGCGAAGGGCGACGCCCGCAGGCGCCGCCCGGTTCGCTGGCCGGTCAGTAGAACTCGGCGCGATCGGCGATGATCTCGCAGCCGTAGCGGTCGTTGCCGTCGCTGTCCTGCCAGCGGGTGTAGTGCAGGCGTCCCTCGATGGCGATGAGGTCGCCCTTCTTGCGGTTGCCGGCGATCGCCTTGGCGAGGCCGTTGAAGCAGGTGACCTTGTGGTATTCGGTCTCCTTGACGGTGAAGCCGTCGTCGCCTTTGTAGGTGTGGCCGTCCTTGTTGAGCTTCGGGCGATCGGTCGCCACGAAGATGGTCGCGACGCTGGTGGCGCGATTGACTTCGCGCAGTTCGGGGGTGCGGGTCAGGCGGCCGACGAGGTTCACGTTGTTCATGGCATTGCCTCCTTGGGTTGGTCGGCGGTCCGTCCGCCGGTGTCACCTGAAGGGCGTCGCGGTTCGGGGCGTCGCACCGGAGGGCGAGCTGGGCCGGCGCGCAGGCGGCGGGCCTGGTCGACCGGAGGGGAACCCCTTTTGCAGGGGTGGTGCGGGCAGCCGCGCGAAGCGCGGCAACACGGCCCTGCCAAAGGGGTTGCGAGGCCCCGGGGCGCGGCGCAGGTGACACGAAACGGCGGATGGGCCGTCGATCAGCCCAAGGTTCCCGCAGGCATTGCCATGGACAAACCTCGTGAACCGCTCATGTCGGTCGCCTGACCCGTACCCCCGAACGACCCGGCGCGAAGGCAGGCGTGCCGCCAGCGTCGCTCGCTGACCGACGTGGTGCCGCTCCGAAGCTCGACAAGGACGGCCGCGCCCGGGCGACGACGCACCGGCAAGGAGACCGGATGCCGCAAGGTCGCCCGACGGCCGACCCTCGCCAGGGCGATCGCCGGCAACCGCATCGGACCTGGGCGTCCTCATCGCCATCGGGGTTAAACGCCTGCCGATACCCGCTGGCAGGACAGCGACGGCTTTACGCGCCGCCCGGCTGCGAGATCATCGCCGATTGTGATGATCTATCCGTCCGGTCAGCGAATCGGGCGGCGTCTGCGGGCGTCGTCCTTCGGGTTGGCGAGGATCGATCGCCTACTCGGTTCGCCGGGTGGGGGTGATCCGATGCTCGACGATCAGCGCCGCGACACGTTGTACGATGCGGCTCGGCACCTCGGCGATGATGGTGCTACCGTCGTTACCGGCGCGAACGTCGGGTCCGACCCATGCGAAATCGTTCACGTCGTCCCACACGATGCGTGATCGGTCATCGAGGCCGAAGGCCTCAATGAATCGCGGCGGCAGAGGGACGGATGCAGCCGGTGAATAATCGCGCGTCGTCAGTGGCACCATCAGGACACGGAGCCTTCCGGCTGAGCGATAGCTGCCAACCACCATGCAGGGGCGGAGTTTCGAGCCGTCCTCGTCGCCCCGGTTATGTTCATGCCGCCAGAGGTAGAAATACCAGATCAGGTCACCGGCTTGCGGTTCAATCGACGTACTGATCGTTCTGGACGGACCCGGCGCTGGGCGTCGCGGTCCTGATGGCGTGGATGGCTTCATCGCTCAACTCCTGCGGCGAGAGCGCGAGGTGATCGAGGCGGGACAAGCGTTCGAACTCGGAGGCGGGTAGCATGACCACGCGGGCAGCGCCGTTGCGCTCGATCGCGATCGGATGCGTCATCGCCTCGTCGTAATAGAAGCCGAACCGCTTCGACACGTCGGTCGATCTGGCCTTTTCGATTGTAGGGGTCATGGTTTCCCTCATCTTTCGTTACGCGGCCGGGGATCGATTAAGCCCTGCGTCCGTCCAGGATGGGACCCTCATCTGGTCCTGCCAATGTTGTAACGGCCATCTTTCTGTTACATGGGAATCCGTATCTTCCGTAAAACGGAAGACAATCCGTACACCACGGACCGCGCGGCTGCAACAGGCACTAACGGCAACAGGGACCGCTTCGGCGATGAAGCGATCCCCGTCGAGGTGGCGATACGGGCGACGCGTCAGCGCCGCCCGATGCCGGTCAGACCCTCTCGTCGACCGGCGCGGTGCTGGCACCCAGCCCGTCTCCGGTGTCATCGCCTGAGCCAGCGCTGGATGGGCGGGAGATCCTCCTTCAACACGCCGTCGGTATCGAGCAGTTCCAGGCCGGTGCGATGCTGGAAATCGGTGAGGTTGGTGCTGGTCAGCTTCCCCGCGACGAGCAGGTGATACCAGCTGATGAGCGCCGCCTTGGCGTAGTCGCTTTCGAGATTATCGGCCGGGTCGAACAGATTCTGCCCCCCGGTCTGGCGCTGGCCGCGCGTCAGAGCGCCGAGGCTGTCTAGACGCCGCGCGATGGTCGAGGTGAACCTGAGTTCGCCCTTGCAGTCGGTCGTGACGGGCCGGAACAGGGGCGAGCAGGCCTGATGCGTGCGGTGGGTACGTCCCAGGCCCTGGATCGCGCGATCGGCCCTCCAGCCCGGCTCCAGGAGCAGAACCGGGTGATGATGGCATCGAGCACGGCCGCGATCGGCGGCAGCGCGCAAAGCTGCTCGACCAGATTGTCGCGCTCGGCTTCGGCTTCGGGGTTGGTGACCGGGTGGCCGCTCTCGTCGAACAGCGGTCGCGAGCGCACCTCGCCGGTGTCATCGCGGAAGAAGGTCATCTGCTGGACCGGGAATGCCCGCGTCAGATAGTCGATCACGGCCTCGCGCGGGGAGAGATCGATGTCGAGGTCGGCGCGCTCGTCGGGCGACAGTTCGCCCAGGCGGCGGTCGAGGATCGCCTCGGCGGTGCTGACCAGCTGCAGCACGACCGACTGATCGGCCGCCAGATGCTGTTCGATCGCCGCGATGACGGTCGGGAGCTTCGCTGACAGGAGGAGCGCCCCGAAGAACCGCTGCTTGCAGCTTTCGAACCGCGAGCGCGCCGCGGCCTTCGCGCCCGAGTTGAGCGTCTTGCCCTCGTTGCCGTCGACGACGCCGGTGAGTTCGAGCGCCTTTTCAAGGCCGCGATGGATGATCGCCCAGGCATCGGCATAGGTGTCGTACACCGCGATCTGTTCAGGCGTCAGCTCGTGGCGGAGGATGTCATATTCGACCCCGGCGAAGCTCAGCGCGCGCGCGGTGTAGAGGCCGGTCGCCTTGAGATCGCGCGCGACCAGTTCCATCGCCGCGATCCCGCCCTGCCGGATCTGGGTGATGAACGCCTCGCGGTTGGCGAAGGCGGTCTCCGGCCCCCACAGGCCGAGCCGCACGGCATAGGCGAGGTTGTTCACCTCCGACGCGCCGGTCGCCGAGGCGTAGAGCACGCGGGCGTCGGGCAGGTGGTTCTGCAGGAGAACGCCGGCGATGCCCTGCTGCGAGCCCTTCTTGGTGCCCATCGACCCTTCGCCACCCGCGACGCCGCCCATCTCATGCGCCTCGTCGAACGCGATGACGCCGTCGAAGTCGGCACCGGCCCAGGCGATGATTTGATCGAGCCGGGTGGCGTCGCCGCGGTTGGAGCGCAGCGTCGGATAGGTCACGAACAGGACGCCCTCGTCCATCGTGACGGGCTCGTCGATCTTCCAGCGCGAGAGCGGCTGCACATCGGCCGCGAGACCGCCGAGCGCGGTCCAGTCGCGGATCGCGTCGGCATGGAGCGCCTCGTTCTTGCTGATCCAGATGTTCTTGCGACGACCCGCCAGCCAGTTGTCGAGGATGACGGCCGCGACCTGCCGCCCCTTCCCTGCCCCGGTGCCGTCGCCCAGGAAATAGCCCTTGCGGTACGCGCGTCCGTCGTCGGAGAGCACCAGCCCCACGCCCTCCTTGTCTGGCTTGCTCAGGCCCGGGATATACTGGGTCCAGGCATGGCCGGCGTAAACGACGGTCTCGAGCTGCGAGGAGGACAGGAGGCGTTCGGTGACGGTGCGTTCGGGCAGCGACGGAACATGGACGGGGATCGGCGCGGGGATCGAGCCCATCGCGATCGATTCCACCAGCGCGGTCGGATGATCGCCGCCTGCAGGTGGCGGACCGCAGCGAGCGCGTCGGCACCGCGGCCGAGCGAGCGCGAGAAGGGCGGGTTCATCAGGATGAGGCTGGGGCGCTCCGCGGATGCCATGACGCTGGCGATCTGCGCGCCGTCGTGGCCGGTAACGCTGGCTTTCGGGAAGGTGGCCGACAGCCGCTCGCGGCGCGCGGGATCGATCTCGTTGAGCTGGAGCGCCGCGATCGGCGGGAGGCCCGCTACCAGGAGACCGTTGCCGGCGCTCGGTTCGAGTACGATGTCATCCGCGCGTGCGTTCGCGAGCATGACCGTGATCGTGGCGAGATCGAGCGGGGTCGAGAATTGCTGCCAGTCGATCTGCTCCTCGCTGCGCACGGTCTGGGTAGGAAGGCGCGCCATAAGCCCGATCGCGGCGTCGACCGCCGGCGTGGTGCCTGCTGCGCATACCGCCAGCGCGGTCGCATGCTCCAGCACCTCGAAGCTCTCGCGCTGGGTCCAGTGACCATCGGCGTCGGTGCCGCCATAGGCGCGGATCATCGCGTCGTTGAGCATCGCTCGGGTGATCTTCGCGTCGCCGGCGATCGCGGGGAGCAGCAGGCGGGCGGCAGCGGTGGCATGGTCGGCGCGCGCGGGCGCAGGGTCGAACAGGTCGGTCATGGGGGTCTCCGGGTCTGTGGCTGCTCGTGCAGCTCACGACCCCGACCCCCCTTCCCTCTCAGGCTCCGGGTTTCACGACGTCGGCCCAGTCGCCATAACGTGAGGGTGGCGGTATCCGCTTCAGCGTCAGCCCGCGCGGCCGATAGGCGGCCCACGCCTTTCGTCGTGCGCGTCGGCCCTCGAAGTCATTGTCCTCGGCGAAGATCAGCGTGGTGACGCTATCGGGGATGTGGACACGGTCGAGCCGCGCCGCGCCGAGCGTCGCCCAGCACGGGATGCCGTGGATCTGGGTGAAGGCGGCCGAGGTCTCGAACCCCTCACCAAGCGCCAATGTGTCGGTGACGCGCATGCCCTGCCAGGTCGCACCTCCCGGCGTGCCGAGCGTCGCCTTGTCGAGATAGCCGCCATGCGCGAGGTCGAGGAAGATGCGCTGAATCGAGCGCAGCGTGCGCCCCTCCCGCGCCGCGATCAGCAGCGCCGGGAGGAACCGGGTATGCGGTTTCGGTCCCCACGGACAGCGCGGGTGGTAGCTCAGGTCGTCGAAGGCGCCGGTGATGCCGCGAAAGCGGAGATAGGCTTCCGCGGGCGTTCCGGCGATCGGCAACCCCTCGTTCCACAGCCGTTCGATGTTGGCGGGTCTGCCGGTGCGCTGTTCAGCGGGTGGGTCGTAGGTGCGTCCGGGTCTGATGCGCGCGATCTCGCGGAG
The DNA here is from genome assembly GCF_039615155.1 of Sphingomonas epibiotica. NCBI lineage: Bacteria > Pseudomonadati > Pseudomonadota > Alphaproteobacteria > Sphingomonadales > Sphingomonadaceae > Sphingomonas > Sphingomonas epibiotica. Next base: position 58,002 of record NZ_JBDGHY010000013.1, on the reverse strand, counting down.
CACGTCCTCGGCGGTGCAGCCGGCGAAGCAGTGAACGAGGATGCCGTCATGGCCCTGCCGGATCGAGAGGCTGGGATCGCTGTCGGCGTGGGCCGGGCAACGGCACATGGCGTTGTAGCCGTGCCAGGTGCCGCCGAGGGCGCCGACGATGTCCACGATGGTCTGGGTGGGTTTTAGCGCAACGAGGGGCATGACCGATCCTTTCTCGCTGCCTCTGACCCCCTTCTCTCTCTTCCTAGGTGACTCAGTAGCTGCTGGCTAGCAGCTAGCGGAAGATCCCCGTGTTAGCAGTTAGACCTCCGCTATCTAGCGTTGAGATGGCTGGTATCTAGCGGCTAGCTACCTTTGAGCTAGCAGTTTCTCATAAGCGTCGAGTGCCTTCTCGAGCACTTCTGTAAGAAGCAGACCCTCACGTTGAGCTATTTCGCGGATTCGATTGTCCCATTCGGGTGTGACCCTAGTCGCAAATTGTTGAGTGCGGTTAGTCTTGCGCGAACTGCGGGCATCAATGCGGGTTGCGGTTATCAGCGGTGCAGCCGGAGGGGCGGGGGCTACTTCGGGTGCATCCAAATTCTGGCTCGCCTCACTGATTGGTGGGGGTGAACCCAAACGAGTAGCCTTCTTTAGCTTCGAGATATCGGCCATCATTCACCCCGCTACTTTGTCGATTAGGGATTGGATCAGAGTATCAGCACGCTGGTTAAGGCCGGAGAATTTGGTTTCGGTAATTGACAGGCCTTGGTTCTGCGCTTGCCGGTATGCTGGTCGTTCCACGATCGAACCGTCGAGGACATTATACCCCGCTTCGGTCAAATACGCCCGCGCGTCATTTTCTTCAGCCGAAGTTCCAATGCGGTTGAGCGCAAAAACGAGCCGTCCAGTCGGGATACCCTCCTTAACAAGGGCATGGTATTCGCGGACGGCAGGCCTGAGATCGTCCAAGGATGCGCCGGTGGGTTGAACCACGAGTGACGATGACCGTGCAATTTCAAGTGTAGCTTTGCTGGTCCGAGCGGGGCCGTCGATGATAAGCAGATCGAAGCCGTCTGCAGCGGCCAGGGCCTGAGACGCGGTTTTGAATGCCTCAACCGACACAATCGGCTCGATGGAGATGCCAAGGCGTGCTCGGTGCCAATCGACCGAAGTGCCCTGTTGAGTATCGAGATCGGCGATTTTAACCCGCAGTTCGCCTGCCGCCGCCTCGCGAGCAAGGGCTCTTGCCAAGGTGCTTTTTCCTACACCGCCTTTTTGTGAGACGAATGCTACGACAGCAGCCATGACCGATCCTGTGATAGTTCGAACGACTGGATAGCTAGCCGCTCTCTAGCAGTTTGGCAACCGCTACCTATGTGATAGCTAGCTGATACCCAACCAGCAGATATCTGTGAGCTAGCTGCTACCCACGGGGGTTTGCCTGACCTAGTCTGGATCAAGCACTGGGAGATAGTGGAATTTTTTTCCACGTTGTGCGGTTGATCGAAACATGATGTTCAATGATCGATGAACACGCGATCGAACTCGAGCTTATGCGTAGTGGGTAGTGTTATGGCACTGCTATGGGCGCAAACATCGGCAGCTAAGCAGGCCGAGGTAATGACATTTGATGGGCAGGCAGTTGAAGCCGTCATCGATGTGGGCCCGAGAATGCGGGGTATGCCAACAGACGGAACGCCGCCAGTACCAAGCATGGAAGCCGTTTTAGGCAATGACTTCAGATCATTCGGCAGCCCCGTAATGGAACCCCAAGAGGAGGCAATAAGCACGTCGCATATATCGGTGCCCCTTTGGATGCAGACTGGCCAGGTTTCGGGGGGAGCTGGCCGGGCAGCGATGTCCGATATGGCAAGTTATCTCTACACCCCACAGGCTTGCTCAATCACACCCTACCGTCCACGCGGCGATTTTCCAGGCTGGCTCGAAGCTCGGCGGGCTCAATATTACCCCTTGATCCAGGCCGTGGCGTGCGAAGCTGGTGTGCCAGTCGGGCTTTTCGATGCACTGGTGGCCCAGGAAAGCCGCTATGACCCATTGATCGTATCACCGAAGGGCGCCGTTGGCCTTACCCAATTGATGCCCGGTACAGCGCGTGGACTTGGGGTTTTCAATTCGAGAGATCCGTTGTCGAACCTGAGGGGAGGGGCCAGATACCTCCGCGCGCATCTGGATGAGTTCAAGCGGGTCGATCTAGCCTTGGCCGCGTACAATGCAGGTCCAGGACGCGTTCGATCGATGCGCCGTATTCCGCCGTTTCGCGAGACGATGGACTATGTCGCAGCGATCACTCGAGGGTGGAGCACCGGATCGTTCAGGACAGCATCGATTCAGACCGCCGGTTTGGCAGTGGGTCGACAGGAATTCCGGGGCAGGGGGGTCCAGTTACTCGCTTACACATCTACAAGAGTATCGAACCCGAGGTAGTGCGCGTAATAGATCGCAATTCCGAGGATCGCCGGCGCGCCGAGCAGATAGTTGATCTGCCAACGTATCCACAACCGGGGTGCAACGAGTACCTTATCGAGGACGGTCGCAGTTGGGAGTTTCCTAGTTCCCAGACGATAATCGTAGGCGGTCTTTATCATCGCGAGGACAGCGCACAGCGCCACCATGACGCCGACCGCGGCATAGAGTGAAAGCCAGGCCTGAAGTGTCGCTTGGGGCATGCCGACCACCTAGCAGCAAGATGCTGACGGTCCATTAACCGCTGAATCGCGCATTAGTTACCAGGAGCTGGCGCGCCGTGTCGGCGATCATCGTGCCCAGGCCCTTGTCTCCCATCACCATCGAACTCATCAGACCCTTGGCCTGCTCGAGCGTCAGTTGCGGTGGAAACGGCACGACCTCGGGATCGGTCTTCACCTCGATGAGCGTCGGGCGATCGGCGGAGAGCGCAACTTCCCACGCCGGCCCAAGCGCGGATGGATCATCGACGTAGATGCCGCCAAGCCCCAGCAATTCCGCGAAGCGCGCGTAGGGGACGTCCGGAATATCCTGCGTCGTCGGGAAACGCGGATTGCCTTCCATCACCCGCTGTTCCCACGTGACCTCGTTGAGATCGCCGTTGTTGAAGACGCAGACGATGAAGCGCGGATCGCGCCACTGCTTCCAATATTTCTGGACGGTGATGAGTTCGGCCAGATTGTTCATCTGCATTGCGCCGTCGCCGACCAGCGCCACGACGGGCCGATCAGGATAAGCAAACTTGGCCGCGATCGCATAGGGAACCGCAGCGCCCATAGAGGCTAAACCGCCCGAGAGAGAGGCACGCTGCCCGACCTTCACGCGATAGTCGCGCGCGTACCAGTTGGCGCATGAGCCCGAATCCGAGGTGACGATCGCGTCGGCGGGCAGACGCGGCGACATTTCCCAGACCACGCGCTGGGGATTGACGGGCTTTGCTTCCGCCATGGCGCGTTCCTCGAGCGTCTGCCACCACTGCGCAGTCGCCTTCTCGATGCCTTCGCGCCAACTGCGATCATCCTTGCGCTGGAGCAGCGGGATCAGCGCTTTCAGCGTTTCGGCCGCATCTCCATGCAGGTTGACCTCGACGGGGTAGCGCAGCCCCAGCATCGATGCGTCGATGTCGACCTGCACGGCCCTCGCCTGCCCGTCTTTCGGCAGGAACTCGGCCCAGGGAAAGCCCGTGCCGATCAGCAGAAGCGTGTCGCACTCGCGCATGAGGTCGGACGATGGCTTGGTCCCGAGCAAGCCGATCGCCCCGGTCACGAACGGCAGATCGTCAGGCAGGACATCCTTGCCGAGCAACGCTTTGGCGACGCCGGCGCCAAGCAGGTCGGCGACCTCGGTCACCACGGCCGACGCGCCGCGGGCTCCCGCCCCAATCAGGATAGCGACCTTGGCGCCTGCATTCAGTACCTCCGCCGCGCGCGCGAGATCGGCGGGCTGCGGGACGACGATCGGATGTGCATAGCCGGTGCCCGAGCGGGTGAAGCCGTGCGCCTGGCCCGGCTCCTCATATTTCGTATCCTGTATGTCCTTGGGCAGCACGATGGTTGAGACCGCGTTGCCCGCGACCGCGATCCGGATCGCGCGATCGGTCACATGGCGGACCTGCGCCGGCGCGCTCGCCTCCTGCACATAGGCGGCGACGTCGGCAAACAGTCGGTCGAGATTGAGCTCCTGCTGATAGCTTGCACCGCGCACGGTGCTCTCGGCCTGGCCCGCGATCGCGAGGACCGGGACATGGTCGAGCTTGGCGTCATAGAGCCCGGTGATCAGGTGGGTCGCGCCCGGACCGCCGGTCGACAGGCAGACGCCGAGCTCGCCGGTGAATTTCGCATGCGCCGTCGCCATGAAGGCCGCCATCTCCTCGTGGCGGACCTGGATGAACTCGATGCCCGAGCCTTCCTTCTCGGCGCGCTGGAGCGCCCCCAGCACGCCATTGATGCCATCGCCAGAATAGCCGTAGATTCGGCTCACGCCCCAATCCTTGAGGCGCTGGACGAAGAAATCGCTCGACATGCGGGCCATGCCGCCCTCCACTTTGGGATTTGGTTTCGAGCCGGAGAGGTTCAGTCACGCATGCTCGCGCTGACGAGAAGAACGTCGCAGTGCGCACAGGCGTTCCCGCCGGTCGGCGGCTTCGCCCCCATCGGTGCGCGCTAGGGCCGGCCCGACGGCGAGCTCGCTTCTTCGGTCGTTGAGGCATGTCGGTGTCGCTCACTGCCCAACCGCGCCAGGTCATCGGTTTGCGACTGTCCAAACGCGGACAGCTAAAACCTGTCATTCACCGCCGAAACGCTTCGCGAGACGCGCACTCGCTCCGCTCTTGGCCGCCAGCTTCGCGCCATAGCGCATGACCGTCTTGGGATCGCGCCAGCGATAGGCCTGCATGATGGCGGGCAGGCTCTCTCCTGCCGCAAAATTGTCTTGCGCCACGCCAACCCGGATCGAATGGCTCGACACGGCCGCGACCCAGCGCTCGAGCTCGGCCTCGCTCATCGCCCCCAGCAGTTTCTTGTCGAATGCCTGGCGGATCAACCGCTTGTAGATGAGCGTGATCGTGCCGGGGTTGAGCGCCTCCTCTCCCACACCGCGGATCGAGCCATCGAACCAGGTTTCGACGCGCCGGAACAGGGCCCCGCGCGCAATCCCGGCCTTGTCGCACCATTCAGCGATCGCGCGCATGGTCGCGGGCGAGAGATAGGCGAGAGCCCCCTGCCCTTCCTGATCGGTCTTGCTGCGGCCGATCTCGACCACCCCTGCCCCGTCGACGTCGGGCCCGTCGATATGCTCGATACGCATCGCCGCGAGTTCGGAGCGCCGGCAGCCGGTATCATAGTTGACCTGCAGTAGCGCGCGATCGCGCGCGCCCAGGAGATCGCGGCGCGTGGCCTTGAGGAGGACCGCGAGGCTCACGCCGCTCGCCGGCGCGTCGAGATCGCTGACATCGCCCTTGTAGCGGATACCCCGCGCCTGCGTCTGGCGGGTGCCGAGAAGCTTGCGCGCCGCCTTGTGCTCGAGCTGCACGAGCGGGGCTGCGGTCGGATCGTCCAGCCCCGCCATGCGATAGGCCCAGCCGATATTGACGAGATAGCGCGCGATCGTCGCGGCCGCCCTCTGCGGCGTCGCCCGCGTCGCCTCATCATGATCCTGACCCGACAGCGCGCGGACATAGGCCGCGACGGTCTCGGCGGTCGCCTCCCCTGCCCGCACTCGGGTGCGCCGGCACCAAGCATCCCAGAGCTTCATGTCGGAAAGGAACGCGCGGATCGTGTTCGGCGACCAGGCCCGCGCCGCGGCCGCGATGACCTGCGGATCGACCGCCGCCTTGTCGATAGCCAGCGCGCGGACCTCGCCCACGACGTCGTCGGCGCCGGCGGGCGGCGTGCTTTGCCTGCGGGTGAGGGCCGTTTTCGCCATGACGGCGAGACATAGCCCGGTCCTTCTCATAATAATAGGGTCGTGATAATCTCCCATTATCACGACTACGCATACGAGCCAATTTGACTGAGAGCAGCTCTGGGTTAAAAGACGGCGTGGACGCGCCTCTCTCGAACAGCCGCTACGGCCCCGCCTACAGCGCGAAGATGGTCTCCGCGATCGCCTCCTGCACGGCCGCCATTACGCGTCTCGATGCCCGGTTTTGCGTTAGTTCGGTGGCATCGGCCTGGGCACGCCGCGCCGCCTGGAGTGGCTACACCCGGGCCCTGCAACTGCAATCGGCCGAGATCGACGAAATTGACGTATTTTCCTGGGGCTGCGGGCTGCAAATCCCCGGCCGGCCGCTGCGGTCGACCAACCTCGACCTGTTCGATCGCTTTCCCGCCTGGGAAGCGGCGCTGCGCGATCCCGACCCCCTCGCCTGGCGCGACGCGCTCCCGACCGCGATCGGCGAGATCGAGATAGCCGCGGACCATTCGCCGCTGATCCGCGCGCTCGATCGGGTCCGCCAGCATGCGCGTCTCGACAGCACCGCCCTGCCCTGGCTCTCGCTGCCCTTCGCTCTGCGCGACAAGGGGATGGTGACCACTCCCCTGCCCTGCCTCGTGGGCGGCGTGAAGGCGTTTAGGCTGAAGCGAACTGTCGGAGACGAGGACTGGTATGCGGCCATGCGCAGCCTTGAGGCAAGCGCCACCGCAAACCTCGCACGGTTGCACGAGCTGGAAAAGCTCCATCGCGCGGCCCAGCATGCGATCGTCGCGGAATATCGACCTGGCCACCTCCCGGGGCTCGCGGCCCTCCTCCATCACCGGCCACTGCTCTCGCCTCAGTCGCTGGCGGAGCTGCTCAGCATGAGCGTTGCCGGCGCGAGCAAACTGCTGGGCCGTGCCGTCGACTGCGGCTTGCTCGTGGAGATCACCCAGCGGCGGACCTGGCGCGTGTTCCTGAGCACGGACCTTGCCATCGAGTTTGGCTTTGCAGCGCCCAAGCGTGGACGGCCGCGCAACGTGGTCCCTCCCCCGCCAGCGAGCCGCGAGCTGTCGGAGGTCTTCGATGCCTTCGATCGCGAGATGGAGAACATCGACAAGCTTCTCCAGCATCGCGCCGAGAGTTTGTGAACGACAGTCCGCAGGAGGATCTTTCGCTTGCCGCCCGGTCTGATGAACCGGTCTATCAACCGGAGCATCCTTCTGTCGAACGATTGGAATGTCGTCGGCTGGCTGGGGCCTCTCTACCGAGGTGCGCCGGCAAACCTTTCACCAAAGGGGTAGCTGCCTCCCCTCCCCTGTTCGCAATTCATAGCGCTGGATGCAGCAAGAACTGATTTGCCGGCGAGCGCGGTCTCGTTCCCCTTGTCCCAGTGGTGAAACACGAGCTCTGCAGTCGGCGGCTATCGTCTATCGATAGTTGAAGGCGGTAGCTGCAATGTCCAGTCCACGGGTTCTCTGACCCACAACGGCATGCTTCTCGTGATCAGGCTTGGCAGGAAGGCCCCACAGCGGCCTTCTGGGCGCTTTGCTTGCCGTGGGGATAGCCGAGAGCGGAAACACGCTGTGCGGGCTGCTGGCGGCGCTCAGTGCAGGTCGGACTTCGTTCGGGTCTTGGAAAATGGCTCCTGTCACGGTGCCCTCGGCGACCTGAGCGTAGTGAGGTGCTCCGCGATGGCTGGCTTGCAAGGAGTCTAGGCGCCGCGATAATCGACGTCGATCTGCGGTCGGGTGTGTGAGGCGACGCACGCGACGGAGCTTTTTGGGTGGACGACGTGCTTAGTGCGCGGCGATCGTCCCTTCCCCTTCTTCCCAATCAATTCTTCAAAAGAAGGGAGCGCCGCAGGCGTGTTAATCTCTTTAGAGAATAGGATAAAAAGTTAAGCTGTGGATGGATCTTTCGCGACTCGCCGATTCAGCGCGAGTCGGGAGTTCAGCGCCGTTCCCATTATACCGTTTGGCCGTTCCTGAAATACCCTGCGGGGCGTTCCCATTGAACCGTGATTCGGTTCCTCATGTACCGTGCCCCGTTCCTGAAATACCGTGGGCACGGCGCGGGCCACAGGACGTCTCCAAGGGAGTAAAACGCGTTTTACTCGTCCGCAAAGTGGCTGTTTTCCGTGCCTTTCAGGCATGTTACACCCGGCAGCGCTCGTTGTCGAACTATAGGCGTCAGGCGAGGCCGCCCTGTGTTCGGAGGAGTCGAGCGGCATTTCCGCGGTCCTCCCGAGTCCTTGGGCGAATCATTGACGGTCTTTTAGGAACGGGACCCTGCGGAACTGACCTAAAACGGCGATGATCTCGACGTTTTGTTGCCTTGAGCGCATCCCGCTCGGCTGCCTGGACCGCGAAGTTTCGAGGTTTCTCGGGAGCCGGCCAGTGATCTCGACGGTACATTGAGAACGGGGCTTGGCCAGGCGATGGGCGCCGATTGTGGATGTCTAGCGCTCCCGGAGGCGTTTGCAGTCGAAGCATTCACGGTATTTCAGGAACGGCATCGAAGCAGCGAGGATGACTCCCCCTCCCCTCCCCAGCCTCTTTGGAGCGTCGACAGTTTGACCTTTAGAGTCCTCTAGCAAGGAGGAACCCCTCCGACTTCAGTCGGATACTGGCTTCAGCCACAGACTCGCGTGCTAGCCTGTAACCTCGGGAAAAGCGGAAGCCGCCGAAGGCGTGAAGCTTCCGCTTTTCCCGAGGTTACAGGCTATGGCGTATCGGTCCGGTTGTCACACCACATTCCATCATCGCTACCATCTCGTTTGGGCGCCGAAGTATCGGTACAAGGTGCTGATCGGCGATGTTCGGCTACGGGTGCGCGAGATCATCCGTCAGGTCTGTGCCGAGATGGGCGTGAAGATCATCAACGGCGCGCTGTCGAAGGACCACGTACACATGTTCGTCGAAATCCCGCCGCACGTCTCGGTCAGCGACTTCGTGCGCCGGGCCAAGGGGCGCTCATCCCGCAAGATCCAACAGGAATTCGAGCACATCCGCAAACGATATTGGGGCCAACGCTTCTGGCAGCGCGGCTACTTCTCGACCACATCCGGCAACATCACCGATGACATCATCATGCGTTACCTCGACCGACATACCCACAAGGACGGCTTCAGCCCCACCGCTTGATCCTACCGGCGTCAGCCGGTCAGTGATTCAGCTATCAGATCCGGGCAATCTGATCACAAATCCCACCCTATAAGCGCCGTTCTCTAAGTACCGTGACGGCTGCCTGGAGAGGTGGAACGGGCGATCCTCCCGCTGGCGCAGCTGTGCCCGGCAAAGCTCATCCGAGAAGAAGGCTGGCAAAGGATCGCGCGTGGTTGGATCTTCGCAGCCCACGCACATTTGATGGGGCGCCATACAGACGGGTCCGGGGCCCGGCTCGTTACTTCGGGAACGGTCCACACGGATAAGTTGACGTGCGCGCGCGAGCCATTCTCGACCCTGTTCCTGAAAGACCGTTTTGGCGGATTGCGCCTACGGCGTCGATCAGTTGACCGGACGCTGCTTCGCGCAAAAGGTCGCGAATATCTGTGTGATGTTCTTCGCGTCGAACGCTATCTCGCGCTGCCGGAGGAAGTTCCGGAAATCGTCTCCAACGAGACCGTGGTCGCGTTGGGGGCTGGGCAGGTTGGCGCGGGCGATCGCACCGAATGCCGAATGCGAGATATGCCCGCTCGAGGGGAAGGAGATAGCCGGTTCCTCGGGCGCCTTTTCCTTGACGGCCGCAGGCGAGGCTTGGGCGAGGGCAGGGGAGGGCTTGCCCTCCTCGGACGGCTCGCGATCGCGCCTGGTCATGCGCAGCAGCGGTTCGGCATCGTCACGCTGTTCGATGTCCAGGGAGTAGCCTGGCAGATCGTTCTCCCGAGCGATCTTGGTCATCTCGAACTTGAAGCGCCGATAATCGCCTTCCGCGCCGGATTTCTCGAAGAGCGTTGGCATCGAGATGGCGAAACCGTCGCTTCCGGCCCCACCCGCATGTTTGCGCGCGACCCGATAGAGCCAGCGTTCGCGCCCGCCTGTGAGCGAGAAATAAGCCGGATCGATGGCGAGCACGCCGCCGTCCATCAACACCCCGTCGTAGAACCATTTCGCGAGGGTAATTCTCATTCCCCGCACGTTTCCGGACCGATCCTTAAGCTGGCTGTGACTGTCGATCCAGGAGAAGGTGGTCTCGACGGCATCTCCTGAGCGGATGTTCGTCTTCACCGTGGTCGATTGGAGCCTGTCGAGGGCATTGCCCAGAAGATCGTAAGCGCGTCCACCAACCTCGCGCTTCAGAGTCTTCAGCATGTCGTATGGGACGACGTGGAGCGTCTGCGGGATGTCGTTGGCACCTCGCCGCTTGTGCTCGATCAAAACTGACGCGCAGTAAATCAGTATGTCGAGGTCGTAGATAGTCGCCAGACCATATTCCGAATTAGCGGAGACATGGACGGTGATCTTACGATCCGGACTGACATAGTCGATCGGCTTGAGTCGCTTGCGCTTCGACAGCGAGAAAAAGGGCCGCTCCATCGTTTCGCGCTGATCCCGAAGAGGAAGCGCAGTCAGCTGAGGGAGAAAGAGGTCTACTTGACCGTCTTCGCGGTGATCCTGTTGCATCTCGTGTCCCGTGGCATCGGTAAAACGCATTTTACCGGGAGCCAACTAATTGAAAATAAAGCGTTAAACTAGATTTTACTCAATTTCGACTGAACTTCGCACTCTCAAGGGCAGGGCGGAGCGCTTCGAGGATCTCGTCGACCGACGCTGTGCCCTTGGGGTTGATGTTGATCGTAATTCCCTTGGCCCGTGTATCAGCAAGAACCTGTCCGATCTCGCGACCCGAGGCGGCGGTGAGGGCCGGCTTGGCACGGGGTACAGGCTTCTTCGACGCCGCGGGAGCCACTGCGGCTGCGGCCAGGCGCTCACAGACCTTGATACCCTCAATCTTGTCGCTTCCAGCGTCCTTCAGCGCCTGTTGCTCGGCACCGAGGGCTATAGCTGCGGCGATGATCGCGTCGCGGTGCTGTTCGTTCTTCAGCAGGGGCGAGAGCCGCATGCCGTGTCGGACCTTGAGGTCTCCGGGCTCGGCGAACGCTGCCACGACCTCGTCCGGCAACTCCGCGAGCTGGAGGAGGTTGTGGAGGTTCTGCTTGGCGATGGCCAAGCGATCGGCCATCTGCGTGCGAACCCCGTTGTAATATGCGTCGACAGCGTGCCTGTAATTGCGCGCACGCTCCAAATCGGTGACGTCCTCGCGCTCTCGATTTTCCAAATCGGCGAGCCGGAAAGCGGCCTCGTCATCGAGCGTCTCGATACGCGCTACGAGCTCGATTTCGCTATGGTTGTTGGCATTCAGCCAGGAAACCGAGAAATGCCGGCGGGTGCCGACGATCAACTCGTAGGGGGTCTCGGCGTTCGGCGTCCGCCGCACCACAACCGGCTCGCGGTTCGTCCCCTCCTCGCGGATGGAATCAATGAGCGAGGCACAGCGTTCGTGGCTCAGCGCCGCATGATCGCGAGCATTGCCCGGCCAGATGGAGCATTCCGAGGGCTTCAGACGGATAGTCGGACGTTTGACCGTGCGGGCGATTTCATCGAACGCAATACCACGCCGCTCCAGGAATGAGGGCGTCGAAGGTTCGTCGACCGGCTTATCGCGATCGACCAGCGCCTCGGCATCCGCGACTTCGGCCACGGACGTGGGGGCAGGGGTCGTGCCGATGCTTTCGATGGCATTCGCCAGTAGGCTGCGACGCCGGCCCCCTGCGCTGCTCATGCCGCCTCCGTCAGTCTGTCGGTGCCGACCTGCGCCATACGCGACGGCCACTGCTTGCAAATATCCTTTTCGATCTCGCGAAACACCATGTTGAGGTTGTCACGGCACCGCGTGTACGTCTGGTGCGACCCATATGGTTTGTTGATTTCGTAGATCGACGACATCGACAACCCGGCATTCTTGATCTCTTCCGACAGGAGTATCGGCGTCGACAGCATCTGGCCAGCGTAGGTCTTCTCCATGACCTGAAGCATTTGAGCCTCGTTGGTCCTGTTGGGCTGGAACATGGTGCAGACGACGCGAATGAACCCGTAGTCGATCGAAGTGTCGAACTTCGAGACGAGGTCCATCGCTTCGCGACAGGTCTGCATGAAGTGGATTGTCGAAAGATAATCGAGTTGCCGAGCCGGCACGGGGATCAGCAAGCCGTCCGCGGCCGTCAACGTGTTCACGCCCAAAAAGCCCATGGCAGGGGGAGGATCGAGGATAACGACGTCATAGTCGTGCCGGACCTCTTCCAGGCCAATTCTCAGCATGCGGAACGCGCCGGCAATGGCGGTAGGGCCCTCCTCGATGGTTGCTGTCAGTTCCCACTCGGTGTCCTGGAGGCCCAGGTTGGCGGGGCAGATATCGATATTCGGCCACGCGGTCTTTTGGATCGTCTTTCGCAGCGAATCGGCTTCGTCGATTCTGGGGGAGAGGAAGTTCGAGAGCGTGTGCGTCTCGTCCACCAATGCCTCTAGATTGACGTCGAACATAACACTCATCGACGCCTGGGGATCGCAATCGACAACAAGAACGCGATATCCCCGCAGCGCAAGGTAATCTGCAAGATGCTTGCCCGTCGTCGATTTGCTGACGCCGCCCTTGAAGTTCTGCACGGCGATGACGACCGCGCGCTCGGAGGGCAATTTACCCATCTTGATGCCGAGCTTCTCGCGAATGGCGATCAAATCTTCGACCGTGTAGAATCGGCGTCCGTTGGTGGCCGTCTTGGGGGCGGGCAAGCGTCCGCGCGCCTCAGCCTTGGAAAGCGCTTCCGGCGTTCGGCCGAGCAATTCAGCGGCGACTGTCGCCCCCATTGAAATGTTCAGCGTTTTGCGATCGGATGGATCAATGGCCGCCTGTCGCAGCACGGTCTTGGCATTCTCGCACGAGGTAATCATCGCATCGAGAATCTGACCCGACAGCATGGGCATGTCCCCTTTTTGAACCCAAACCGGCCACGGTTCGTGAAAAGCACCGCATAATGGCCCCTAATCCCGGACAGATATGCCAAATGCAGGGTGGTTAGTCAAATAGGGTGACCTGACCCGGCGTGCGCAGGGACAAGCCCTCTTATTGCCCCCGAGTCCCGGACCATCCGCGTGTGTATCATTTCGCCTATAAACCCGGACGAAAATCAAGATGAGTCACTCGCCAGCACGCGCCGCTTGAGGACTTATCCTCAAGTCTTGTCCGACTTTGAAGCTCAGACAACGGGCATTCACAGCAACGCGAATCATCTCAAAGATGATTGGCGGGCACAGCGTCAGAGATGGAACCTCTCAGTCCACGGCGATTCGGCTCGAGCCGGGACTATTCGCTCCAACAACTGCTTTCGAGACATGAAAAGAGTCGCGTCTCGCACGACCCATCGCGCGATCTGTTCCGTCTTGCTTCTCCGATAACCTCTAAAACGGTGTTCGTGGAGAAGGGGAGGGGGGCCGAGGTTGTGAAAGGAGCCGATCATGGCCCTCACAGCCGAACGACCTTCGCAGCAACTCATCGATCTTGTTGGCGCACTTGGCGGCACATGGCACGGCAGAACCGCCATGTGCCTTTGCCCGGCGCATTCCGACAGCACCCCAAGCCTGTCGATCCGCCAGGGCAATCGCGGAATTCTAGTGACCTGCTTCGCCGGATGCGACCGGGAAGACGTTCTGCGTGAACTCCGACGCGTGCCCATTCGCGACCATTTCAGCTATACCGATACTCCTGCCGTCTCTTCCGGCAATGCCAGCCGGCTATGGGATGACGCCCTTTCCCTCGGAGGCACGCTGGCAGAACGCTATCTATAGCGGCCTGCAATGATGCTCGACCAAACGCGCAATAGAGGGGAGTTTTCGGCGCAGATTAGTTGAGACGGATGGCGTTGCTCGACGCACATTGCGTGAGACGCAGCGCACGATCGGTGAGACGGACGCACAATGCTGATACGCTGACGCAGGATGCCGGTTTGGCGCCATCACAGCGGCAACCCTGCCGCCCTCATCTCGTCGGTGAGTTCACGGGTCCGCACCGGGTCGAGGCCACCATGCAGCAGCTTTCGGAGCTCGGCGAGCTTGGTGTAAACCAAATCGGGTCAACCTCCACCAAGGCCTTTTTCAGCGATCTTCAACTGCTGTGACATCAATTTGAAGCAAACGTGCTGTACACATCGCATGTTAAAGCCTGGAATTAATATCAAAGCTAATCGGAGCCTGCGGTGATGGAAAGGCGCAAGTCACCTCGGCTACTAGGCGTTTTGGCTATTGCCTTGGCGGCGCTTGGCGTTGTCAGTTCCCTGGTTCTTCGTCAATCTGGATCCTATAGCGATAAGCGCGGCGAGGTCCAGGTGGTCACCGGCTCCTCTGCATTGCCTTCCCTGACCCCCAGCGCTATCTCCTCACGCGTGGCCGATACCACAGAGGAGAAGAGTAGCGCATTCGATATTTCAGGCGATCCGGAACGGGTCCGGCGTTCCCTTCACAGCCAAAGCCGCGATCTCGCATGGGCACCGGGTACCGAAGGCAAGATCAGAGAAGTATTTGCCTCGGCTGGCGCTCCCACGCAAATTTCCGTAGATTGTCGATCAGCCGGATGCGAAATCAAGGGTGAGCTTTCGGGCCTTAGCAGCTCAAACTTGCCGCAAGTGTTAAATCGGATCGCTGGCGAACCAGTCAACAAAGCTTTGCGCGCAAGCGGCTTGACGCCAGACAAAAGTCCAACATACAGCATTATTTCAAACGACCCGGTGAGGGTATCGTTTAGCAGAGTCGTCTCGCGTGATATCGCTCAGGTGGAGCGATAAGAGATGCCGTTTCGCTTTATCATACGATCCGTGGCTCTCAAGGGATTGTTTGTATTTACCGGCTGCATTCAACTTTCTGCATGCTCAGCTGTAGCGCCGTACGTAGCGGCATCTCCACCTACCGATATCGTGATCCCGGAACATTTAAATGGCCGGCTGTCGTACCGCGGCAACTGTACCTACCTTATGGTTTCTGGATCAAAGCGGACGCTGATCTGGCCTCATGGTCATGTGTGGGACAGCACCGCGAAGGCAGTGAAGGCACCCGATGGCCGCCTCTTCAAAAGTGGAATGCAGGTTACGATCCGCGGCGGTGATGGGTCGATCGAGTTCCTGCAAGGCGATCCAGAGGCATATCAGCAGCTCCAAGCATGTGGAGGTCCGTACGTAACCAGTAGCTATGTTGAAGGAGAAGGGTGATGAAGAAGCGTGCTTTTCGGCTTGGCGCAGCCTGCGTCCTCGCCTCGGTCGCGATTTCGGCAGCGCATGCCGTATCGAACACGAAAACCATTCGACTTGCAACGTTTGACGAACCGTTCAACGATCCTGACGATGCGACTGCCAAACAGCTCTCGAAGACGGAGGGCCTTACTGTTGCAGAGGCGTCGCGACGTTTGCGGATCATGGGAGAGTTGGGGCGTCTGGCGCCCGCGCTCTCGGCACGTTTTCCCAAAGGCTTCGCTGGGGCCGAAGCGACTACGGGATCCGACTTCCGTGTTGCTATCTATGGTGTAGCTGCGGACCTCGAAGCGATCGGTAACGCCGCACGTCAGTTCGCCGGCAAAGGTGAACTCGCCAGCGTTCTCGATGTTCGCACTGCACCAGTATGAGAGTCTGAGATAGGGGCGCAGGCGCGGGGATATCTCTCATCGCTCGGCTCAAACGCTACGATCGCCACCAATGCGCGAACGGGGCAAATCAAATTATTGGTGAAAGATCCCACTTCCGCCCTCGCGGCGATTGTTGGCGGACGATTTCGTGCGGCGCCTGGAACGCAGATAGAGCAATTCGACGGCATTGCTCTCACGGCAACGGAGGTTCCGGGCGGCCAGAACTATCGCGGCACGTTCTCTAACGGCGACATCAATGAATGTACGCGAGGCTTTAACGTCAAACAAACCAACGGCTCGCTCTATGGCGTGACGACCGCAGGCCACTGCGAGAATAATGGCAGGGATGAAACCACCGGGGTTTCACTCGCATTTCGCCAAGAATGGGTGTCAAACGGCGTGGATAGCCAGTGGCACACATTCTCCGGCGGAAACAACTATCTGGTTGTTCCGAAGTTCTATAACGGTGCTGGGGTCGTTACCGTCACTGGAGCGCAAGGTGTCGCGCAAGGGCAGTATATTTGCAAGTATGGCCGATCGACAGGTCAGACATGCGGTTACACCGACCCATACACCTATACGGATAGTTACGGTGCCTTCTATAGAATGAACAGTAACTCGACCTATCCGCGGCAGAGCCTTGAGCAGCCCCCACCGGGTGGTCCGGGTTGATAGTTAGTGCATTGTCGTCTCCGCCGCCATTGCCGGTCGGAGGTGGAGCGAAGCGGAACCGGAGGCCGGCAATGGCGGTGTCGCCGCTTCCGGGGCGGGTGGTCGATAGCCGAGGCTGCTGTGCGGTCGGACAGTGTTGTAGTGACGCCGCCACGCCTCGATCAGCACCCTGGCTTCAGCGAGGGTGTAGAAGATCTCGCCGTTCAGCAGCTCATCCCGCAGCGAGCCGTTGAAGCTCTCGTTGTAGCCGTTCTCCCATGGCGAGCCCGGGGCGATGTAGAGCGTCTTCACGCCGATCTGCCTGAGCCAGGTCTGGACGGCGGCGGCGATGAACTCGCTGCCATAGCACATTGGGAAGCGCTGGTTCGGGAGCCGCTATGGCCCTGATGAAGACAAGGCCGCGTAGCGGCCGCAGGCTTCATTAGGGCAAGCCATGGCCGGACAGCAGGTATCTAAAGTGAGGTTGTCGAGACAACACTTTGGAGACTGACCGACCATGACCAAGCTCACCCCTACGCCTGCCGGCGCCGTGCTGGTAGCTATCGATATGTCCAAGAGCCGGCAGGAGGTTCTCATCGAGCGACCGGAAGGCGGCCGGCGCCGGCGGATGACCGTCATGGCGACCAGACAGGACTATGACGGCTTTGCCGAGCAACTCGCTGCCATCGGGCGCCGTATCATCGTTGGGTTCGAGGCGACGGGTAATTACCATCGTACGCTGGCACATCGGCTGCTGACGGCAGGGTTCGAGCTGCGCCTCATCTCGTCGGTCGCGCTCGCAAGAACGCGCGAGGCGCTGCACAATGGCTGGTACAAGAACGACCCCAAGGACGCGCAGGTCATCCTGCACATGCTGCGGATCGGTGCGACGCAGCGCTACGTCGATCCTCTCGCCGCGGGCATCAATGACCTGCAGGAGCTCTCGAAGACCCACGAAACGATCTCTAGGATGAAGACGCAGACCTGGCACCGCATCCTGACCCACTACCTGCCGCTGTACTTCCCCGAGATCGCCCGCTTCGCAGGCAACAGCCGGTCCGACTGGTTTCTCGCGCTCATCGAGCGGTTCCCCACTCCTGCCAGCATCACCGCGCTCGACGCTGGGGCATTCTCGGCAGCTGCCTGGCCTCTCATCGGCCGCAAGGTTTCCAAGGCCCGTCTTGTCAATGACATATACGAAACGGCCTGCGCTTCGGTGGCTCTGCCGGTCCCGGAGGATTCGGCAGCAATTACCATGTTCCGCATGGTCATCGCGCAGGGACGCAGCCTTATCCACCAGCGTGACGAGATAGAGCGGCTTGCCCATGACAGGCTGGCCGAGCATGTTGATTATAAGCTGCTGCGCAACATTCCGGGCATTGGTCCGATTAACGCGCTGACCATTCTGGCCGAGGCCGGTGATTTGCGTCGCTTCAACCATCATCGACAGTTCCTGAAGTTCTGCGGCCTCGATCTCGCAACGTGCCAGTCAGGCACGTTTCGTGGCCGCACCAAGCTGTCCAAGTACGGCAACGCGCGTCTGCGCCGCACCTTCTGGATGGCTGCCCAGGTCGCCGCGCGTCAGCGCGACAACAGTTTCCGTGACAAGCTCGGACGGTACACCGCCGGGCACGCGGACGATGCCGACCGTCGCCGCAAGGCGATGACGGCGCTCACCGCCAAGATGGCGCGCGTGGCTCACGCCGTCGTCAAGACGGGGACAGAGTACCGGCCGTTCCTCGAACGGTCGGATGCCAGGTGGAAGGACCCCTCTCTGCAAGTGCCGTGAGGGCGCTCGTCGAGCGACCCTGTAGATAATGTTCGGGCCTTCCACCTGGGTGCGTATCTCGTTTTAAGGATGGTGAGGACCACGGCCGCCCCGGCGCCGCTGGATCCTGTGTTTGCTATGGCAGGGAGCGATCCCGTTGACGGTGGAAGCCATCTGGCTCAGATTGCATGCCGCGCCGATGGTTGTCGGCGCATGGATATCTGCTGGCCCAAACCCGCCGCTGCTTCCCGACATAGGACGTTGTCCGACCTGATATGCGCGGGCGGACCACGCTCGATGAACAACTCGGCCAGCGCTGCCAGTACGTCTTCGTGTTTGAGCTGGCGCGCGACGACGAGTGCCAGGCACTCCCTGCTCGCCTCGTCGATAATGGTAAGGATGCGGAACTTGCGTCCGTCATGGGTGCGTTCCTCGACGAAGTCGTAAGCCCAGACATGCCCCGGATACTCCGGCCGCAACCGGATGCACGAGCCATCGTTCAGCCATAACCGGCCGCGTTTCGGCTGGCGCTGCGGCACCTTCAGCCCCTCGCGTCGCCAGATCCGTTCCACCCGTTTATGGTTCACCGACCAACCCGCCGCATGCAGCAGCGCCGTCACCCGGCGATAGCCGTAGCGCCCGTACTGCCTGGCAAGGGCGATGATATCCTCGGTGAGCGCCAGCTCGTCATCTGCCCCGAACGGCACCTTGCGCTGCGTTGACCGGTGCTGGCCGAGCACGCGGCACACCCGCCGCTCGGATACATCCAGCACCTCCCTGACCTGGTCGATGCAGCGCCGACGCCGTGCGGGGCTCAGAAGTTTCCCTTGGCTGCCTCCTGCAGGATGAGCTTGTCCAGCGTCAGATCCGAGATCGCCCGGCGCAGCCGCAGGTTCTCCTTTTCCAGATCCTTCATCCGCCGAGCCTGATCGGTCTTCAGGCCACCATATTCCTTGCGCCAGCGGTAGTAGGTCTGCTCGCTGACCGCAATGCGCCGACAGGCCTCGGCGGTCGTGCCGCCCTGACCCAGCATGATCTCAACCTCACGTAGCTTCCCGATAATCTCCTCGGGCTTGTGCTTCTTCGCAGGCATTCGTCGTCCCTTCCTTGGTCCAGACTGTAATAGTCGATGGACCACTCAGAAGGGGGCAGCTCAGTTACCGTCACTGGAGCGCAAGGTGTCGCGCAAGGGCAGTATATTTGCAAGTATGGCCGATCGACAGGTCAGACATGCGGTTACACCGACCCATACACCTATACGGATAGTTACGGTGCCTTCTATAGAATGAACAGTAACTCGACCTATCCGCGGCAGAGCCTTGAAGGCGATAGTGGTGGCCCGGTCTTCACCGGGTCGATTGCGCTCGGACAGGTTCACGGACGTGACGGGGGAAATCCGACGCCCGGCCCTGTCACTAACATGTATTTCACCCCGCTGACGGCTTGGGCACCGAACAACGTGACGGTCGGTGTTACCTGCTACTGCTGACGCTCCAAATTGAGCCGTCGTTGAAAGATTAAACAGGCGGAGACTGGCGCCGCTTTCTCGATAGGCGAGGAAGCGGCGCGCTATTAAGGCCCGCCCACGCATGAGTATATAGCGGCAGCCCCAAAACTTGCCGACGAGTTGCCGCAACCAAAATGACCTGTGAGGAGGCCGTTCCGGGAAAGGCGTCCATCAGGCTTGTGGCACGCTACAAAGTAATCAGAAAAACGACCGGGGCTGTTGAAAAATGCGCCGCTGGTGGCTGGGTCCGGTTGGGGGCGGAATGACACCCCAACGCGTAGCGATCCCGTCTCGCATGGGATGGTATTTCGGGAAAGCCATCACATTCCCAAATCCCACGTACGCAACGGAAGCGGGAACCGGCCCACGTGAATCGTAGAGGGCGAGAGTCGGACCGGCACCCGGACAAGTCAGCCCTATGGTGCCGGCCGCCTCGCATACCTTAGAACCGCTTCCGTATCGTCCCAAATACCTGACGTGGCGATCCTGCTTGCAGGGTGTTGTTGAGCGATGCTGCGGTGTTGAAAAATTGCCCCGATCCAAGTGCCGCAATGTATCTCTTGTCGAGAAGGTTTGCGGCGTTGATCTGGAGCTCTAGGCCGGCAAGCGGCCCATCTGCGGGGAAGCGATAGCCGAGCGCGGCATCGACCAGGACATAGCCATCAACCGTGACGTCGCCGGTGTAGGTAACGTTCCGCCGCGAAGTGTACCCTCCCGCCAGATTACCAAACAGACTGCCGTCGTCGTAGTTGATCTCGCCCTTTGCCAGATGAGCTGGCGTATCCACCGTTCGAACGCCCTTGGTGCGCACGGTGGCCGTTCCGTTTACGGTATCGTCGTCGTAAGTGCTGTCGTTGTACGAGTAAGAACCGATCAGCGACAGGCGGGGCATCACTCGGTACGTCGCTGCGACTTCAACGCCCCGGCTGGTCACGCTACCGACGTTCTGAAGAACGCTCGGATTTCCAAGAATGTTGGCGCCGCTGAATGCCGCGAGCAGCCGATTCTCGAATTTTACGTCGTAGACAGCCAGTACACCGCGCAGCGGACCAGCATTGAAACGCCAGCCGCCCTCGACCGTTCGCGATGTCTCCGGTTTCAACACGCCGCGGATAGCCTCGAATCCGACCTGCGTAGTGCCGAAGGGGCCGCGGAACGAGCTGATATAGGCGCGCATGTTCTCTGCATAATTGGCGAAGAACTCCTGCCGTCCAACGCGCCAGGTCGCGCCGATCTGCGGCTGGAACCAGTCTTTCGCGGCGATCTTCCCGTTGATGAACGGAGTGCCGAAGGTCGTTGTGATGCCGTTCTCGACCCGAGCGCCCTTGAAGCCACCCGCGATCGTCAGGGCATCGCTAAGTTGCCAACTGTCGCTGACGAAAAACTGATTGGTAACCGTGGTGAGATCGGTGAGGAAGTCGCTGCGGAACGGGCTCTTCAGCAGATCGGTCACGTCAGGCCGATTTGTTTGACTTACCGCGTAATAGCTACGGTCGGTCGTTGCATCATTGTCTTCGTGCCAGTAGCCGATCTGAAACGTATGCGCGCCCAGGCGAGCAGTCGCACGCGCTATGCCGCCATCCCGGTTGATGCCGTATTCGGTTGTTCGGACCGACAGCGGGAAGCCATCTGGGCTGAACGCCGCCGGCGTGTAAATGCCGCCGCTGCCGCGATCGTAGTGGTGATAGTATGTTGCGCCGAGATCGAGCCAGTCTGCCACCGGCACGTTGAGCGTCAGTGCGCCCAGCCAGTCCTTACGAAAGCCACCGCTGTCGTAATAGGTGTCGTTTACATTGGTATAGGGCGAGGGGAAGACCACGCCGGCCGTGGGGAATGGTAACGCTCGTCTGGCGGCCGCAGCCGTTTGATTGGCACTGACTTGCGACAGCAGGACTGCCGTGTCGAAGTCCGGCCGAAGGAAGTCGAGATCGTAGCCGATGCGGTCGAGCGTCGCCGGTGAGAGATCGGCGTAGTTCCGCTCCTTATGCAGCGAGTAGTTCAGCCACCCGGTCAGCGTGGCGTCGCCGATCCGCTGGACGACCTTGCCATTGATCTTGCGATCGGTCTGCTTGCCAAACCCCTTCCACTTGTCAGCATCGTGATAGACGCCTGACACCGAGATTAGCGTGCCAGTGGAAAGCAGGCCGCTATCGATCCGGCCGTAGAGATGCACAGTGTCGTACATGCCGTAGGTGCCGGCGATCTCGCCGCCGATCGTTTCGGAAGGCGCGCGCGATACGAATTCGAGATTGCCGCCTAGGTTGCTAGTCGAAGCAATCGCAAGTGAGCCGGCACCCTGCGACACGTCTACCCGCGCGATGTTCTCCGCCGCAATTGCGCGGCTGACGTGCAAGCCGTTGTGGCCGTTGTAGAACATGTCCCCAAGCGGCACGCCGTCTAACGTGTAGCCCATCTGGCTCTGATTGAAGCCGCGCACTGACAATCGCGTGCCCAGCTCGTAGCTGCCAAACGGATCGGAGCTTTGCAGCGCCACACCCGGCAACCGTGAAACCGCCTTCAGGGGCGAACTGCCGGGAGGAAGAATGTCGATAGCTGCCTTGGTGACAGTCTGCTCCTGCCTCACACGGCCAGAGCCATAGACGACAATTTCTCCCTGGTCTTCCGAGGCATCTGGTGCGCTGGCGCCTTCAGACGCTGTGGCAGCCGGGCGTTCTGGTAGAGCACCGGATTGTGCCTGGGCCGTGCCGGCGGCCAACAGCAAGGCGCTGACGGAGCTCAGCAGGAGCGTCTTCGAAATCATCTATTCCCCCTGGGATTTTAGCAGACTTTTCACCAAGTCTTGAAATGACGCCGCTAGGGACCTCTGATGGCGACAGCGTTGCGAAGCGGCGACACTTTCGTGACAATATGGCGATTCGTCATCAGCAGGTCACGCCAGGGGCGTACTCAGGATTTATGCTCGAGACGCTGCACCCAACCTGGCATCGCCGCGCTGTCATGATGGCAATGGCATCGCTAGCCATCATGCCATCGACGCCCATCGATGCTCATGCACGCACCGATATTGATCCGTTCGGACTTGGCGTCGCCAGCGGCGATCCGTCGGGCGACGGATTTGTCCTATGGACGCGGTTGATCGGGCGCGGCCTTGCTCCGCTCGATGCGAAGGCCGTCTCGGTGCGGTACGAGGTCGCTGCTGATCGCGGCTTTCGAACGATCGTCCGCCGCGGCGTCCTACCCGCACGGCCGGAAGCCGCCCACAGCGTCCATGTCGAGGTCGGTGGGCTGCCGTCTGGTCGTGCCTTCTGGTATCGCTTTCACGCGCTCGGGGCGACGAGCCCCATCGGCAGGACGACGACCGTACCGCAAACGTCCGCTCGGCTGCGGATAGCGGTAACGTCGTGCCAACATTGGGAGCAGGCTCGCTTCGGAGCCTACCGCGACATGATTGCGCAGCAGCCCGACCTAGTGCTCCAGCTTGGCGACTACATCTACGAGCAAACTTATCCCGATCAGGCAAAGGTCCGCTCGTTTGGCACGTCGGAGCCGCTGGACCTTGGCGGGTACCGGCAGCGGCATGCGCTCTACAAGACGGACCCCGATCTACAGGCCGCCCATCGCGCCTGCCCGTGGGTAGTGACGTGGGACGACCACGAAGTCCTCAACGACTATGCAAATCTCGCCAATCGGACCGGCGAACCCGCTGCCATGTTCGCGACGCGACGTGCCGCTGCTTACCAGGCATACTTCGAGCATATGCCGATCCGGCCGAGCATATGGCACGGTGCCAGTACGCCCCGGCTCTATCGAGCCGTCGATTGGGGCGACCTTGCGTCACTTTCCGTGTTGGATACGCGCCAGTACCGCAGTCCGTCACCCTGCGCTCCTGCCGGCATAGCGCGCAACGTCCGGCTAGACGGATGTGCGGAGGCCGCGGCATCGACGGGGACGATCATGGGGGCAACACAGGAACGCTGGCTCGACCAGCGGCTCGCCAGCGAGCATCGTCCGTGGACGCTGATCGGACAGCAAGTTTTCTTCGCGCCGCTTGCTCTTGATAGCGCAGGCAGAGCAACGTTCAGTGATCAATGGGACGGCTATACGGCGAACCGAAGCCGTATCCTGCAGGGCCTGTCACGATCCACCGTCACGAGCCCACTTGTCCTGAGCGGCGATGTGCATTCCTTTTGGGTCAACGACCTGAACGACAGCGGCGGGCGCCCGGTCGCAGGCGAAATCGTCACGTCCGCGCTAGCCGCGGCCTCACCCCCCAAGGGGCGCTTCGGCGACGCTCTAGCCAACAACGGCCACATACGGTTCTCCGACGTGGAGCAAGCCGGGTACGTACTGATCGACATCGGTCAAACGCAGCTAACCGCCGATCTTCGGGCGATCCGCGACCGTCAATCGGCCGATAGTCCTGTCGCCAGCATCGCCATGTTTGGGATGGCATGCGGAAGCCGCCGACTAGAGCGCGCGTGATTGCCCTCAAGCACGCTGGACCACCCGGGCGGCCGGGGTGGGCCGTCCTGTACATTTCGCAAATAGCTCGATCGCCTGATCGCAGACGAGGCAATGGCCTTCGCAGCAATCGTGCATGAGGAAGGCCACCAGGTCCGACAGCGCCGGGAAAATCGCGCTGTAGATGATCGACCGTCCCTCGCGACGGCTCACCACCAAACCAGCCTGTTCAAGCTGGCTAAGGTGAAAGGACAGGCGCGAGGGCGGCGTGCCGCCCAGCTCCTCGCCGATCGCGCCAGCAGAGCGGCCGTCTGCGCCTGCTACGACCAGCAGCCGAACAATGCGCAGCCGGGTCGCATTCGAGATGGCGGCGAACGCTGTCAGCGCTTGATTCTCATCCATGGTCAGCCCAATGGTTCAACATTATTTGAAATGTAGTCGCCCTGTTAGACGGCATAAGAGGCGATCGATGAACCTTAACCGGGTCGCCGCGAACGGGCCAGCCATCGCTCCTGTATCGCGGTCTTGCAGTGCGAAGTTCGCCGATAACCTGCTAATGCTACTTAGTCGCCATGGCTGGGTCGGTGCGCTTATTGCAATGTTCGTTGCGATCATGCTGGTTTCGCCGGCCAGCGCCCAGACGACCGCCCCGGTGCAAACGGCATGGCGGCTGCTCGATTACGTCGCAGTGGACTATCCCGAAGCGGTGAAGGGCGGCCAGATCGTCAGTCCGACCGAATATGCTGAAATGACGGAGTTCTCCGCCTCGGCACGCGAGCGGATAACCAGCTTGGCATCCTCGTCTGCCAAGGCCGATTTGGCGCGCCGGGCTACTGCACTGGAGCGGCTGATCGCGGCCAAGGCCCCCGCCGAAGCGGTAGGAACCGCCGCACGCAGCCTCGCTGCTGATCTCATCGCCGCGTATCCTGTGCCGCTCGCCCCGGCCGTCGCCCCCAATTACCTGCGCGGGCAAGCGCTGTTCAACCAGAACTGCGCGAGCTGCCACGCCATGACCGGGGACGGAAAGGGGCCGAAATCGGTCGGGCTAGATCCTCCACCGATCGCATTCATCGATAAGGCGCGCGCTCGCGAGCGCAGCACGTTCGCGTTTTATCAGGTGCTGGAACAAGGCATCGACGGCACCAGCATGGAAAGCTTTGCCGATCGTCCGCTTCAGGACCGTTGGGATCTCGCGCTATACGCTGGCACCTTCGCCTTTCCCGCTAGGGTCAGGACTCACTGATCAGAGCCAGAAGATGACGGTGGCTGCGAGGGCGATGGCGGAGAAGAAGACCGTCGGACATCGATCGTAGCGGGTGGCGACGCGGCGCCAGTCCTTCAGGCGCCCGAACATGATCTCAATACGGCTGCGGCGTCTGTAGCGGCGCTTGTCGTATTTGACGGGCTGGTGTCGAGATTTCCGACCTGGGATGCACGGTTCGATACCCTTCGCCTGCAAAGCATCCCTAAACCAGTCGGCGTCATAGCCCCGGTCGCCCAGGAGCCAGCGCGCTTTTGGCAGATCGTCCAGTAGCGCTGCCGCACCGGTGTAGTCGCTGACCTGGCCAGCGGTCATGAAGAAGCTGAGAGGTCGGCCGTTTGCGTCGGTGACGGCGTGAAGCTTCGTGTTCATGCCACCCTTGGTGCGGCCGATCAGCCGCCCGAGATCCCTTTTTTTACCCGCAGGCTCGATGCCGTGCGGTGTGCCTTCAAATAGGTCGCGTCGATCATGACGGTCTTCGGATCGGCACCTGCGGCCGCCAACCCTTCCATCATGCGGAGGAAAACCCCCATCTCGCCCCAGCGCTTCCAGCGATTGTAGAGCGTCTTGTGCGGGCCATACTCCTTTGGCGCATCCCGCCATCGCAGCCCGTTGCGATTGACGAAAACGATGCCGCTCAACACCCGCCGATCATCAACGCGAGGCTTGCCGTGGCTCTTGGGAAAGTACGGTTGCAGACGCGCCATCTGCTCGTCCGTAAGCCAGTACAGGTCGCTCATTCTCAGTCTCCTTTCGGAGCCTGAATCAGATCGCGCCGCTCACATCAATGGGTCCTGACCCTAGCGCAATCTGCCGAAAGCACATCCCTGGATCGGTAATCCGGTGCTGCGAATTGCCGGCACGACGCGCGATCGGATCGAGGCGCCGGTCGAGCGGGGCGGGCTGGCATGGGTCTTCACAGACACCGCGGGGCGCACCGACACGAGCGATCCGATTGAAGCCATCGGGGTGGAGCGTGCGCGCGAGAGCATGGCAGCCGCCGACCTGGTGCTATGGCTGGGGGATGATCCGCCCCCAGCTTCCGGCATGATCGCCGTCCATGCACGGGCGGACGACCCGGACCGCACGCACGTGCCAAAAACGTTCACGCGACAGTCTCTGCCGGCAATCCGTTAGGTGCCCTTCAGTTTCCGAGCGCTGTTGTGCATGGACACGATCTTCCATCGTCCGTTCATCTTCTTAAGCACGCTTGTGGCGACGCCGAGTCGTTCGGCGGCCTCACCGGTTTTTGGCTCGATCCGGTAACGGTAGGTCTCGGTCGCAAGGGCAACCGACCCTTCGAAGCGGACGTCAACCTTGTAGTCGGAGAAGCGGAACGATTTGAACTGCTTCAGCTCGGGACCGAGATGATGAGCCAGGTAGGTGGCGTAGCTGCCCTCAGATGCTCCTGTCTCGAAAACCCGCGCGTCGGTCGTGAACAGTTGCTCGGTTCCAGCAGCGTCAAGCTTTTCGATCGCGTCCTTATACTGTGACAGCGCCGCCGCCACGGCACGTGTGTCAGTGGTGCGGGCGTCTGACTGCGCCCACGCTGCGGCAGGAAGAGCGATCGACACCGCTATAATCATCTTCACGCAGGTGCTCATTTATCATCTCCCAAAACAAAATTAGCCGACCTTAGGATATCTCCATTTGACGCATCAATATGGAGCAGCGGCTGACGTCAGAACGCGAGATGGTCGAGGCCGCCATGCATGAAAGAACCCCCTAGCCAACCCTGGACGGCGATGGCGATGATCGCGCCTACCGAGCCGACGACCAGCATGACGCGTGCCGTATCTCGGTAAAGGCTTGCGCCGCCAAAGCCCGAGTAGCTCCACTGCGAACGCACCGATGATCAAGGCGATCGGAAAGTGAATCACCACCGTGTGCAGGCAACCGAGCCAGCTTGCTAAGCGCTGTCCGAAGGTCTTGTTTTTGGTTGCGGCCTCATCGTGCCCACGACCCATCGCCATGCCGAGCGCCAGTGCCGCCGCCAGCAAAGTCAGCTTCGAAGTCCGCATGATTCAGCGCTTCCCGCAAATTTGCTTACTTTGGTCAATACGTAGCGGCGGACGTTCCCCTCACGGCTCATCGTGCCACCAAGCGTCTGCACCGTTGCAAAATCGGTACGTTCAGCCCGAGCGAAGTAACGGTCCACTTAACGGAACGGCTCGACGCTGGCCGACCGGCGGCTTAGGTCTCGCTTTAACGAAGGGGGCATCGCAACGACAACATGGCCGCGCAACTTGATCAAATAACTACCAAAGAGGATCACGACGGCCTTGTGCGTCGGCTCATTACCCGTTGGCGTGACGATCCGGGCGCGACCTATCGAAGCTGGTTCCTGTGGGACGAGCGGCTGAAGAATTTTCGTTCGATCCGGCGCGGTATCACCCAGGTCGTCGGCGAGATCGAGCGCGGTTCGTTTGGCGTCGCCTATCGCGGATCGTCGCTCGAAACCGTCGTCCATTCCGTTGCCGAACAGCGCCAAATCTTCAAAGGTGCGGACCATGCGTTCCTCTGGAAACCGAAGCTGCGCATCCCCGACATATACGAGAGCCCCGAGAACCAGCGCGCGTTCGGCCGCCTGCTAGACGCCTGTTCGTGTTGCGACACGGCCGAGGAGATCATCGGCCATATCCACGCGATCGACCGCCTGAAGATCAAGGGGCTTGGGCCTGCTGTCGCCAACCTCCTCTACTTCCTTCACCCGACGCTGGTGCCGCCCTTCAACACCGCGATCGTCAAGGGTTACAACGCGCTGACGGGGGCGAACGTGAAGCTTGGGAGCTGGGAGCATTTCCTAGCGATGCGAACCGGCATCCTCGACCTCAACGACCGCTTCCGCGACCTTTTATCGAACGACTTGGGCGCGATCGGCGGCTTGCTGTTCGACATCGGCTCCGATCGCTACCCGGCCCCGCCGCTCGACGTGAGCGGCGCGGCTCTGGCGAGCTGGGGGCAGCGGCTCGAGGCGGCGCGCGAAGAGGCGCGCACGCTTAGCAAGGCCGCGCAGCGTGAAGGCGAGAACGAGCGCACCCATACCGAAATTCAGGCATGGCTTCGCGATCTAGGCTTGGCACTCGGCTATGACGTATGGATCGCCGCAAACGATCGCAGCCGAGCCTTCAACGGATCGCCCTTGGGCGCAGGGTGCCTTGAGCGCTTGCCCGAGACGATCGCGAGGTCGAAGGGCGCTGATTCCATCCGGCTGATCGACGTGCTGTGGCTTGAAAAGGCCGGCGATCACGTCGCCGCAGCGTTCGAGGTGGAGCATTCGACGTCGATCTATTCGGGCATCGTCAGGATGCTCGACCTGGCCTTGAGCGGTAGCGACCTTCACGCGACCGCGGGACTGTTCCTCGTCGCGCCCGACGCGCGCGAGGCGGACGTTCGTGCGCAATTGCAGCGGCCCGCGTTCAGCCGCGTCGCCGACCTCGACATATCCTACCTCCCTTACGGCGAGCTGGAGAGGAACCGCGAGGCCATCGCGCGGTTCGGATCGGGGCTGAAGGCGATCAAGGCCGTATCCAGCAAGCTCGCCTGACACGCCCCGCGCGAGGGCTGGCGCGGGGAGCCACGTATCCTCTAGCATGTAGAGGAGAGCTGCCATGACGATGCCTTCCCCGGCCCCCTGGCTCGACGCCGTGTTGATCGGATGGTTCGTGCTGACCGCGATATCGGTCGCTTACGTCGCGTGGGATGCCTTCACCCGCAACCCCGAGTTGCGGGTGATGAAATGGGGGTGGCTGCTGGTCACGCTCTACGGCGGCCCGATCATGGCCGCGGCCTATGTCCTGTCCTGCCAGGAACCGGCGAACGAGCGGCACGAGGACTTCGTTCGGCCGCTCTGGAAGCAGGCGTTCGGGTCGGCCATTCATTGCATGGCGGGTGACGCGACCGGCGTCATCGCCGCGGCCGCGATCACCACGGCACTCGGCCTGCCGATGTGGCAGGACGTGATTGCGGAATATGTGTTCGGCTTCGCGTTCGGGCTGCTGATTTTCCAGGCGCTGTTCATGCGCGACATGGCGGGCGGTTCCTATTGGGGGGCGCTTCGCATGTCGTTCATCCCCGAATGGCTTTCGATGAATGCCGTTATGGCCGGCATGATCCCGACGATGGTGGTGTTGATGAGCCGGGACATGGCTGCGATGCACGCCAACTCGCTTCGCTTTTGGGGCGTCATGTCGCTTGCGACGCTTGTCGGCTTCGCCGTTGCCTACCCTATCAACCTTTGGCTTGTCGGCGTCCGGTTGAAGCACGGCATGGGCACGGTGCGCGTACTCGGGCATGGCGGGCACGAGGTCGCCGCGGACCGGCAATCGGCTACGCCGATGCCGGACATGAAGCACGATGCGATGGCAGGGATGAGCGGCATGGGGACGGGCCCGCGCGTGACCGGACCGCAGATCGTCGCGATGACGGCGCTGACGCTCCTAATGCTTGGCGCGGGCATCATAGTTGCAACGCTGTTCGGCCGATGGGCGATGTAGCATCGCCTCGATCGACGGAGATCGCGACAAGGGGTGATTCCGCGGCGCGCGTATCAGGGGCAGGCGGGGACTCACACGGAGGTAGAGAGATGCACCAGATCAACCCCGACATGAAGGCGTGCATGGACGCCCTGCCACGAATGCCATGTGCCCTGCCTTCACATGGCGATGAACCATTGCCTTAAATGGGTGGCCAGCACGCCGTGCGGCAATTTGTCATTGGCGGTGCCAATTGGCAGGGAGGCCGAGGCTGTCCCGGGAGACCGAAACGCGATTGAAGACGCCGTAGCCAATCGACAGGAACTGGACCGGGCGACACGTGCCATCGCCGTGTTGCCAACGACCTTGAAGG
Source organism: Sphingomonas epibiotica (assembly GCF_039615155.1). Classification (NCBI taxonomy): domain Bacteria; kingdom Pseudomonadati; phylum Pseudomonadota; class Alphaproteobacteria; order Sphingomonadales; family Sphingomonadaceae; genus Sphingomonas; species Sphingomonas epibiotica. Next base: position 28,011 of record NZ_JBDGHY010000013.1, on the reverse strand, counting down.
AATCGCTGGTCCTCCGGACTATCGAGGGCATCAGCCAAGTCGAAACCGCACTGATACTCGACATAAGCGAGAAGGCGGCCGAAACGCGTCTCTATCGCGCCCGCCAACGGGCAGCATCGCTGTCGTAACAGCTTGGCCCCACCCTGTTCGGCAAAAAAGAAGGCACGAGTTTGAGGGGTAAGCGATCTGCCGTCGTATCGTATGCATGGGGGATACAACGGATGCGCGCCGCGGAGACGGCTTTTCGACCAAATCTGGGCAAGACATGGAGCGCGGCGACCAGAAGTCGGGTCAGGGCGCTTTTGCGGTTATGGATGCCATGCGCTGTGTCCTGGCAGTCGTAGTCGCGTTCGCACATGCTTGGTATCTCCTCATCGAAGATTATTGCGGGCAAGCCTCGGTCGCGGCTTCGGCCGGCTATTTTTTGGCTGGTTATGCGCATGCAAGCGTCATTCTTTTCTTCGTGCTCAGCGGCTTCTGGATCGCGCGCAGTATCGACAGACGGATCGGGGATTGGCATTGGTCAAGCTACCTGATCGACCGCCTTGCGCGATTGCTGGTCGTGCTAGTGCCGGCATTGGTGATCGGTGGAGCGCTCGACGCGGTGGGCCTCTACGCCCTCGAGTCATCGACCCATCTCGGCACGACCGAGACTTACGTGCTGCGCAAGGATGTCGTCGGCGCGCTCGAGTGGCATGTGCTGCTAGGCAACATTCTCTTCTTGCAGGGCATCGTGGTTGCGCCGTTCGGCACTAACGGACCACTTTGGAGCCTCGCTTATGAATTCTGGTTTTACATCTGGTTTCCGGCCATTGTCGTCAGTTGGAGGCAACGTCGCCCGTCAATCTTCTTAATTTTTATCGGTCTGGCCTGGATTACGCCATTCATGCTGATCGGCTTTGCTTGTTGGCTTTGTGGTGCTGCGCTTCATGGTATGACCAAAACGCATCTGACCGATTTTCCCCGATCACCGATTGGCCGCACCTGGCTGATCATTGCGAGCAGCATATTACCGGCAATACTTATCGTTGTGCGGGTTGTCGGACTGGAGGGCCTTGAACTGGCACTGGCGGGCGCATTCGCACTTTTTCTATATATATTGCTACGAGCGAATCCGCCAACGCCGCGCTGGTTGCGACCGTTCGCCGGTTATGGAGCAAAAGCCAGCTTTTCACTCTATGCCATGCACTTTCCAATCATGGCATTCGCCGCAGCGTTGTTAGTGGGCTCTGAGCGCTTACCACCAACGGCGGGCAACATCGCACTTGTTGGCGCTACGCTCGCACTTGCAGTTTTTGCCTGTGGTCTGTTTGCGACTCTCACCGAACGGCACACCGCGCGGGTACGCACCTTCTTCTACGCCAAGCTGTTGACCGTCCAGAAAGCGTGCGCGGGCCGTTTGGTATCCTAGAACTGCAGCAAGGCTTGTCGAATCGGTGAGGGGTGGATGGATTACGCACGTATCATCCACTGACTGTTATGGATGCGCTAGCCTGTCCGGCGTAAGCGTGGTCAGCAGGCCGTCTTGCGGTAGCGCCGGTAGCAGGGATGCTTGTCGCCTTTGACGAGGGCGCGGCGGTGCGGGAAGTTTTGGGTTCTACGACCAGTCATACGAGCACTCGTATGACTGGTCGGATGGAGGTGGTTGGCCGGGTGTCAGGCCGGCGCCGATGGTCGGACACGGAGAAGCTGGAGATCCTGGCGGAGGCGTTCCGACCGGGGGGTCGGGTCTGCGATGTCATCGCGCATCGCGAGGTATCGAGCAGCCTGATCTACACGTGGCGCAAGCAGCTGCGCGAAGGCAAGTTGGCCGGGGCGATGCCGTCGCTGCCGGTATTTGCCGAGGTACAGGTGGCGGAACTGACGCCGCCAGCGCCACAGCCGGCGCCATATCCATCGGGGCTCATCCAGATCGAGTTGCCGGGCGGCGTGCGGGTGAGTGTCGACGCAGGCGTGGATGCAGATGTGCTTGCACGGGTTTTGTCGGTGCTGCGATGAGCCCGGTGCCAGTGCCGTTGCCGACGCGGGTGTTCCTGGCGTGCGGCGTGACCGACATGCGCAAGGGGTTCGATGGCTTGGCGGTGCTGGTGCAGCAGGTGCTGGCGCAGAACCCGCATTCGGGTGGCTTGTTCGCGTTCCGTGGCAAGCGGGGGCATCTGGTCAAGCTGCTGTGGTTCGACGGCCAGGGGCTTTGCCTGTTTTCCAAGAGGCTCGACCGTGGCCGTTTCGTCTGGCCAGTGACAGCGACCGGCACGGTGACGCTGACGCCAGCGCAATTGTCGATGCTGCTGGAAGGCATCGACTGGCGGCGCCCCGAGCGGACGTTCACGCCGACGCTGGCAGGGTAGGAACGGCGGTTTTGCGCCACTTTCTCTCGCTCGCCGACCTGCAATCTGCTATGGAAACGGAGTGTCGGAAGCGCCTGTTTCCCCTGCTGATGCGACCGCGCGGATCGCCGCGCTGGAGGCTTCGCTCGCCCGGGCCAATGCCGCGCTTGCCGCCCGCGACCTGCTCATCGATACGCTGCGCGGACAGATCGCGCGGCTGCGGCGAATGCAGTTCGGCGCGTCGTCCGAAAAGCTGGGGCGCGAGATTGAGCAACTCGAACTGGCGCTGGAGGAACTCGAGACCGAGCGCGATGCGCCTGGGCCTGAGATGGTTGACCCTGGCGTGGCGGTTCGGCCGGTGCCCGTCCGCAGTCTGCCCGGACATCTGCCGCGCGAGGAGGTCGTCCACGAGCCGGCGTCGGGTGCCTGCACCTGCCCGGACTGTGGCGGTGCGTTGCGCGCGCTCGGCTTGGACACACACGAGATGCTCGACATTGTGCCGGTGCGCTGGCGCGTCGTGCGCAACGTCCGCCCCAAATACAGTTGCCGGGTATGCGAGAAGATTGTCCAGGCACCCGCACCGGTGAGCGCTGTGGCCAGAGGCAAGGCGACCTTCGCGACGCTGGCGCACGTCGTCGTCTCCAAGTTCGACCACCATCTGCCGCTCTACCGCCAGGCCGAAATGATGGCAGCGCAAGGTATCGACATCGACCGCTCGACATTGGCGAGCTGGACCGGACAGGCCGCAGCACTTCTCGACCCCATCGTCAGCCGCATCCGCGACGAGGTGCTCAAGGCCGACAAGATCCATGCCGACGACACGCCGGTGCCGGTGCTCGACCCCGGCCGGGGCAAGACCGCGACTGGCCGGTTATGGGTGTACGCGGCCGACGACCAGGCATCCGGCAGCACGGCGCCGCGCGCGACCTGGTATCGCTTCACGCCAGACCGCACCGCCGCGCACCCGCTGTCTCATCTCGCCGGCTTCCGCAACTTCCTGCAGGCGGATGCCTATGCCGGTTATGACGGACTGTATCGGGGTGGCGTCACCGAGGTGGCATGCTGGGCACATTTCCGGCGCAAGGTCTTCGACCTGCACGAACGGTCGCCTACACCGCTGACCACCGATATCCTCGAGCGGATCGGCACGCTTTACGCTGTCGAGGCCGAGGTCCGTGGCCAACCACCCGACGTGCGATGGCGAGCCCGACAGGAGAAAAGTCGACCGCTGGTCGACGCCTTGCGCGAGGTGCTCGACGCCAGCTTGCGCCGCCTGTCGTCGAGGTCCGACATGGCAAGGGCCATCGCCTATGGCACGAAACGCTGGCTAGCGCTGTCGCGCTTCCTGGGTGATGGTCGCCTGGAGATCGACAACAATATCGCGGAGCGTGCGCTGCGCGGTGTCGCGGTCGGACGCCGCAACTGGCTGTTCGCCGGTTCGCGCGCAGGCGGCGAGCGGGCCGCGGCCATCTACACCATCATCCAGACGTGCAAGGCGAACGGCGTCGACCCACCGGCGTATATCGCCGATGTCATCGCCAAGGTGGCCGGTGACTGGCCAGCCAGCCGCTGGGACGAACTCATGCCGTGGAACTGGTCCCCCGAACCTGCCAGACTGGCGGCATGAGCGTCGAGACCATCGCCCGCCTGCATATCATCCTCAACGACATCGAACCCGCCATCTGGCGCCGGGTCGACGTGCCGGCCACCGCCAGCCTCAAGATGCTCCACGACATCGTCCAGGCTGCGATGGGTTGGGAGGACTATCATCTGTGGCATTTCGAGGCCGCCGATCGGCGCTACGGCATCCCCGACCCAATGTGGCCGGAGAGCGGCATGACCGCTGCAAAGAACGTGAAGCTCGCGACGCTCATCAACCGGGGCGTGCGGGAGTTCGTCTATACCTACGACATGGGCGACGACTGGCGGCACACCATCACCGTCGAGACGGTCGGCCCCGGCGAACCCGACGTCAAATATCCGTGCTTCGTCGACGGGGAACGGCGCTGCCCGCCCGAAGATGTCGGCGGCTTGCCCGGGTTCGAGATGTTCCTCGATGCCATGGCCGACCCCGGCCACGAAGAACACGACCGCTTACGTGAATGGTATGGCGGCCCCTACAACGCCGACGACATCGACGAACGCTTCACCCGCCGCGCCGTCGCCGCCATCGCCATCCGCCGCCACGCCGGCAAACTCGCCTACCAAAAGAGCCGCACTCAATAGCAAGGCGGTCTGCTGCCCACGCTTACTGTCCGGCGACGCGCGACACGGCGCGGCGCACTTATGCGGGCGGGCGGCATCAACACGGGAGAGTAGCGATGATGAAGAACGCATATGTGAGCTTGGCGGTGCAGACCGTCGTCAGCGGCATCATCATGTATTTCGTTATGTTCGTGATGATCGACAGTTTAGGCAGCTTCTACAACAACCTGAATATGTTCTATATGACGCTGATGATGGTCGCGCCGATGGTAGTCGCGATGATCCTCGCCATGCGCCATATGTTTCCTTCCAGGGCGGCGAACAGCGCACTAATTATCGGCTCGATCGCGGTCTTCCTCGGCAGCTACGCGCTGATCCGGACGCAGACGACGATCGGAGACCGGGCGTTCACGCGGTCGATGATTCCGCATCACTCGGGCGCGATCCTGATGTGCCAAGAGGCGTCGCTCCGTGATCCCGAGTTGAAAGCGCTATGCGGCGAAATCATCAAGGGGCAGCGCCGCGAGATCGATCAGATGAAGGCCATTCTTCCCCGGCTTTGAACCGAAGCGCGACTGATAGGACAAGCCACCCAACGATTATCGCTTCGGCGGATGAGGGGGGCGCGCTTCCGGCGCGTAGAAAATTGACACGACCCGAGGAGATCGAGCTGCGTATTGTACCCGTGCTGGCGACCCTTGCCTTGCTCGCTACCCCGGCCCTAGCCCAGCAGGCGGGGCATCAGGGCATGAACCATCAAGGCATGGATCATTCCAAGATGATGCAGCCAACCGCGGCCAACCCCTACGGCCCGGCCGAGATGGACATGCACCAGAAGATGATGGCGGCGAAGGGAGCCGATGCCGGCGAGACGTGGATTCGCAAGATGATCGAGCATCACCGCGGTGCGGTCGCGATGTCGCAGATCGCGCTTCGCAGTTCCCAGAATGCAGAGGTCCGGGGCGAGGCGCAGAAAGCCATCACAAGCCAGAACCGCGAAATCGCGACCCTGAATGCGATGCTCCGCAAAATGGGCAAGCCTGCTCAATAACCGCATGGTCCCGCTCCAATCGGACGGGACCGCCAACGATGCTTCGACCAAGATCTGTATGCGCTACCTGATCGCCGCGCTGGCGCTGGGCGTTCGTCGGACGACCTTGGCGGCGACGTGACGGTGAAGGCCGAGCGGGGGACACGCCAGTTCGCGACCGGCGACCGCATCATGTTCCTTCGCAACGAACGGGGCATGGGGGTCAAGAACGGCACGCTCGCCCGATCGAGCGGGTATCGCCCGAGGGCATGGCGGTGCGCCTCGATGACGGGCGCGGTGTCGCGTTCGACACCAAGGATTATGCCCATGTCGATCATGGCTATGCCGCCACCATCCATAAATCGCAGGGGGTGACGGTCGATCGCGCCCCTGTCCTCGCCACCCCCGGCATGGACCGGCACAGCGCCTATGTCGGCATGTCGCGGCATCGCGACGACGTGCATCTCCATTACGGCCGCGCGACTTCGCCGACCAGCGCCAGCTCGTCCGCGCCCTGTCGCGTGATCGGGGCAAGGGACATGGCGGGCGACCATGCCCGGCCCGAGCAGGACCAGGCCCGCGCGTTCGACCGGTTGCGTGCCGCGATAGAAGGTCAGGACCGTGAGCTGGCATTGCTACGCCGTGCCGTGGAGGGCTTGGCGGCCGAGCGCGCCGCGCGATCAACGTGCCCGACTACAGCAAGGCGCTTGGCGTGCTTCAGCAGGGCGTGGACACGGCGACCGGCCGCATCGACCATGTTGTCCATATTCTTTCCAAAGCCCCGGTCATGGCGATGACGCCCAAGCAGATGGCGCAGCGCATCGCGGCGTGAACGCTCGGCCTACCACGTTGGGAAGCAGGGCAGCGCCTAATGCAGAGCGCCAGCCCGACCGCGTTCCGTGGGATCGTCGCGGCCGACAGAATCGTGACGGTTAATCGCGAAGCGATTGAAAGGTGCGTAGAAGCTGCTGCGAAAGCCCGTGAGACGGTGCGATGCACCGTCAAGGTCGCGCCCGCCCCATAAAGTAACAACGCGGACTTTTGAGGCTTCAGCCGGTGTCATGACCGTTTCAGGCCGGTGCACTTATGATCGCGAGGCGGGCGCGTGCGGATCAACGCACAATCCTTTTACGCGCCCGCCCCGAAAGCCCTCAGGCAAAATAGGGCTCTCTATTGCGTCACCGCGAAGCCGGCCTTCTCTATGGCCCGCTTGAGTTGCTGTACATCGGCCGTCGAGCTTACCGAAACGGTCTTGCTCGCCAAGTCGACGTTGACGACGGCCTTGGCATCGACGCGCTGAAGCGCGCTGGTCACACCGCGCGCACAGCCTCCGCAGGTCATTCCCTGAACTTTGAAATCGATCATCTTCGTTCTTCCATGAGGTGGATGAAGCAGATGTGGGGTTTGACACTGTGTCAGGGTCAAGGGGTGTATTTAGCTGTTGACCTTGACACGATGTGAGGGACGATAAGGCCATCGACTCAGTAGTGGAGACGACCATGAGCGCCCCGGCGCAGCTGCCAATGCAGACACAGGCGAGAAGCGAAGACAGGCTGTCGCTGGCCATCGATGGCATGACCTGCGCGACGTGTGTCGGGCGGGTGGAGCGCGCCATCGCCGGGGTGCCGGGCGTCGCCGGCGTCTCGGTCAATCTCGCGACGGAGCGCGCGAACGTCGAGTTCGTCGATGGACGATCCGATGTCGCTGCCGTAGCCGATGCGGTTCTTGCGGCGGGCTACACCCCGTTGACGCAAACGACCGAGTTGACGATCACGGGCATGACCTGCGCCTCATGTGTCGGCCGGGTCGAGAAGGCGCTGCTGAAAGTGCCCGGCGTCCGCTCCGCGAGTGTCAACCTGGCAGCCGAGACGGCGCGGATCGAAACGGTGGGTGGCGTCCCCACTTATGTCTTGGTCGAGGCCGTCGAAAGCGCTGGTTACACCGCATTCGCGCGCACCGGATCGGCGGAGGCGGAACGAAGCGCCGAGGACGCCCGCCGCGACGCAGCCGCAACAAGAGAGCTCCGCCACGTGCTGATCGCCGCGGCGCTGTCGCTGCCGCTGGTCGTTCCGATGCTGCTGGCCCCGTTCGGTATCGAGGTGGCGGTGCCGGGCTGGATCCAGCTGCTGCTCGCGACGCCCGTGCAGTTCTGGCTGGGCGCGCGCTTCTATCGCGCGGGTTGGAAGGCCGCGCGCGCCCGAACCGGCAACATGGACCTGTTGGTCGCGATCGGCACATCGGCCGCCTACGGGCTCAGCCTCTACCAGCTGCTGTTCGCGCCGATGCACGGCATGGATGCGCATTATTACTTCGAGGCTTCGGCCGTCGTCATCACCCTTATCCTGCTCGGCAAATGGCTCGAAGGCCGCGCCAAGCGTCAGACCGGAGAGGCGATCCGCGCGCTGATGGCGCTGCGGCCCGACCAGGCTCGCGTTGTCGGCACCGACGGCAGCGAACGAGAGATTGCCCTGGCGGAGGTGCGCTCGGGTGACCGCGTCCGCGTCCGGCCCGGCGAGCGCATCCCCGTCGATGGACGACTGATCGAGGGAGCAACCCATGTCGATGAATCCATGCTCACCGGAGAGAGCCTTCCGGTCGCCAAGGCCGCTGGAGACCCAGTGACCGGCGGATCGATCAACGCGGACGGCCTCATCCTGGTCGAGACGACGGCGGTGGGGGCTGAGACCACCCTCGCTCGCATCGTGCGCCTTGTCGAAAGCGCGCAGGGCGCCAAGGCTCCGATCCAGCGGCTCGTCGACAAGGTCAGCGCCGTGTTCGTGCCAATCGTCCTCGTCATAGCCGCGCTGACCCTCGCCGGCTGGCTGATCGCCGGCGCCGGAGTGGAAGTCGCGATCCTGAACGCGGTCGCGGTGCTCGTCATCGCCTGTCCGTGCGCGCTCGGCCTGGCCACGCCGACCGCGATCATGGCCGGCACGGGCGTTGCCGCGCGGGCCGGTGTCCTCATCAAGGACGCGGAGGCGCTGGAGACCGCGCACCGCATCAACATCGTCGCGTTCGACAAGACCGGCACGCTGACCGAGGGCAAGCCCTCGCTGCTGGCCGCACTGCCGGCCGAGGGGGCCGAACGCGCCGAGCTGATCGCGCTCGCCGCGGCGCTTCAGGCTGGAAGCGAGCATCCGCTCGCCCGGGCCGTCTTGGCGTGGGCCAGCTCGGAAGGCGTCGAACCCGCCCGCGCCAACGGGATGCGCGGCTTGCCCGGCCGCGGGGTTGCTGCAGACGTCAACGGCCGCAACCTGATCCTCGGCAGCACGCGCTTGATGGACGACGAAGCTATCGTGATGACACCGCTGGCGAGTGAGGCGGCCAGGCTGGAAGCCGAGGGACGGACGGTCTCCTGGGTCGCGGAACGCGCGCCCGAACGCCGCCTTCTCGGCCTTCTGGCGTTCGGCGACGAGGTCAAGGCTTCCGCCGCTGCTGCCGTGGCGGCGCTGCATGGCCGTGGCATACGCAGCGTGATGCTGACCGGAGACAATGCGGGAAGCGCCCGCGCAGCGGCGGCCAAGCTCGGCATCGACGATTTCGTTGCCAATGTCCTGCCGGAAGGAAAGTCGGATGCGGTAGCAGCATTGCGGGGCGGGGACCGCACGGTCGCGATGGTCGGGGACGGCGTCAACGACGCCCCTGCCCTCGCTGCAGCAGATGTCGGCATCGCCATGTCAACCGGAACAGACGTTGCGATGCACGCAGCGGGCATCACGCTGATGCGGGGCGATCCGCGCCTGGTCGCGGACGCGATCGACATCTCCAAACGGACATATTCCAAGATCCGCCAGGGGCTGTTCTGGGCGTTCATCTACAACCTGGTCGGCATCCCGCTGGCAGCGTTCGGGTATCTAAGCCCGGTGATCGCCGGCGCGGCGATGGCGCTGTCGAGTGTCAGCGTCGTCGCCAATGCTCTGACGCTTCGCCGTTGGCGTCCGACAGCGGCTTGAGGAGGCGATACGTGAATATAGGACAGGCGGCCAAAGCTTCGGGCGTCAGCCAGCGGATGATCCGCCATTATGAGGCGATCGGCCTCATTCCGAAGGCCACGCGGCGTGATTCCGGCTACCGCGACTATGACGAACGCGAAGTCCACATGTTGCGCTTCATCGGCCGCGCACGCGATCTGGGCTTTCCAATTTCGGAGATCGGCCAGCTCGTCGCGCTGTGGCAGGACGGCGATCGGGCGAGTGGTGAGGTCAAGGCCCTCGCGCTTGCACGAGCCGCGGAGATGGAGCGCAAGGAGCACGAGCTCCGAGCGATGCGCAAGTCGCTCGAAGATCTGGCGCGTCGCTGCGCGGGCGGAGATCGACCGGATTGCCCGATCCTGGACGATCTTGCGATCGGAGTGGAACATGTGAGTCTGCGTTGCGCTAAAGAAAAGGGTTGACCTTGGACCATGGTCCGAGCCGCAAGGACGGTGAAGTCCCGACCCCGGCGAGGGAAAGCGCCAAGAACCGCGTATATACAAGGGGAGGGGGGCGCATATGGAAGGAAAGACAATGCATCAGATCGATCCCGAGATGAAGGCGTGCATGGACGCCTGCCATGAATGCCACATCACCTGCCTTCACATGGCGATGAATCACTGCCTGGAGGCGGGCGGGCGACACGTCGAGCCTCAGCACATGAAGCTGATGCTGGACTGTGCTCAGATTTGCAGTGTCGCGATCGACTTCATGGCGCGCAAGTCCGAGCACCACCGGCATATCTGCCGCGAGTGCGCCGAGATTTGCCGGGCGTGCGCGTCGAGCTGCGAAGGGCTGGACGGCATGGAGGATTGCGTCGCCGCGTGTCGCAAGTGCGCCGACGCTTGCGACAAGATGGCCGCGTAAATGGCCCGAGGGCGGCGCTTTCCCCGCCGCCCTCCCGTTACATTGCGAGCCAAGGCGCGTGAGACGGTGCGATGCACGGTCAGGGTTGGCAGCAACGCTTTAGAGAGGGGCGTCACCTGCCCTGCCGCTAGGCTAGCGGCCCGCCCGTCCGCGGCTTGGCGCGGCGGTTCCAGGCGAACCCGATCATGATCGCGGCAAGCATCAGGAGTTGTGCCAGCACCGACTGAAATGTCGGGAACAGGCCCAACATCGAGATACGTGGCACGCTGGCGAGCGGCGCTATGTCGATGATCCCCGCCTCTTGGAGAGCAGCGACTCCCTTACCGGCCAGCACGACCGTCAGAGCGGCCATCAGCCATGAGCTGTAGCGGAAGAACTGCGTAATCGGCAGCGTCCGGCTGTAGCGGAGCATTGCCCAGGCGATGACGGCGAGAAGGCTGATCGCTGCGCCGGCCCCGGCCAGCAGCATCGCGGTGTTCCCCTGTGTCGAGAGCGCGGCGTAGAAAAGGATCGTCTCGAATACCTCCCGATAGACAACCAGGAATGCGAGCCCGAACAGGAACCATCCCGACCCGCCCGATAGCGCCCGTGACATTTTCTCGCGGATATAGCGTTGCCATTGATCAGCTTGTGCCTTGCCGTGCATCCAGATTCCGACCGAGAGCAGGACCACGGCCGCGAACAGCGAGCCGAACCCTTCCGTCAGTTCCCGGCTCGCGCCGCTTATACCGATCGCATAGGTGGCAACCGCCCAGGTAATCCCGCCGGCGACGAGCGCGCCGACCCAGCCACCATGCACATAGCGCATGGCTTCCGGCCGCTCCGCTTTGCGGAGGAACGCAATCATGGCCACCACGATCAAGAGAGCTTCCAGCCCTTCGCGCAGCAGGATCGTGAAGGCTCCCAAGAAGGTGGACGCCTGCGTCGCGGCGTCGGGCGCGAGCGCGGCCTCGGCATCATCGAACAGGCCGCCCAGCACTGCCACTCGTTCGGTCACGTCATCGGCTGACGTGCTGCTCTCCACAGCGGCGCGATATTCTCCCATCGCGCCTTCGATCCGGGACATGAGGTTCGGGTCGCGCGCCGAGAGCGTCGGTTCGATCGGCTCGAACCCGTCGAGGTAGGCGGACAGCGCCAGTTCCTTTGCAGCGCGCCGGTCGCCGCGCTGGAACGCGGCGAGGCTTTGCGCAAGCTTGGCGCGCGCCACGGCGAGCGGGCTTGGGGCTTGTTGCATCACCTGATCGGGGTGGCGACGCAGATAGGCGAGCACCGCGTCGGCTTTCACCTGCCCGATGCTGCCCGCAAGCGCGGCGGGGGTGAGCGCGACCAGGGTTTTCAGGTCGGGAATTCGTGCCCGCAAGCTCGCGTCCGACTTCCACAGCCGCTCACCCTCGACCGCTTGTGCGTCGGTGGAGGCGAAGCTGCCGGAGCGGAACGCGAGCGCCCAGCGCTGATCGCTAGACAGATCGACGAAGCTCTGCATCGCGGTTCCGTCGATGCCTTGGCTTATCACCTGATAGAGCGCGAACACGCTGCGCTGGCGCGCTCGCTCGGCATCAGTAAAGGCGATCGGTGGCGGGTCGAGCTTGGCGGCGTCGGGACCGTGCCCGTTGCCTGTCATGCCGTGGCAGGACGCGCAGGATTGTCGAAAAACCGCTCCTGCTGTGGAGATGTCCGGTGTCTTGTCCGGGGCGAGCGGAACCGGATAGGCCTTGAGCAGATCGGCGGCGAGCCCGTAGGCGAGCGCCGCGACCTGTTGGGCCGAGCCCTTGCGGGCAATCACGCCTTGGAGCTGCGAAGCCCGTTGGATCAGGGATTGCCGCTCAGGTGTCGCAGGGAGCGCGCGCAGGCGGGTGGACACGCCTGCGGCGAACTCCGTCATCTCCGCGTATTCGGACGCACTTGTGACCGCGCCGTTGGCGACCGCACCGCCATAATCGACCGCCATATAATCGAGCAGACGCCAAGCGGTTTGCACGTCGCCGGGATCGGCCGTCGCCGCAGCGGGAATCAACAGCAGCATAAGCGACGCGACCAGCGCGAGTGCAGGCTTAATCAGCGCGACCCGAAGTGACAGCATATGGGTGATCGTCTCCAAGCTTTACTCGTCGCGCACTATGCGAACAGCTCTCATTAGCAGTATTGGGCGGAGGGCGCGATCACCAAGGCAGCCGATGATGAACATCGCCGCGTCAACGGGCGATCGTCGCCGGCGACAGATCGTGACCGTGAACCGGTCCCGATTGAACGACGCAAGAAAGCGGCGACGAAGGCACGCGAGACGGTGCGATGCGCGATCAAGGTCCGCAATGGAGCCAGCAGTGATCGAGGATACTTTCAGATCACGTACTTGTCCCAGCCTGCATAATGCTCGGCGCTGCGCTTCCCCCTTGGAAAGCTGAGGCCGACGAGCGCAATGCCCGCTACGACCGAGGCCACGGCACCAAGGTGACCAACGCCGTCCAGGAGGAAAGGCGCGGCCACGAGCCAGGCTCCGAACGCGACATTGATCAGCCGCAGCACGCGGGCAACCTCCGCTGTGGCGATGATCGCGACCGTGATGACCAGCGCACCCACAACGTGATCGCTGTTCGCCATCCCGCCTTCCGTGCCGAACAATACCCGGGTGAGCATCAGCAGGACGCCGATGACGATGCTCGCAGTCAGCGTCCATGGCAGGGTCAGACCCTTCTTCGCGTCCGCCCAGAAGGTGCTTGGCGAGGCCATCGCGTCCGAGGTGTCCTCTCCGCCGGCCGCGATCGCGTCGCCTTGGAAGAAGGTGCGGATCAGCGGTTTGCCTTGCCGGCGCGCCCAGAGAAGGAACTGACCCATCGCAATCACCTCGTCGAGCGCGAACGGGATCATGATCAGCATGGCGAGCGCGGCGATCAGCGCCAGCGTGCTCCACGTGCCGATGACGATGGGCTGACTGATGATGAAATAGATGCTGATGACGCCGAGCGGGATGACAAGGATGCCGAAGAAGGTCACCATCCACGGCATGGTCCGCCAGCGGTCGCGGGTGCCCATTACCGCCATCAGGATCTCGAGGACATAGCTGACCGTGCCGAGCCCACCATCGGGAATCGGCCAGGCCTTGGACATGTCCGAGGTGATGATCTCCTCGGTGCCGTTGCGTGGATCGCTCAGGGAGCCGGCGAAAAACGGCTCCCAAACGCCGTCAATATGCCCCAGTTGGTAGGCGGTGAGGATGCGCGAGGTGAGAAGGCCGATCAGACCCATGGCGACGATCGGCAGCCGCTGTGCGTCGGTGGATGGCGAATAGGTCCAGCCGGGCGGGATGTTCTTGGGGTCCATCATGCCCGCCATGCTCATGCCCGGCATCATCGGCACGAGCACCGACAGGGCGATCACGGCCGAGCCGATGAGCAGGTTGTTGTTGTACTGAGCGGCGCTCGGGCTCCAGAAGATCAGCGGGGCGAAGAACAGCCAGATGCCGACGAACGCGACCGCCCACTGCGCCCATGTCTTGGTGCGCGGAACGAGCGACAGCGCGCCGAACAGCACGATGGCGAGGCCGCTGACGACATCGCTGATGGCCAGCGCGTTCGCCCGCCACTCGATCGACGGCAGCCCGCGATCAATAGTTACGAAGCGCGCCGCCTCGCCGACACTGTGAGTGGTCACGGAGTCGTAGATAAGCGGGCTGGAGGCGAGCCACAGCCCAAGACCGATGTTTGCGTAAAGAGCCCAGCGCGCACGGCGCTCGTCGCGGTCCATTATGGCCATGTGATCGCCGTGTGCACCGTGACCGGTCATCGCCATGTCCGCCGCGCCAGGTCGGTGCCCCATGGCAGCATGGTCCATGCTGCTATGGTCCGCAGCCCCGTGATCCATACCGGCCATTCCACCGCCTGCCGCTGCGGGTTGTTGGCCCGGCGCTACAGGTTCGGCCTTTAGCTTATCGTGCCAGGCAACCAGATTCTCGTTAAGCTTGTTGTTCCGATACCAGGCCCGCGGGTGGCGCTTCAGCGCGGCGACGATCGTCGGCAGCGTGTCCCGGAGGCGATGCTTCGGTTCCCAACCGAGCAGCAAGCGGGCGCGTGAAATATCGAGGATATAGTGGTCGTTGCTGCTGTCGATCATCCAGGGCTGGATGAAGTCGTCGCTGCCGAGCGCTTCGTTCTGCAGGATGATCCCGGCTTTCGCGAGCGGCTGCGGAATCCGGATCGTCTTCCAGCCCTCGCCGTGGAGCGCCTCGCCGACGATGTCCTGGATCTCGGCATAGCCGGGTGCGTCGGGCTCGCCGATGAGCAGCGGCAGTTCTGACGGCAGTTCGTGCCGCCGATCGACCAGACGCAGCACGGCGTCAGCCAAGTCGTCGCGGTGCACCGATGACTGCGCCGCACACAGCATGCCGGGATAAAAGTGCGAGATCAGGCGGTGCTCGTAAATCTGCGATATCTGCTGCGCGAGAAAAGCCGAGCGTCCGTCGTCGTCGTAAACTCCGGCGGCGCGCATATAAACGACGGGGATGTTTCCGTGGCGCTCATGCAGCAATGTCTCGGCGTCGACCTTGGACTGCGGATAGGCCCAGGACGCGCCGATCGGCGAGTCCTCGTTGATGCGCTCGTAGGGTGTGGGGGTCGGCTTATGAACGAGCATCGTGCTGGCGAAGACGAATTGTCCGACTTCGAACGATTGCAGCCCGTCAATCAGCCGGCGGGTGCCCTGCACGGTGACCTTGTCATAAAGCGGATTGGCATCGCCCGTAATATCGTAATAGGCGGCGAGATGGATCACCGAGGCGATGCGGTTGCCATAGCGGGCACGAACCTCATCAAGTGCAGCGCGCACTGCCTCGTCAGAGCCGAGATCGAAGTCGACTGCTGCGGCGGGCGGCGGCGGATCGGGAGGACCAGCGCGATCGAGGCCGACGACCCTATAGCCCTCGCTAAGCTTGGCGATCAACGCGGCCGCGATGAAGCCGCTCGCGCCCGTGATGAGGACGACTTCGCCACCCTGGCCGCTGCCGGCTTCACTGCGTTTGCCATCGTTCATGACTTTGCCACCCTTGTTCATTCATCTCTGAAAACACTGACAGGCCCACCCGGACCAACCCTCTCGCACGCCCAGCTTTGCAGCGCGACGCGGCCTTCCCGCAAGCGCCTGTGGGCGACTTAGGGCGTCGGACACGTAAGCTCAGTCCAAGCGGGGGGTGTCTTGGGAGGCGAGGGTTAAGCCGCGTAAGTGGGTAAAAGAAGGTGGAAGGCCTGAGCGGCGCTTGCGTGGACGGTTGGTCCATAGCGCTTACATGCCCGACGCGGGTGGCGCGAGGGTGCCTAGCCATGCCACGAGCGCCAGGATGCCGATCACGCAGGCTGTCTCGACCGCAAGGCTGGCCCGCAGCGCCGTAAGCGCCCCGCCATGGTCGTTCATGGCAATCGAGCGCTCGAAGGCCGGCGTGAGGCGGAAACGATTGAGTGAAGCGAGCCCCAGCATCGCTGCGAACAAGACCAGTTTGGCGAGCAGCAGCAGGCCGTAGAGTGTCGTCCCCAAGGCCGTGAAATTGGTCGGCCCGACGAGCAGCCAACTATTGATCAAACCAGTTACCACCAGGGTAACAACAACGAGCGTACCAACGGAGCCAAACCCGTGCAGGGCGCGATGGGTCAGCCGAAGGTGCGCAGCATCGATCTCCTCGGCGCGCCGCGCCATCAGGAGAAGCAATCCGAACAGCGCCCCGACCCACAGACCGGCAGCAAGGAGATGGAGGATGTCCGCAGTGAGGTGAAGCCATCCCGTGCTTCCCTCGCTCGCGGCACCATGCCCGTTCCACGCGAGTGTCGCCAATGCCGCGGCTGCCGCAATCATGGCCATAGCCAGCCATGATGCTCTGCCTCGCGCCAGCAGGGCTGCACCGCCGGCGATGACGAGCGCCACCATACGCACCTTCCAGGCGGTGCCAACCGCCGACCCTCCGAGCAGCGCGGCCGCAGCAGCCTGATCGATCGGCCAGAACGGAGATCCGGCCATCGCCGAGGCCATGAGGATCAGGCCAGCGGCCGAGAGAAGCAACCCGAGCGCCGCGCTTGCCGTGAGCCAAGGCCGCAGCGCGATTGCATCATCGCGCTCGCCAAGGCGAAGGCCGTAGAGGCTGAAGGCCGACAGGCCGAACAGCGCCGCCAGGACCAGGTACAACGCCAAGCGGATGGCGACGGTCGGCCAGTCGAGCATTCGCTCACTTCACCGTGAAATTGTAGCTGCCGGTGATTTTATGTGTGTCGCCAGAGACGACCTGCCAGTCGACGCTGTAGCGTCCACGCGGGAGACGCTGCTTCGGGGTGATGGTGAGCGTCCGGCCATCGGCGCCGACTGCGGCGCTGCTGGGCATTTTCATGGCCGCCATGCCCGGCATCGCTGCCATGGTAAGGTCGGCCTTGGAGAAAGCCGGCACGAGTTTCTCGCTGAACTGAAGGCTGATCTTCTCGGGGGTCGCGACGGCCGCGTTGGCGGCGGGGCTGGAGGACACCAGCTTCGGGTGCGCGTTCGCCACGCCGCCTGCGAAGAATAAGGCCGCGGCGGCAGTCGTGATGAACAAGCGACGCATCAGGGTAATCTCCATTTCGATTGGGTTCACCTGTATTACGCAGCCGGGCGGGTCACCCCTCACGATCTTTTTCGTGCCGACGCACCGCTCTCGATGAGGGGCCGGCGGTGGCGGCGCGTATTCAGAAGGGAGCATGGGGCGCTTTTCACCGCGTCTCCTCTCGAGACGAACTGTGGCCGCGGGCCTGGACGGGCGCATGCGCGGGGTAATGATGAGGTTGCGATTGACCGATCAAGGCTGGACGGGCGACCCCGAGGAGGTCATCGACTGTCTGATTGTGGGCGGCGGTCCAGCGGGCCTCATGACCGCGATCTATCTGTCGCGGTTTCTCAGGAGCTGCGTCGTCTATGACGCGGCGGCAGGGCGCGTCGCCTCCATCCCGCACTCGCGCAACCTGCCAGGATTTCCCGGAGGCATTTCCGGCGTCGCGTTTCTTGCGCGATTGCAGGCTCAGCTGCGCGAATATGGCGGTACGGTCCAGAGAGGTGAGATTGACGCAATCGTCGCGTCAGGCGACCACTTCTCGGCAAGCTGCGAACTGAACGTCCTGTATGCGCGGACCGTTGTCCTTGCGACGGGCGTCGTCAACCGGCGTCCCGAGATGCCTGATGCGATGCATGACATCGGCGTGGCGCGTGGGCTTCTCCGCTATTGCCCGATCTGCGATGGTTATGAGGCCCGGCGCATGAACGTGGCGGTGCTCGGCGGCGATGGTCATGGTGCTGAAGAAGCCGAATTCCTGAGGGCTTATGGGGCCAAGGTCACGCTTCTGGCCGAACGCTCGCTCGATCTTGGGCCGACCGAACTTGCCAAGCTGGACCAGCAGGGCATTGATGTCGCCCCCTCGCCTGTCGGGCAGTTGCGTCTTGGCGAGTGTGTCGAGGTGAGGCTGGCCAATGGCTTGGAGCTACAATTCGACACGCTTTACCCCGCACTCGGCTCATCACCTCGGACGCGGCTTGCCTCTTTGCTCGGAGCACAGCTCAGCGAATCCGGGTGCGTGCTAACCAATGCCCACCAACAAACCTCGGTTAAGGGTCTCTACGCAGTCGGCGACGTCGTGGAAGGGCTCGATCAGATCAGCGTCGCAGCCGGACAAGCGGCGATCGCTGCGACCGCAATTCATAACCTGTTGCGCGACCGCGACAGTGGATTGTCATCCGCCCTCGCCGGGCTGTATTCCGCTCGGAGCGTACCGCCGACGTAGCGGGAGCCATTGGCGGTGCGACGAGCGAACACCGCCAACAAAGCGCTGATCGCCGGCTCGCTTGTCATCTTCTTCGGCTGCTTCGCGCTTATTCGTATCCACACGACGATCGGCGACACGGCCTTTCTCCGTTCGATGATCCCGTACCACGATCCCGTGGCTCGCGCGCGAGTGCATCGAGACAGTGTGCTATTATCAGGGTCGGGGTTCCTCGACACGCCCGAGCGGAGCCGGGATCGCTGGCGGCATCCTACGGCACGAAGGTCGGCGCTGCCGCATTCTCCTTCGAACCGCGCCAACACGCGAGCGGCTACTAAGCGTCGGGCCCCTCAGAACGCCAAGTGGTTTATTCCGCCATGCATGAAGGTTCCGCCGAGGAACCCCTGAATTGAGATCGCGAGCGTCATCAGGCCAAGCACCACCCAATACAACGACCGCGACCGCTCGGGACCCTTGCGGTGGCGGGCTGCCATCCAAGCCAGCACGACGCCGAAGACCGCGATCGATGTTCCGAGCCAGCGATGCGTCATCAGGATAGGGTTGCGGTCGGTCAGGTAGAACCCGCCTGCGAACCAGCCCAGGAACGCCGCTGCGATCGCTCCCAGCGCGCCGACCACCAGCATTATGTGTGCGACATGCTGATAGTCCCGGTTGCGGCGCCATAACCCGAACAGCTCTAACCCGAACGCGCCGATGAACATGGCGATGGGAAAATGAATGACCATGGTGTGCAGCCGGCCCAGCCAGCTCACAAGCCGTTCGCCGAAACTCTTGTTCTTGTTGGCGGTCTCCTCGTGCATGCCGCCCATGTCCATGTCGTCGCCGGCGATGTCGCGGCCACCCATGTTCATGTCCACAGTCGACATAGAGCCCATGCCCATGTGGCCGTCGCCAGCGTCCGCCCCATCTGCTTTCTGCGTCTCGGCTGCGCTGTTAGCGACCGGCCCGGGACCCGCCCCGAGCGCATTGTGATCTTCGTGCGCCGATGCCGACGTGCTGACTGATATTGCAACCGCAAGAAGTATAGCGAAGGTCCCGCCTCGTTTGCCGCCCATCACCTGACCCCTTGATCCGTGTTCATCCATTCCCGTTTACGCACGCCCGCCTTCTCCCCTCACCCGCCCACTAGCTCTTTCCGTGAGACTTTTCGTCTGCTTCGACGCGAACTGGATGGAGGAGTCACGCTGGCAGCGGCAGGCGCGTCCTGCCGGCCCTAACCAGAAAAATCGCCGATCAGCTGCCGTGGCGGGCGAACAAGCGGCGTCCGCCGGTGCCGAAGGCGACCACGTCATAGGCCTGCGCCTTGACGCCCGGCACTTCCATTCCCGGCGAGCCGAGCGGCATACCGCCGACCGCCAGGCCCCGCACGCCCTTGGGCCGGGTCGCAAGAGCCCGCTTCATGTCGGCGATCGGCACGTGGCCCTCGAAAGCCATGCCATCGGCGATCGCGGTGTGGCAGGACGAGAGGTCCGCGGGAACGCCCGCGCGCTTCTGCAGCGCCGGGCGGTTAGAATCATCGACGACGCGCACCTGCCGGCCGAGCTGCTGCTGCACCTGCGCCGCCCACTTGGCGCAACAGCCGCAGCCGGGGTCGCGGTGCATAACGATCGGGGTAGCCGCGCTGGCGGCAACCGGAACCAACAAGGCTGCGGCAGTAAGCGCAAATCGCAACGCTGACTTCATGGAAGAATCTCCTTGGTCATTCCTCCCGTTGCTCGCTGGGGGCGGGAGGAATGAGGCTTATTACTGAGGACGCTTGCCCATCGACCGGAGCATCGCCTGGAGTTCACCGATGCTCTTGTTCTGCTCGGCAATCGATTTCTGAGCCATTTGCCGGGTCTTCGCATCGGGCGACTCCCGGAGAACGATCTGCGACATGGCGATCGCACCGCGGTGATGCTCGATCATCTTGCGGACCCACGTCTCGCTCGCATTAGCGCCCTTGGCCTTCATCATCTTTTCATGCATCGCCATTTCGGCGGGCATGAAGGGCGTGTTCATGCCAGGCATGTTGTCGTGGTTCATGCCTTGCATTTTCGAGTGGTCCATGCCCTGCTGAGCCAAAGCGGGGCTCGCCGACATCGCGGCCAGAGCCAGAAGCGTTACTGCCTTGAACATCGATTTCTCCTTCTTGGCCTTGGCCAACGCAACAAGACTAGTTGGCCTTAGAACCATGTGCGAATGCCCAGAACGAGGCTGGTCGACGCCGCGCCCTGGCCTTCGGCGCGCGCGAAGCGGGCTGTGTCCCCGAAGCTGCGGTCGTACGATATGCCCACATAGGGCGCGAACTCGCGCCTGATCTCGTAGCGGAGACGCAGACCGAGTTCGGCCGTGGAAAGGCCTGAGCCGATGCCGATTTCCGGCACGTCCTGCGCGGCGAAGTTGAGTTCGGCGCGTGGCTGAAGAACCAGCCGCTGCGTGATCCGCTGATCGTAATAACCTTCCAGGCGCCCCAGCAGGTCGCCCTTGTTGGACAGGAACAGTGCGCCCTCGACATCGAAGAAGCCGGGTGCCAGCGTTTCGAAGCCGACCGACGCATAGACGCGCGAGGGGTTGGGCTTGAAATCGTAGCGGACGCCAAGCTGTATATCGGTGTATGGGCCAATGGCGCGCGAATAAAGCGCCTGTACCTCCGCCGCTTCCAGACTTCCCCCGATATTCCCTTCGCCCTCGGTCTTGAGCACCAGCCGGTTGATATCACCCCCATACCAGGCACTGCCGTCCCACCGGTAACCATCGCGACCGTCCCGGATCTGGACTTCAGCCAGATTGAATATGACCTGGGAGAAATTCTGCCCGCCGTGCATCGACCGCAGATGCTGCTGCGAATGCGCCATAGCAGCGGCAGAGTAGACCTGGTCCGCGGCCCGATCGGTCGGGATGGGCGGCGGCGGAGCGGTGCCGGCCTGAAGGTTGGTGCCGATCATCGCCGCGCCCGTGGCTGAGGGCATGCTTCCCATGCCGTGTCCCGGCATGCCTTGCATCGCGCCCGAACTTTGGCCCATTCCCGGCATCGATCCATGGTCCATGCCTTGCATAGCACCTGGCTCAGCGGGGTTGGCGCCGCCGGACGCACCTGGCATCGCGGACATGTCGTGCCCCGAACTGGCATCAGGTTTGGCTTCAGGCATATTCATACCGGGCATGGCGGACATGTCATGACCGGCGTGAGGATCAGCAACAGCCGGTCCACCGACCGGAGGCTTGGCGGACCGACTTGCGGCAGGCTTGGCCCCCGATCCCGCCTTCGCGCGCGGTGTCGACCTGGCGGCAGGCTTCGCGGACTCCTTGTGCACGGCGGGCTTGGTCGCTGAGGGCTTCTTGGCGGCAGGCTTTTTTACCGCTGGCGCCTTTGGCGGCGGCATCTTCATGCCGGGCATGTTGGAATGGTCCATCTGCGCGGCCGCCGGCGTTGCGAGGCCAAGCGCCGCGCCGCCGGCGATCAAGAGGAACTTAGGCTGCATCGCGGTTCTCCTCGCCCATCGGGCGAACCGTCACGACACGCATCATCCCCGCGGTCATGTGATAGAGATTGTGGCAGTGGAACGCCCAGTCGCCGGGCGCATCGGCCGTTACGTCGAATGTCATCTTACCGCCGGGCGCCACATTCACCGTGTGCTTGCGAGGCGCGAAGTCGCCATGTCCGGTCACCAGCTCGAAGAAGTGGCCGTGCAAATGAATTGGGTGCGGCATCATCGTGTCATTGACCAGGGTGACGCGCGCGCGCTCGTCCTTGCGGAACGGGATGGGGTCGGCAGGGTCGCTCATCTTCTGGCCGTCAAAGCCCCACATGTAGCGCTCCATATTGCCCGTCAGGTGGATCTCCAACTGACGCGACGGGGCGCGAACGTCCGGGTTGCGGTCGAGCGCGACAAGATCGCGATAAGTGAGCACGCGATGATCCGCGTCCTCCAGCCCCTGCGGCGGCTCGCCCGTGCGGTCCTTCGGCATCGGCGAGATGGTCTGCACTCCCGGCCCCATCTTGACGCCGGGCGCGTTCTTGGGGTTGCGCATGTTCATGTCCATGCTGCCGCCTGACCCATGATCCATCCCGGCCATGCCGCCGCTGCTCATCTGACCATGGTCCATGCCCGCCATCCCGGCAGCGCCCGCCGCCATTTGGCTATGGTCCATCCCAGGCATAGCGCCGCTCATCTGGTCGCCCCCCATCCCAGCCATGCTGGCCATCGCAGCGCCTATCGCCTTCGTTCCGTGATCGGTGGGCTCTTTCCACCCGGTGAGCTTCCACAGGTTGCGCGAGGCATTCTGCATCAACGTGGGATCCGGCCCGCGCTTTGCGACCGGGTTCTCGTCCGCCATACCGGACATCCCCTCCATCCCGCTCATGCCGCTCATGTCCATGCCCATGTCGGTCATGGTCAGCAACGTGCGTGGGCGGAGCGGCGGGACCGGGGCGATCATGCCCTCGCGCGGGGCCAGTGTCGCGCGCCCCATGCCGGATCGGTCGATCGCCTCGGAAACGAAGCTGTAGGCGCGGTCCTCGGGCGTCACGATCACGTCGAAGGTTTCCGCGACGCCGATCTGGAATTCGTCCACGGTTACCGGCCGGACGTTCTGGCCGTCGGCCTGCACCACCGTCATCGGCAGGTCAGGGATGCGCACGTTGAAGTTCGTCTGCGCCGCGGCATTGACGATGCGCAGCCGAACCCGCTCGCCCGGTCGGAAGAGACCCGTCCAGTTGTCGTAAGGTCCAAAGCCATTGACCAGGAAGGTGTAGGTCGAACCAGTGACGTCCGCGATGTCCGCCGGGTCCATCCGCATCTGCCCCCAATCGAGGCGATCCTTAAGGCGCATTTCGCGGCCGGCCAGCAGCCCACTCAGCGTCGGGCGTTGATAGTTGAAATAGGCGCCGCCCATCTGCTTGAGCTTGCGAAAGATTTCCTCGCCCGTCATTTCGCTATGGTCGGAGAGGACGATCACATGCTCGCGGTCGAACGCGACTGGGTCGGCACCCGCCGGATCAATCACGATGGGTCCGTAGAGTCCTGCCTGCTCCTGCTCGCCCGAGTGGCTGTGATACCAGTAGGTGCCGGACTGCAAGATCGGGAACTCGTACACAAAGGTCGAACGCGCCTTGATGCCGGGGAAGCTGATCCCGGGTACGCCGTCCATTTGGAACGGCAGAATGAGCCCGTGCCAGTGGATCGAGCTATCTTCGTCGAGGTTGTTGGTCACCGCAAGGCGGACCTTCTGGCCCTCTTTGAGGCGGACGAGTGGTGCCGGGACCGTGCCGTTTACCCCGATCGCGGGCGTGGTGATCCCGTCCATGACCAGCTTCATTCGGTCGATGGTCAGCGCGATGTTTGTGCCCGACACGGTCGGCAGGGGTTTGGCGATACCGCGCGACACAGGTTGCGCCCAAGCTGGCAAGTAGGCCGACATGGCCAAGGTGCCGCCGAGCGCGGCGGTTCCGCGCATTACGTCGCGCCGGTTCAGTTTGCGGCTCATGCCGTTCCTTCGCTCCAAGTTCATGGCTTGCGGCCGGCGACCCGGGGGAGGGCCGCCGACCTTACCTTTCACTACGCGCGAACCGGCCCATCCCCTCACACTAAGTCGAGATTTTTCGACAATCTTTCACGCGCGCGCCGGAGTCGCATCTCCACGGCCTTGCCGCTGATCCCCAGCGCGGCCGCGGTCTCCCCCTGGGACAGTCCTTCCACGGTCCGCAGCAAAAGCGTCTCCTTGAGCGTGGCCGGCAGCTCGGACACCGCGCGCGAAAGCCGCGCAAGCTCTGCGCGATCGAAGGTTACCGCGTCGGCACCTGGCGCCTCGTCCCGCCCACTCTCCATGGTCTCGGGCGGCAGCGAAGAGGCGAACGATAGTATCTGGCGTATGCGCCGCCGCCTGTGCCAGTCGCGGCTCTTGTTGATCGCCACGCGGGTCAGCCACGCAGCGAGCGGTCGCTCTCCGTCATACTTTCGCAAGTTCTGAAAGGCGGCCACGAAGCATTCCTGAGTGAGGTCAAGCGCCTCTTCGGCGTCGCCGATATGCGAGCGGATCAGGCGGTAGACCGGTTTTTGGTGCCGCCGCATGATCTCAGCGAACGCAGCCTGACGTCCGCCGAGCGTCAAGGCGGCGAGTTCGCCGTCCGTGCAGGCCGCGAGATCGAGGCTCACCGCGCGTCTGCGGTCAGCGCCTTCACCACCGCGCGGTCGAACGCCGTCGTCTGATCCGGCCGCAGGATCTGCCGCATCGCGAACATATGGTTCAACGTCTCCTTTTGGAGCTCACCCATCGCGCCGTGCGAACGATCGACGGCCGCCGCGACCTGCGGCCCGTTACCATGTTCGGCCTCGATGGCGGCGGCGAGCCGGGCGTTGTCGGCTCTGAGCTCCAGCTCCAAGGCACGCCTTCGAACGGCGAAGTGAGACTCCAGCGCCTGGAGCTTAGTCCGTTGAGCTTCGTCTAGCTCGAGCCCGTCGTGGAGCAAGCTGTGAAGCTCAACGCCCGGGCTTGGCGGGGACGGGAACAACTCACGTCCAGCCCAAACGCCTGCGACCGCCGCCACGAACGCGATGATGGCGATCAGCATCGCCCTCCGGTCGCCGCTCGTCACTGGAACGCGAGCAAGGTCGAAGGCGCTAGCGGCATGGCAGGCCCGAAGGGTGTTAGCGTCGGCACCTGCGCAGTCGCCGCTGTGGACGACAATCCGCCGCCCACCACTCCCAAGGCGACTGCGCCTAGCGCTGCCAGCATGCCGGATCGCAGCGCCACTACGCCACCCGCGCGGCGCTCCGCCGCGATCAGTCGCATGACTTCGCCTTCCAGTTCAGCGAGCCGGGGATCAAGCGGTTGCTCGCCAAGGCGGCGCAACGCGCTGTCTAAATCCATGTCCATGGTCATTCCTCCGCCGTCCTCACATCCATTACGCACGGCCGGCGAACACCCCTCCAATCTGGAGTGAACGAATGCCACACGCCCCTCGGCGCGACTGCGCACTCTTCCATTGCGTCCAATCGCTCGCAGCTGGCTACGCAGCCGACAATCCACGCGTCCCGCTGTTCAAATTCCTTGGCAACTCTGTTTGCAGGCCGAGCGCGCCACTGAGCGGACGCCGCGGCGTTAGAAATAGAGGAGCCGGGCGACACCGGTCGGCACGGCTCTTCCGCTGTTTACAAATGAATGTGCTATCTCTTGGAAACCCTAGGGGCTGTTGAAAAACGTGCCGCTGGTAGCCGGGTCCGGTTGGGGGCGGAATGACACCCCAAAGCATAGCGATCCCGTCTCGCATGGGATCGAGAAATGGGAAAGTGACTATCCCTCCCGTTGCGGCGGCAGCCTTCGATATGTCGCTTTTACTTTCCCGGCCGCAAGCCATCTGGGTAGTCGTTCATTGTACCTCGGCGCACAGCGATATGGAAGAACCCAGATCGCCGCACGATCGCTTCAGCCTTACGAACGCAACTAGCTGCCCGCTTGTCGTCTGAAACCAAATCGATTTTCCGTTGCTTATCTGGCAATTCTCTTAACCAATCGCGAACTTCTCGCTCTTTCGACATGACCATATCTTGGATTTGAAAATGGCATACCCCCTCTTCGACATGAACATAAACGGGATAGCCAAGAGACTGTCCTGCTAACGATAGCGCCAGTGCCATGTATGTATTGGTCATGCGTACACGCCTAACACGTATGATCGGATCCGCAATAATGCTGTCTGCTCGCCGCCTATTCCCGATTGGGAAGGCGCAGCGAGAAAGCTGGGCAGGATCGTTCTCTTGATGCGCCTAGGGGAGCTACTTTCTCGAAATCTGTTCCCGATTGAGTTTTCTCAAAACAGCCCGTCGTACATGGGAAAGCGGGAATATTTCTGCACGGCAAATGGCCGGTTTCGAAACGCCGAGACGATTTACTGAACGGCAGGATTTGGGCGGTTCCTGCCGTCGCCGTCAAACGCTGGTATGCCGGTCAGCGTCAGAGTGTCCGGCAGCGCACGGTTTTGACGGCTTGCCGGACAAGATCGGCGCGCAACGGGTTTACGGACACGTTCTGTTCGCTCCTAGCGTACGCAAAACTCACTTTCGTGTCGTGACCCCAATGTGAGCATGAGGGCACCGATATCGAGCAAGCTACGCTGAATGCGAGCACAGCGTCGTTGAGCGCGAGCACGCGCGGTCGCCCGTTCTCACCAAGCGTGAGCAGGAATCTACGCTGATTGCGAGCAAGACAAGCTGTAAGCGTGGCCTGAGGGCCGCCTTGCCCGTTTGGCCGTAGCCGGGATGCTTATCGTCTTTGACGAGGGCGCGGGCGGTGCGGGAAGTTTTCGGTTCTGAGACTGGTCGTACGAGCGCTCGACGGCCTCGGTGGAGGTGGAGGCGATCCGCGAGCGGTGGGCCGGGATGGTCAACAGCGCGCTGGAACACGCCCAGGTAGCCGAGCGGGTCGATCACCGCAGTTACGAGCGTCAGGGGCTGGATATCGAACCGACCGTGAAGATGGGCCATGCGTCGGCCGCGATCGAGCGGCGCGCGTCGGCCGAGCAGATCGCGGCCGGCAAGGAGCCGCACGCCGTTACCCCGCGCGGGCAGATGAACGAGGCGATCATGGAGAAGCGGGGGCTGGGCTTCTACATCGAGCGTGGTCAGGAGCGGATACGGGAGTGGTCCCACCAACTCCGCGAGCGTGCCGATCTAGCGATGCAGGGCATGTCCAGCTTGGTCCAGGGCGCAGCGCGGGCGATGCGATCGGGGCTACAGACCAGCAGCGAGGGCGGGTTCGGGGCGGTGCCGGCGCTCGACCAGTCACCCCAGCGCGACCAGGTGCCGGCGATTGAGCTGGACCAATCGGGGCAGCGTGGGCGCGATCGGCAGCGAGAGCAGGAGCTAGACCGTCAGCGTGGACGTGACGGGCCGGATATCGGGTTCGGGCGGTAGGGTCGCTGTCGAAGAATCGTTTTCGGCAGAGTGTAAGGTAATGCTTGACAAATGTCAGGAAATGCCTTACAATGTGTCTATGATTAAAACATACACCAGCAAGGCGCTCGAAGCCTTCGCCACCAAGGGAGATGGCTCAAAACTTCCCGTCCAGAACCACAACCGCGTTCGCCGCATCCTGCTCACGCTGGATGCTGCCACGAAGCCCGAGGACATGAATGTTCCGGGCTTTCGCTTTCATGGGTTGAGCACCAAGCCCAAACGATATGCGGTCGATGCCAGCGGCAATTACCGGGTCACATGGGCTTGGGATGACGGCGATGCGATCGACGTGAACATCGAGGACTATCACTAGGAGGGTGTCCCCCCTCCTAAAAATCTGTCAGTCATTGCTTGACATGTAAGGCTTTAGTTTACACATAGGACTTACACAGAGACGCATGATGATCCGGGATCGGCCCGGACAGGAGACAGATGATGAACCAGCTCGTATCCGGCCTTGCCCCGATGCACCCCGGTGAGCTGCTGCGGGAGGACATTCTGCCCGCGCTCAACAAGCCCAAGGCGGAGATCGCCAGGCTGATCGAGGTGTCGCGGCAGACCCTCTACGATATCCTCGCTGAAAAGCAGGATGTCACCCCGACTATGGCGCTTCGGATCGGCAAGCTCACCGGCACCACGCCCGAAATGTGGGTGAACATGCAGCGCAATTACGACCTGCGCGTGCAGGCCGTGAAGGATGCCGATATCATCGCGCGTATCCCGACCTTGGAAGCCGCCTGATCCTTTCTCGATTTCCCGTCGAGGTCGAGCCATTTCGGGAAAAGTGAATTGGGAACAAATTCTGGGAAAAGCCCGCCTCGCCGCCCGCTTTACGCCGACAGCGAGGCGGGCTCTCTCATACGCCCTCGTTTCAGAGAAGCGCAGGTCGGACCTGCA
>NZ_JBDGHY010000012.1:0-68993 GCF_039615155.1 Sphingomonas epibiotica | reverse complement strand
GCCTTGCTTTGCACCTTCTCGGTCGAGTCATATTCTCGCGATTGGTACGTCCATCGGTCCACGAGCCATTCCGGCCGCAACAAGGTACCGACATTAACCGTCGAGGAGTAAGGCACGAAACCGTACCGCACTCGTGTTTGGGGTCCCCGAACATTCTCGAGTTGACTGTGGAAGCTGATGACCGAGTTACGGAGCGCCTGCAGCCGATCTACGCTGTCTCCCGGGTTTTTCTCCGACATCGACAGCGTAGTGTCCAATACGAACATGACGTCTGAATTGGGCAATTCGAGTTTGGCGTCACAGGTCGCCTCTATCGACGTCGGACCGAACCCGAATGTCTGCATGATTGCCATCGGCAGCGTGACGCTGGCCGTACCTTTGACGACGAGGTCGATACCGACCTGGTAATCAATGCGAGAGCCGATGGTGCCGTATTTCCCCGATGCGAAATTTGCGGAGAAGTAACGGTCTGCGACTGTTTTTGCGGCGACATCCCATGTTCGGTTGCCCATTGCGGCACGGCCCGACAGAACCGACGCGTCACACGCCTGCTGGAGCCGGGTACGGACCATGTACATGCGGGTCAGATCCAATGCGCCTCCCAGCATCCCCAAGAGAGGAATGAAGCTGAAGGCTGCCATCATCAGAACGTTGCCCTGACGGTCGCGAAAAATATTTGCCCGCGAATTTTTCACTGCGACTAGGCCCCCCTCCGTGAACCGGCAAAGGCGAAGCTGCGGCCCGTTCCTGATCGGAGTTAAGGACCATTAGTTAACTAAGGCGTTACAATACCCCACAAAATGCGTGAAGTCCGGATCTTCCGTTCAAGGCATGACGGCGCTTGGTGGCGCGTAGCGTTGGGGAAAAGTAACGGCAGGGTGAACCGTACTGAGCTTGCCGGAGGCATGGGGTTGTGAGTCGCGCTGTCATATCGATGTTGTCCGCGGCAACATAATATTGCTAGCCGGCTTCGGCAGGCGGGATGTTGCCGATAGGGTCGAGCAGGCGACGATGGTTGAACCAGTCGACCCATTCTAGCGTGGCATATTCGACGGCTTCGAAGCTGCGCCAAGGTCCTCGCTTATGGATGACCTCCGCCTTGTAAAGGCCGTTGATCGTCTCGGCCAAAGCGTTGTCGTAGGGTTCCGCGACCAGCGTATCGACGATCGCAACGTCGCCCGCGTGTTTCAGCGAGTGGGGATCGGCGCGATGCCGCTTTCTCCCTTTCACGCGGCTTCGCCGCGCAACCGTCTACTATTCGGCGTCGGGGGCGCCACGGATCGAGAGGTAAAGCGCCTATCAAGCGTGATGGAACGCGATTGGCCATCCCTGCGTAGACCGGAACCGGTCGGCGATAGCGCGCGGCAGTAGCCGCCAACGGTGCCAGCCTTGCCGGGGCGACGTTTCCAGTCGGAGGCTCGCCTTGCGCCGGGGTCCCGCCGTGCTGCAGTCGCAGACGACGCAAGACCCCGGGGTGGCCCCGGGAGGGCGGCGCGGTTGCAGGCGGTCTACCCTACCGCGCCAGCAGCACCCGTGCCTGTCCGGCGATCTGCGCCAGCATAGCCGCGCTGGCGACCGGCGCCTGACGGGCGCGGTGGACGAGCGCGGCGAACTGGGCGACGCGGTCGCGGTTCGCCTCCAACCACGCCTCGACCGCGGCCTGCGGGTCCTTGCCGGCGTTGCGGCCCAGGAAGTCGAAGCGCAACTGCTGGAAATCGCGGGCGAGGCCGGCGATGAGCAGGCGTTCCCACGGATCGCCGGTCTGGATGCGCGCCGCGACCGCCTGCGCCCAGTCGAGCCCCAATGCGAAGCCCAAATGGGTGAAGGCGAGCGTCAGCCGCGTCTCGTCGAGTTTCAACCGGCGGCCCAGATCGGCGAGGCCGACCGCGCCGTCGAGTTCGAACAGGCGCACGACCTGTCCGGCCAGTTCCTGCGGCGCGCCGGCGTCCTGCAACACGCCGGCGATGCGATCGCGCTGTTGCGCGGCTTCGGCACGGAGCAGCGAGCTGGTCTGTCCGGCAAGGCTCGCCACCCCCTTTTGCAGATGCGCGACGGCGTGCGCCGGCATCGTACCCGCCGGGAAGGCGCGCAGCAGGTCGGCGATCTGCGAGCGCACCCCGACCGCGACCTCGTCGAGCAGGGCGATGCGGGCGCGTTCCGATATGTCGGCACCCTCGATCCGGTCGTAGAGCGCGTCGATGTCGAACAGCCGTTCGGCGGCGACGAACATCGCGGCGATATCGGCCAGCGCCTCGCCCTCTTCCTCCGCCAGTTCATAGACGTGCAGCACACCCAGCCGGTTGACGATGCGGTTGGCGAGCTTGGTCGCGACGATTTCGCCGCGCAGGCGATGGTCGAGGATCGCCTGTTTGTGGGTCTCCTGCATCTCCTGCGGGAACGCCGCCAACAGGTCGCCGGCCATGTCGGCGTCGGTCGCGATCGGGGCGTGTTCGATCGCCTCCTGCAGGGCCAGCTTGACGCTGGCCAGCAGCACCGCGAGTTCGGGGCGGGTGAGGCCGCGCCCGTCCTGCGCGCGGCGGACATAGTCGTCGCTGGTCGCCAGCCCCTCGACCGCGCGGTCGAGCTTGCCGGCGGCTTCGAGCAGTTCGATGACGCGGACATAGCTCGGTACCGCGACGGGTCCGTCATTCTCCATCACCGACAGCGCCAGCGTCTGGAGCCGGTTATCCTCGAGTACCAGATGCGCGACATCGTCAGTCATGCGCGCGAGCAGCGCGTTGCGGTCGTCGATCGCGAGGCGTCCTTCGATCACTTCGCGGTTCAGCGCGATCTTGATGTTGACCTCATTATCCGAACAATCGACGCCAGCCGAATTGTCGATGAAGTCGGTGTTGCACCGCCCGCCGGCCATGCTGAACGCGATGCGTGCCGCCTGCGTCACGCCCAGATTCGCGCCTTCGCCGATCGCTTTCGCGCGCAGGCTCTGCGCATCGACGCGGATGCGGTCGTTCGCCGGATCGCCGACGTCGAGATGGCTTTCGGCGCGGTCCTTTACATAGGTGCCGATGCCGCCGAACCAGATCAGGTCGACCGGGGCCTTCAGGATCGCCGAGATGAGGGCGCTCGGCTCCATCTCGCGTTCGGTCACGCCGAGCATCGCCCGTACCGGATCGGTCAGCGCGATCGTCTTGGCGGTGCGCGGGAATACCCCGCCGCCTTCGGAAATCAGCGAGGGATCGTAATCGGCCCAGCTCGACCGCGGTAATGCAAACAGCCGGTCGCGTTCGGTCCAGCTGGCCGCCGCATCGGGTTCGGGATCGAGGAAGATGTGACGGTGGTCGAACGCTGCCTTCAGCCGGATCGCCTTCGACAGCAGCATCCCGTTGCCGAACACGTCGCCCGACATGTCGCCGCAGCCGACCACGTCGATCGGTTGCGTCTGCACGTCGACGCCCAGTTCGAGGAAGTGGCGCTGGACCGAGATCCACGCACCCTTGGCGGTGATGCCCATCGCCTTGTGATCATAGCCGACGCTGCCGCCGCTGGCGAAGGCATCGCCCAGCCAGAAATGGCGTTCGAGCGCCAGCGCGTTGGCGACGTCGCTGAACGTCGCGGTGCCCTTGTCGGCGGCGACGACGAAATAGGGGTCTTCGCCGTCATGGATGGTGACGCCCTGCGGGTGGACGACCATCCCATCGACGATATTGTCGGTGATCGACAGCAGCGATCGGATGAAGATGCGGTAGCTTTCGGTCCCCTCGGCCAGCCATGCGTCGCGGTTCGACGGGGCGGGGAGCTGCTTGGGATAAAAGCCGCCCTTGGCCCCGGTCGGCACGATCACCGCGTTCTTGACGCGCTGCGCCTTCATCAGCCCCAGGATTTCGGTGCGGAAATCGTCGCGGCGGTCGGACCAGCGCAGGCCGCCGCGCGCGACCGGGCCGGCGCGCAAATGGATGCCCTCGACCCGTGGCGAATAGACGAAGACCTCGCGCCACGGCAGCGGCTTGGGCAGGCCGGGGACCTTGGCGCTGTCGAGCTTGAAGGCGAGGGCCTCGTTGGCGGCGGGGGCGAAGGCGTTGGTGCGCAGCGTCGCGGCGACGACGCCGCGATAGCTGCGCAGAATACGGTCGTCGTCGATCGCCGACACTGCGTCGAGGCCGGTTTCGATCGCGGCATCGGCGGCGGCGATGCCGGCCTCCCGATCGGAGCGCGACGGATCATGCGCGGCGTTGAACCGCTCGATCAGCGCGTTGGCGACGCCCGGCGCGCGGCGCAGCGCGTCGACGGCGGTGGCGAGGCTGTAGCTCAGCCCCGTCTGGCGCAGATAGCGGAACCATGCGCGCAGCAGGACGACGGCGACGGGGGCGATCCCAGCCTCGACGGTCAGGCGGTTGAAGGCGTCGTTTTCGGCGCGGTTCTCCAGCACCGCCTCGATCGCGCGCTCGACGGTCGGCACATCGAATCGGGGGGCGGTGCCCGAGGCGATCTCGACCTCGAAATCGTGGATGAAGCTCTTTTCGTCATCCTCCAGCCGGGTCGGCAGTTCCTCGATCACGCGGAAGCCGAAATTCTCGAACACTGGCACCGCATCCGACAGCGGCAGCGCGCCGCCGCGGCGATAGACCTTGATCCGCATCCGCTCGCCCGGCGCCGACAGGATGCGGACCGAGCGCGATCCGGCATCGGTCAGCGCCGCGACGCGGACGATGTCGCGGGCCGCTTCGTCGGGCAGGTTCGAATTGCGGTAATTGTTGGGGAAGGCGTTGGCGAAGCGCAGCGCCATGCGCGTCGCACCCTCGGGCGCGAGTTCGGCAAGCGCGCCCTCGACGGCGGCGCGCCAGCCGCGCACCATGCGTTCGATCCGCCGGTCGAGCTCGGCCGCCTCGGGCATGCGCCCGTCCTGGCGCAGGTCGAGGACGTAACGGATCAGCGCTGCTTCGCCATCCTCCATCGCGATCGACCAGTTGAGGATCGACGCGTTCGCCGCCTGTGCCAGCATGTCGCCGATTGCCAGGCGGCGCTGTGTCGTCACATCGTCGCGGCCCAGCCACACGAACGCGAACAAATGCCGCCCCAGTGCCGAGCGGATCAGCACCAGCCGCGAGCGCGGGCGGTCGGCGACCGACATGGCGGTCAGCGCGAGCTGTTCGAGCGCTTCGGGATCGAAGGCGGTGGTCAGGTCGTGCGGCAGCGTCGAGATGGCGTGGTTCAGCGCCTTGCCGGCATGGCCCGACGGGTCGAAGCCGAATTTGGTGCGCAACGCCGCCAGGTTCCGGCGCAAGACGGGGACGTCGGCCGGATCGGCTTGCAACGCGGCGCTAGTCCACAGCCCGCCATGGATCGATACGCCGGTCACCTGATCGCCCTCGACCACCGGTACCAGCACGAGATCGATCGGCGCGCGGCGATGGACGGTCGAGATGCAGTTGGATTTGAGCAGCAGCGGCTGGCGGTTGCCGGCATCGAACCATTCGATCGCGCGCTGGCGCGACGCATCGGCGAGCAGCGGCACCTCCAGCCGCGCGCGCGACAGGCCCAGCCGTTCGCCGACCACACCGTCGCGCGACCAGCGTTCATGCGCCAGCTGCGTCAGATTGCCCGCCACGAACCAGCCCAGCAGCGCCGCGTCCTCGGCAGTGTCGACATGCGCGGTTAGGCGTGCGGCATCGGCCTGCATCGCCGCCTGCATCGCCCGCCAATCGGCGACGGCGGCGCGGACATGCTCCAGATTGCGCTCGATCTCGGCGACCAGCGCGTGGCGCACGCGGGCATCGGCACGCTCCATCTCGATATAGATCATCGATTCGCGGCGACCCTCGCCCGCCAGATCGGTTAGCGTGCCCGCCGCATCGCGGGTGACCGGCACGACCGGGTGGAGGATGCGGTCGATGGCGATGTCGTGGGCGACGATCGTGC
The DNA here is from genome assembly GCF_039615155.1 of Sphingomonas epibiotica. Classification (NCBI taxonomy): domain Bacteria; kingdom Pseudomonadati; phylum Pseudomonadota; class Alphaproteobacteria; order Sphingomonadales; family Sphingomonadaceae; genus Sphingomonas; species Sphingomonas epibiotica. The sequence goes on along the minus strand of NZ_JBDGHY010000012.1, from coordinate 63,116 downwards.
TGGCGATCGAGTCGACCAGGAACGGCATGTCGTCGTTAATGACCGCCAATCGCATCCGCCGCGCCTCGCCCCGGTTCAGCGTCTCCAGCGCGACGCTGACCGTGCCGGGCGACCGGTGCGCGGCGGTGGTCGCCACGAACTGCGCGGCATCGGCACGCGCCGCTGCATCCAGGTTTTCGATTTCGCCGGGGAGCGCACTGTCGACCAGCAGCGTTTCCAGGGGGCGGGCGAGCTTGGCTTTTGGTGTCATGGCCGGGCTATGCGACTCCTCGGCAGCCCACTCAACCCTTGTGGCGCTTGCGAACAAAATTTCGCATTGCGGCAATTATATTACCTTCTTGTATGCGATGGCGGACAGCAGCGGCGAAGCGGCAACTTCATCCAATTCCGTCGCAACAACCGCGTAAGACAACTTGCATTTGTCAAGATTAGCGCGCCTGATGATGCTCGATCCCGTTTGACGGGCAAGTGGAGCATAGCAATATGAAACGCTGTCTTCTGTTCGTTGCTTGCGCCATCGTGGCGGCCCCCGCGCATGCGCAGTTGACGGCGCCGGTCCGCAATGGCGACACCACCATCACCGTTACCGGCCGCAGCACGACCGGGCAGAAGGTCGACGGCAAGAAGGTTGAGATGAGTGCGTGGCGAATGGCGGAAACGCCGCACGTCGCGGTGTTCAGCCAAGGCGACGAGGCACGGTTGCGCGCGACCGCGCACAATCTGGAAAAGCTGCATTTCCTGCTGTCGGCGCTGCTGGGCCGGGTCGACCAGCCCGACGATACGATCAAGATTTCGGTGACCATCATTGGCGATGCGGCGGAGTTCGAACAGCTGCGGCTGACCGACTCGCGCTGGCAATATGGCCCGTACCCGCACGAGTTCGCGCAGACGATCTATTATGATCCGCGCCCGGAAGGACCGGTGCTGGCCACGACCGAAACCGATCTCAACCTGATCCTGCAACCGTCTCGGGGACGTCCGTCGAGCCGCAATTGCAGTGCCGGGGAAGACAGTCCGCTGGTGGATAACTTTCCCATCGTCCGTCCCGATCCGATCGCCAATGGTGAAACCGCCGAATATCTGTCGCAATTCCCGGCGAATGAGATCGTGGTCTGTCAGTCGGCCAATTCGCGCCTCTATGCCGGGTTCGCGCAAAATTATCTCATGACCTATTTCCCCGCCGCCTATCCGCGCTGGTTCGTGCAGGGATTCGGCGAACTCTTCTCGACCATCGCCGCCGGCGAAACCTCTATCGATTACGGTCGGCGTCCCGAAGGCTTTTTCAAAGTCATGGACCGGTTCGGCGACTATCCGATCAAGCATGTCTTCGACGGGCGGTACTTGACCGGCGAGGGGCGGGCCTGGACCCCCTATCATGCGTGGCGGATGGTTCATTTTCTGTATTTTTCCGACACGTGGAAACCACGGCTTGAGCAATATCTTGCCGCTGTCGCAGCCGGGGCCGATCCGAAGCGCGCGGCGAGCGTGTTCGGCAAACCCGCCGACCTGCAGCGCGCGGTCATGTTGTTTCGCGGCAGCAAGGCGCCGTTCGACCGCGTCACCTTTCCCGCCGATCGCATTCCCGAACCGACCATCCGCCGCCTTACCCGTGCCGAGGCGGGGCTGATTCGCGGGCGGCTGGAAATGGGCGCGCGGATCGATGTGCCCGACAGCGGGCCGAACCGCGACGCGGCGCTGGCGCGGCGCACGGCATGGCTGGAACGGCTGCGCGGCAATGCGACCCGCTTTCCCGATCTGATCGAGAATCAACTTTTGCTGGCCGAGGCCGAGTGTCGCGCGGGTAATCCGACCGAATGCCTGAGCGCCGCCGACCGTGCGCTGGCGCAGTCACCCGCCGAACCCAATACGATGGTGTGGAAGGGGACCGCGCTGACGCAATTGGCGATGCGCGCGCCCGCAGGCGAACGACGCCAGCGGCTGGAAGAGGCACGCGGCTATATCGTCAAGGCCAACCGGCAGGACCCCGACGGCATCCTGCCGCTGATCGCCTATTACAACAGTTTCGCGGTCGCCGGCGACCGCGCCACCGATGTTGCGGTGGGCGGGCTGTACAAGGTGGTGCAGGCAGTGCCCGCCGCGCCGGAGCCGCGACTGAAGCTGGGCGAGGAACTGGTCGCACGCGACATCGACGACGAGGCGCGCAGCACGTTGTTGCCGGTGGCGAAGGGGCCGTTCGAAACGCCCGAACAGGCGGCGGCGGCGGCGCTGCTGCCGAAGGTGAGCGGGCGGTAGGGGGTCGGGTTTGTGGTGACGGCCGAGTATTGTTGCCAAGGTCTCCGCCCGCTCCGGAGTTGATTGACAAGAATTCCGCTCGTTCGTCCTGAGTAGCCATTGAGCTTGTCGAGATGGCGTATCGAAGGACCGTCTGTGGCCAAGTGCTTTGATACGGTCTTCGACAAGCTCAGCCCCTACTCGGCACCAACGGTTTCACCTGATGTCATACCGCTCCCGAGTCTGGTCCTCACCATCGAACCGGACGTCACCTCCGCGCAGGCTGGGATCTCCCGACGACAGCGCCCGGCGGGAGCCGCGTGAGACCCCAGCCTGCGCTGGGGTGACGTTCTTATAGAGATAGGGCGAACGCCAGGCTGATCGCGGGATCACGGCGTTCCGAATAAAGAAGACAATTGTCTGACATGTCGTCCGGCGGTAAGGGTGTGACAACGTTGTCGGCAGCAAGCCGACGACGACCGGAGGGGGCGGCGATGCGCGGATGGGCGGTGGCACTGGCTTCATGGGCGCTGGTCGCGGGCGCAGCGGCGTCGACAGCGCCGGGCGAGGTGCCCCGGATCGAAAGCCGCAATGGCCGCCACGCGCTGATGGTCGATGGTGCGCCGTTCCTGATGTTGGGCGTACAGGCGAATAATTCGAGCAACTATCCCGCCATGCTGCCGCAGGTGTGGTCGATGGTCGATCGGCTCCACGCCAATACGCTGGAGATCCCGGTCGCATGGGAGCAGATCGAACCGGTCGAGGGGCAGTTCGACTTCAGCTATCTCGACGCGCTGTTGCCGCAGGCGCGCGAGCGGGGCGTCAAGCTGGTGTTGCTGTGGTTCGGGACGTGGAAGAACACGTCGCCCGGCTACGTCCCGGCATGGGTGAAGCGCGACAATGCGCGGTTCCCGCGGATGCGGACCAGGGACGGCAAGACGCATTATGCGCTGTCGCCGCATGCGCCCGCGACGCTGGCGGCGGACCGCAAGGCGTTCGTCGCGCTGATGCGCTATCTGAAGGACAAGGATACCGACAACAGCGTCATCATGGTCCAGCCCGAGAACGAGGTAGGGGTGTACCAGCAGGGGCGCGATTATTCGCCAGAGGCGAACCGGCTGTTCGCCCAACCGGTGCCGTCGAAGCTCGCCAGGAAGGGCACGTGGGAACAGGCCTATGGCGTGGGGGCCGAGGCGGCGTTCAACGCCTGGTACACCGCGCGTTACATCGACGAGATTGCGGCGGCGGGGAAGGCGGTCAAGCCGGTGCCGATGTATGTCAATGCAGCGGTCGGCGACCCCTTTGCCGCGCCGGGCAAGTCGGGCGGGGCGAGCGGGGGCCCCGACTGGCAGGTGATCGACGTGTGGAAGGCGGCGGCGCCGCATATCGATGCGGTCGCGCCCGACCTCTATGGGCGTGACGGCAATAACTACTTGAAATTCCTCGACCATTATGCGCGCCCCGACAATGCGTTGCTGGTGCCGGAGACCGGCAATGCCATGGATTTCGCGCGCTTCCTGTGGCCGACGTTGGGGCGGGGCGGAATCGGCTGGGCGCCGTTCGGGATGGACGATACCGGCTATTCCAACCATCCGCTGGGCGCGGTGACGCTGGACGCGGCGACGCTGGATGCGTTTGCGCGGCCCTATGCGTTCCTGAAACCCATGGCGCGCGGCTGGGCGAAGCTGGCCTACGCCCATCCCGGCTGGGGCACGGCCAAGGGCGCGCCCGACACCGAACAGACCAAGGTGATGGGCCGCTGGCGGGTATCGGCCAAATATGGCGAATGGCAGTTCGGTTCGATGGATTCGCCATGGCTGAAGGCCGCGCCGCCGCCGCATGCCGCACAGCCGGTCGGCGGCATGGCCGTCCTGCACCTCGCCCCCGACCAGTTTCTGGTCACCGGCACCGACATCCGCGTCAACATCGACCTCGCCGACAAGAGCAAGGGCGAGACCGCGATGTTGCTGAAGGTCGAGGAGGGGACGCTGGCCGACGACGGCAGCTTCGTGATGCGCCGCGTGCTGAACGGCGACCAGACCGATTATGGATTGAATTTCACCGCGCAGCCGATGCTGCTGCGCGTAACGATGGGGACGTATCGCTGATGAAGACGCTTCGCTGGACGCTGTTGTCGCTGGCCCTGTCGGTTTCGACCCAGGCACTTGCCGCCGAAGTGGCGAAGGTGCCGGGCGGGGTGGTGGTGACCCCCGATGCGGGGTCGGCCAAGCGGGTGCGGGTGCTGGTCTATGGTCCCGACCGGTTCCGGGTGACGGCGGTGCCCGACGCCAGCCTCGACACGCCCGACAGTCTGATGGTGACCGCGAAGCCCGCGGGCGACTTCACCGTGCGGCAGACGGCGCGGACGGTCGTGGTCAAGACTGCGGGCGGATCGGCCGAGGTCGACACCGATGACGGGCAGGTCCGCTTTCGCGATGCCGCCGGCAAGCTGACGCTGGAGGAAGCGCCGCGTGCCGCCTTCACCCCGCGCAGCGCGGGGGGCGAGCAGTTCGTCTCGATCCGGCAGCAGTTCAATCGTGGCACCGACGAAGGATTCTATGGTCTGGGCCAGCACCAGAACCGGCAGATGAATTACAATGGCGAGGATGTCGAACTCGCCCAGCACAATATGGACATCGGCATCCCCTTCGTCGTGTCGACGAAGAACTATGGCGTGCTGTGGGACAATAACGGCATCACCCGCTTCGGCAATCCGCAGCCCTACCGGCTGGTCGGGGAGGGGATGCAGGTCCGTTCAGGCGGGCAGGCCGGATGGCAGGCGCAATATTATCTGGGCGACCGGCTGGCGGTGACGCGGCGCGAGCGCACGATCAACTATCAGTTCATCAAGGATCAGGCGAACTGGCCGGCGGAAGCGAAGGCGCAGACGGTCGCCGCGACCACCGGACAGAATACCGCCGGCAACGCGGTGCAGACGCAGAAGGTGGTGTGGACCGGCACCGTCACGCCGAGCACGACCGGCGTCCAGAAATTCCGCCTCTATTCGTCGAGCTACGTCAAGGTGTTCGTCGACGGGAAGGAGGTTTTGAACCGCTGGCGGCAGAACTGGAATCCGTGGTTCCATAATTTCGACCCGCCGATGACTGCCGGCAAGGCGGCGGAGGTTCGGATCGAATGGGAGCCGAATGCCGGCTATATCGCGCTGTTCCAGAATGATCCGTTGCCGCAAGCCGATCGCCATTCGCTGTGGTGGTCGTCGGACGTCGCCCATGCGCTCGATTATTATTATGTCGGCGGGCAGGATATGGACGGCGTGATCGCCGGCTATCGCGCGCTGACCGGCAAGGCGGCGCTGATGCCGCGCTGGGCCTATGGCTTCTGGCAGAGCCGCCAGCGCTACAACACGCAGGCCGAGGTCGAGGGCGTCGTCGCCGAATATCGCAAGCGCGGCCTGCCGCTCGACAATATCGTGCAGGACTGGTTCTATTGGCCCGAGGATCAATGGGGCTGCCACTGCTTCGACCCGGCGCGCTTCCCGCAGCCGCAGAAGATGGTCGACACCGTCCATGGCCAGAAGGCGCGGATCATGATTTCGGTGTGGCCGAAATTCTATCCGAACACCAAGAATGCCGAGGAACTGAACGCCAAGGGCTATCTGTATCAAGGCAATCTGATCGCGAAGGAACGCGACTGGGTCGGCAAGGGCTATTTCAACACCTTCTATGACCCCTATGCGCCTGAAGCGCGCAGCATCTATTTCCGGCAGATGAAGGACGCGCTGGTCAACAAGGGCTTCGACGCGTGGTGGATGGACGCGACCGAGCCGGACATCCATTCGAACCTGTCGATCGAACAGCGCATCGAGCGGATGGGACCGACCGCGCAGGGACCGGCGGAGGAATTCTTCAACAGCTATCCGCTGGTCCATGCCGAGGGCGTCGCCGATGGCCTGCGCGTCGCCAAGCCCGACGTGCGACCGTTCATCCTGACCCGCTCGGGCTATGGCGGCATCCAGCGCGCCAGTGCCGCTTTGTGGTCGGGCGACGTCGCATCGCGCTGGGACGATCTGCGCGATCAGATATCGGCGGGGGTCAATTTGTCGATGTCGGGCGTGCCCAACTGGACCCATGATATCGGCGGTTTCGCGGTCGAGGATCGCTATGCGAAGAAGGACCCGGCGCATCTGGCCGAATGGAAGGAACTGAACCTGCGCTGGTTCCAGTTCGGCGCGTTCAGCCCGCTGTTCCGCAGCCATGGCGAGACGCCGTATCGCGAAATCTATGAACTGGGCGCCAGCGATCCGGCGCTGTACGATGCGCTCGCGAAGTACGATCGGCTGCGCTACCGGCTGTTGCCGTACATCACCTCGCTGGCGGCCGAGACGTGGCATCGCGACGGGACGATGATGCGCGGACTGGCGATGGACTTCACCGCTGACCGCAAGAGCTGGGGCGTCGACGACGAATATATGTTCGGGTCGGCCTTTCTCATCGCCCCGGTGACGCAGTATGGCGCGACCAGCCGGTCGGTCTATCTGCCGGCCGGGGCCGACTGGTACGACTTCACGACTGGCGGCTATCTGAAGGGCGGGCAGACGATCACCGCCGCCTCGCCGATGGCGGTGCTGCCGCTCTACGTCCGCGCCGGATCGATCGTGCCGACGGGCGCTGAAGTTCAGTCGACCGCCGAGAAGCTGGACGCGCCGTACGTGCTGCATGTCTTTACCGGCCAGGACGGCGCGTACACGCTGTTCGAGGATGACGGCCTTACCGAAGGCTATCGCAAGGGACAGTCGTCGCAAATCCCGCTAACATGGAACGAGGCGACGAAGACGCTGACGATCGGCGCGCGCAAGGGCAGTTTCCCGGGCATGGCGGCGAAGCGGGCGATGTCGGTGCGCTTCCATACGCCGGGGACGGCGGTGGCGCCCGACTTCGCCGACAACGCGGCGACGGCGTTCGTGTATGACGGGCGGGAAGTGCAAGTGCCGTTGGCGGGGCGCGCACAGAAGAACTGATGTTTCGTCGTTCCCGCCGTCGCGGGATGACGAATGATGGCGGAGAGTTGGCATGGCGGACGCAAAGCGGGTGGCATTCGGGACGCTGGACGGGGCACCCGCCGAGGCGATCGAACTTGGTGCGGGCGGGCTGTCGGCGCGAATCCTGCCGTTCGGGGCCACGTTGCAATCGCTGTGCGTGCCCGATCGTGACGGGGCGGTGGCCGATATCGTGCTCGGGTTCGACGATGTGCAATCCTATCGCGACCGGCCGTCTTGGTTCGGGGTGACGGTCGGGCGCTATGCCAACCGGATCGCCGATGGGCGCTTCAGCCTCGACGGGCAGAGCTATACGCTCGAAACGAACAATGCGCCCAACCACCTGCACGGCGGATCGAACGGGTTCGACCGGCGGCTGTGGGACGTGGCGGAGATCGGCAGCGATGCCGACGCGGCATGGGTGCGGCTGACGCTCACCAGTCCCCATGGCGATGCCGGCTATCCGGGGACGGTGGAGGCAGGCGCGACCTATCGCCTGACCAATGACGCGCTGACCATCGAATATGACGCGACGACCGATGCGCCGACCGTCGTCAACCTGACTAACCACGCCTTTTTCGACCTTGGCGGGCGCGGCGAGGCGCTGCGCCACCTGCTGACGATCGAGGCGGATGCGTTTCTGCCGGTCGATGCGACGTCGATCCCGACAGGGGAGCAGCGCGCGGTGGCGGGAACGCCGTTCGATTTCCGCACCCCCCATGGGATCGGCGAGCGGGTGCGCGACGGGCACGACGACCAGATCGCGATCGGGCGCGGCTACGACCATAATTTCATCGTGCGCGGGGAGCCGGGTACGCTGCGTCCGGCGGCGATGCTGGCCGACCCGGAGTCGGGGCGGACGATGACACTGTCTATAACGGCGCCGGGGCTGCAACTGTATTCGGGCAATTTCCTCGGCGGGGCGGAGCCGGGCAAGGGCGGACGGTTGTACCGACAGGGCGATGCAGTGTGTCTGGAGCCGCAAGCCTATCCCGACACGCCGAACCGGCCGGAATTTCCGTCCGCCCGGCTCGATCCGGGGCAAAATTGGAACAGCATTATACGATTTGCGTTCTCCGCCCGATGATCATTTGTACCGCACCGCGACGAACGTTTGTTGCGCGGCGCACAACCGTGCTTGACGAAAACGTTTGCGTTTGCGAACGACCTTAATCCTATGAAGCACCCCCTTCTCCTCGCCGCCACCGCTGCGGCCTTCGCCCTTTCGGCCTGCGGTCAGTCGCAGCCGGAGCAGCTCGACACGCGCGCGCCCGATCCGCTGGCATCGCAGCTCGCCAACCGTGCCCCGGTGGAACTGCCGCCGCCCGTCAAGGCGAGCGTGACGTTCCGCTGCAAGGACAACAGCCTCGTCTATGTCGACTTCTTTGAAGGCGACACGCAGGCGAATTTCCGCACGAAGCAGGGCGAGATGCCCGTCCGCCTGAAGGCCGAGGAAAAGGGCAAGCCGCTGACCGCCGAGGGCGGCTACAGCCTGACCGGCACCCCGAAGTCGATCACCCTGACCCAGCCGGGCAAGGCGGCGCAGGCCTGCAACGCCTGATCCGATTACCGATGGCGGCTCCCTTCCGGGCCGTTGTCGGACGATGTGCCTGACGGCCGGCGGAGCGATCCGCCGGCCGTTTTCTTTTCAGAAGATATTGAGGGCCGAAGCGCCGTAAGATGCTCCAGAAACGTTCGTCCTGAGTAGCCATTGAGCTTGTCGAAATGGCGTATCGAAGGACCATCTGTGGCCAAGTGCTTCGATACGGGTCTTCGACAAGCTCAGCCCCTACTCAGCACGAACGGTACGGTGTTGATCCGGAAGGGTAGCAGAAACCTCAATATTTCACCCGCGTCGCGCGCAGCTTGTAGCGCTTGAGCGCGTCCTGCACGCTGCCGGTGCCTGCCAGATGCCCTGCGCCGACCGCTACGAAGACGGTGCCGGGGCGCTTCATCCGTTCCTCGATCCACTTGGCCCAGCGGGCATTGCGGTCGGTCAGCAGGACGCGGCGCAGTTCGGGCGAGACGGTCATGTCCTCGTTCATCGTCGCGGCGAGCGCGGCGGGATCGCCCTTCGCCCATTGATCGACCATCTTGTCGATCTGTTCGCCCGCGGTCGGCAGTTCCTTGATCGTCTCGCTCAAGAAGGTGACCTGCGCGGCGTCGGACAGGGTGTCGAAGAATCCGAATTGCTGTTCGAGCGTCTCCAGCCCGGTGACGGGCTTGCCCGCGACCTTGGCCGCCTGCGAAATCGTCTGCTCGGCACCGCTTTGCGGGTCATAGCCCTGCTTCTGCAGCGTCACCAGCGTCAGCGTCGAGGCGGCGAACCATGGATCGAGCTGTTCCAGCGCACCGGCCGGCAGTCCGGCATCGGCGACCGCCTTGGCATAAGCGTCGCGTTCGGCGGCGGGAAGTTTTTCGCTGAGCTTCGGGCCGGTCACGTTGACCGCCGACTTCATCACCGCCGCCTGTGCCTGTTCGGGGGTCGGCATCGGAATTTCGAGCACCACCTCGTTCGATTTGTCGAACGCGGTCTTCACGGCTTCGTCGAACCATGACAGGCCGGGTTTCAGGACGTGGATCGTCCCGAACAGATAGATGGTCGTGTCCTTGTCCTTGACCACCCACAGAGCCGGGTCGGCGTCGCGCGGTGTCGCGGCGGTGGCGTCGGAGGCGGGGGTTTCGGCAACCGGGGCCGGTGCGGTCTGCGCCATGGCGGGCAGGGCGGTCATCAGGCTGAACGCGGCGCCGAAGCGCAGCAGGATCGAGGACATCGGCGTCTCCATAGGGCCGGCGAGCCGGCAGTGCCGCCTGCATAGCAGCGGCGGTTCGCATGCGACAGGCCGCAGGAACGGACGCGGCAGACGCTTCGTTCAACGATCCTCTCCGCCCGATATCAGGGCTTTGCCGGGAACTCCGCTATGCCGAACACCACCGCCGCCCCCGATCGTCCTGAAAGGGGGGAGCATGCGATCGGACCGATCGCGGCGTGTCTGGCGGTGGAGGTCGGCAAACGCCCGGTGCTGTTCGTGGCTAACGACGAGACCCGCGCCGCCGCAATCGCCGCGGCACTGGCCGCGTTCGCGCCGGGGGCAGATGTCGTGCATCTGCCCGCCAGCGACGCGCTGCCCGGGGACGATGCGCCCGCTTCGCCCGGCAATGCCGGTGCGCGGGTCGCGGCGCTCCGTCGGTTGCGGATGGCGTCGGTAACGGGGCGGCGTATCGCCTGCATCACCGCACCCGAGGCGACGGCGCTGCGCATCGCGACGCCCGAAGATTTCGATGCCGCGCCGCCGGTGCTGCGGATCGGCGATGCGATCGACATGGCTGATTTCGCCGAACGCGCGGTCGAGCTTGGCTATGTCATCGACGACCGGGTCGACGAGCCGGGCGAAGTCGCGGTGCGCGGCGGGGTGGTCGATATCTTTCCCGCCGATGCGATCTGTCCGATCCGGGTCACCGTGACCGATGGCGCGATCACCACGATTCGCAGCTATGATCCGGTGACGCAGCGCGGCGATGCCGATCTGGGCGAGGTCACGATCGGTCGCGCCGCCGAACCAGTGACGACCAAGGGCGTGTCGCTGCTCGACCATCTGCCCAATGCGGCGGTGGCGATGGACCCCGATGCCGAGCGGCGACGCGCGCGCTTCCTTGACCTTGCCGAGGACGCGACCCGGCGGCGGCGGCGCGATGCGGCGACGCTGGTCGATCGGCAGGCTTGGGAGGATTTGCTCAAGGCACGCGACCGGATCGAATTGCCGGCCGATGCCGCGCCGCCGCCGCGCTTCGTCACCCACCGCGCACCGGCCCGCGCGTTCGGCAAGTTCGCGCGCGAGGTGCTCGACTGCGGGCGGCTGGTACTGGCGGGCAGTCCGCGCGACCTGCGCTTCCTGCGCAAGCGGCTGGCGACGCTCGGGCGGACCGAGCCGGTGACGATCGACGCGTGGGAAGAAGCGGTGCGGGCCGAACCGGGCAGCGCGATGCTGCTGACCGCGCCGATCGATCGCGGTTTCGTGGCGGACGGAGTGACCGTGGTCGCGGGCGGCGACTTGCTGGGCGGACGGGCGCGTGGCGACGAGCTGGCGGCGGCCAGCGCCAATCCGCTGTTCGCCGAAGCAGGCGAGCTGCGCGTCGGCGACGTGATCGTGCATGAGGAGTTCGGCATCGGCCGCATCATCGGGCTGGAGCAACTGCCGGGCGAAGAGGCCGGCGATGCGATCGTGCTGGAATATGCCAAGGGCGCGCGGCGGCTGGTGCCGGTGATGGAGGCCGACCGCATCTGGCGCTACGGTGCCGATGGCGATGCGGTGACCCTCGACGCGCTCGACGGGTCGAGCTGGCAGAAGCGACGCGGCGCGATCGATGCGGCGATCGCCGAAAGCGCGCGCGAACTGGCGGCGATCGCGGCCGAGCGCGACGCGATCGAGGTGGCGCCGATCGAGGCCGATATCGCCGCCTATGAACGCTTCGCCGCGGGCTTTCCGTTCACCGAAACCCCCGATCAGGCGCGCGCCATCGCCGCTGCCCGCGCCGATCTGGCGGCAGGACAGCCGATGGACAGGCTGGTGATCGGTGATGTCGGTTATGGCAAAACCGAGGTCGCGCTGCGCGCCGCCGCGATCGTTGCGCTGTCGGGACGGCAGGTCGCGATCGCCGCGCCGACGACGGTGCTGGTGCGCCAGCATGTCGAAACCTTCCGTCGCCGGTTCGAAGGGACGGGAATCGAGGTCGCCGGGCTCTCGCGCCTGTCCGATGCGGCGGAGAAGAAGCGGGTCAAGGCGGGGCTGGCCGATGGATCGATCGGCGTCGTGATCGGCACGCAGGCGGTGGCGGGCAAGGGTGTCGAATACCACGATCTCGCGCTGGTGGTGATCGACGAGGAACAGCGTTTTGGCGCGAAGGACAAGGCGAAGCTCCGCGAGCTGTCCGACCATGTCATGACGCTGTCGGCGACGCCGATCCCGCGCACGCTGCAAAGCGCGCTGATCGGGTTGCAGCAACTCTCGGTCCTTGCGACTCCGCCCGCGCTACGCCAGCCGATCCGCACCGCGGTGACCGAATTCGACGAAGTGACGGTGCGGACCGCGCTGCTGCGCGAACGCACGCGCGGCGGGCAGAGCTTCGTGGTCGTGCCGCGCATCGAGGATATCGAACCGCTGGAGGCGCGGCTGCGCAAGCTGGCGCCCGAACTGACGCTGACCGTCGCGCATGGCAAGATGCCGGCGGCGGAGATCGACGCGGCGATGGTCGGCTTCGCCCATGGTGAGGGCGACGTGCTGCTCGCGACCAACATCATCGAGGCCGGGCTGGACGTGCCGCGCGCCAACACGATGATCGTTCATCATGCCGACCGGTTCGGCCTGTCGCAGCTGCACCAGCTACGCGGGCGGGTCGGGCGCGGCGGACGGCGCGGGCAGATTTTGCTGCTGACCGATCCCGACCATACGATCGCCGAAGCGACGCTGAAGCGGTTGCGGACGTTGCAGGCGTTCGACCGGCTGGGCGCAGGCTTCGCGATCAGCGCGCGCGACCTCGACCTGCGCGGCGCGGGCGATCTGGTGGGGGAGGCGCAGGCCGGTCATATGAAGCTGATCGGCATCGACCTGTACCAGTATCTGCTCGGTCGCGCGCTGCGCGCGGCGCGGGGTGAGGTGGTCGACCGGGTGGTGCCCGAACTGCATCTGGGCATCGCGGGACGGTTGCCCGAGACGTGGATCCCGGAAACCGAGGTGCGCCTGGTCCTTTATGGTCGGCTGGCGCGGATCGAAGGGGAAGGCGCGCTCGATGCGTTCGAGGAGGAGCTGGAGGACCGGTTCGGCGCCTTGCCCGAAGAAGCGCAGTTGCTGATCGATCTGGCGCGGATCCGGTTGCTGGCACAGGCGGCGGCGGTGGCGAAGGTCGATGCCGGGCCGGCAGCGATCGCGTTGACGCCGCAGGGAAACAGCGCATTGCCCGATGTCGACGGGCTGACCGAAAAGAACGGGCGCTGGATCGTACCGGCGCGGATCGACGATGCCGGCGAGCGGCTGACCAAGGTGCGCGACGTGCTGGAGACGGTGGCGGCCTGAAAACCGCTGGCGTCGGTGCGGTTCCTGTCGGATGCTACGGGGATGAAAGCGATCTTCATCACCGGCGGCGGGTCGGGCATCGGGCGGGCGGTGGCGCAATTGTTCGCGGCGCGCGGCTGGCGGATCGGGCTGGCCGACGTGAACGCGGCCGGGCTGGCGGAGACGGATGCATTGTTGCCGGGCGGCGCGGCGACGTTCGTGTTCGACGTGACCGATCGTGCCGCATGGGAAGCGCCGCTTGGGCATTTCGCCGGGGGCGGCGGGATCGATGTGCTGTTCAACAATGCCGGCATGGCGGCAGGCGGCGTCTTTGCCGAGATGACGCCCGCCGCGATCGAACGAACGATCGCGGTCAATTTGACCGGGGTGATCCACGGCGCGCATGCGAGCCACCCGTTTCTGAAGGCGAGTGGCGGCTGCCTGCTCAACACCGCGTCGGCGGCGGGTATTTACGGGACGGCGGGCGCGGCGGTCTATTCGGCGACGAAGTTCGGGGTGCGCGGGTTGACCGAAGCGCTCGACGGCGAATGGGCGGCGGACGGCATCCGCGTGCGCTCGTTGATGCCGGGGTTCATCGACACGCCGCTGCTCGACGCGTCGTTGGCCGGAAGCAATTACAACGTCCGGCAACAGGTGCGCGCGGCGGGGCTGGAGTTCACACCCGTCGAGGTGGTGGCGCAGGCGGCTTGGGATGCGGTCCATGGCGACGCCGTCCACACGCCGGTCGGCCCGACCGCCAAGCGGATGCGCTTCGCCGCGCGGTGGATGCCGGGGAAGCTGCGGCAGCAGATGCGGCGGCGCTGATTCCGAACCGTTCGTGCTGAGTAGGGGCTGAGCCTGTCGAAGACCCGTATCGAAACACCTGCCTGCAACGTTCCTTCGATACGCCACTTCGACAAGCTCAGCGGCTACTCAGGACGAACGGGGCTAAGGTACGTTGCGGCGTACGCCTATTCCACCAGTGCGTCGATTGCCTGTGCCATGTCGATATCGCGGTCGGACAGCCCGCCCGCATCGTGCGTGGTGAGGAGAATGTCGACGCGATTATACACGTTCGACCATTCGGGATGGTGATCGGCCTTTTCGGCCAGCAGCGCGACCTGCGTCATGAACGCGAAAGCCTGCGAGAAATTGTCAAAGGTGAAGCTGCGGACGATCGCGTCGCGCCCCGCATCATGGTCCCAATCGGGCAGGCCATCCAGCGCGTCGGCGCGTTCGGCTTGGCTCAGCGGTTCCATCGTCCCTCCCTTGTCTCTCAATCGCGATGGCCTATTGCTTGGGCCATGTCCGATCAAGCGCGAACCGCCCCGAGTGCCGCCGAGATGGAAGCGTTGGCCCGCTCCGCGCTCGCCCGCATTCCCGAACCGTTCGCCAGTCACCTGTCCGACATCGTCCTGCTGGTCGAGGAGTTTGCCGACGACGAAACGCTGGCCGCGATGGAGATGGAGCCGTACGAGCTGACCGGCCTGTATCATGGCAGTCCGGTCGGTGAGAAATCGATGTTCGACGGGGTGCGCCTGCCCGATCGCGTTCATCTGTATCGCCAGCCGCTGCTCGCCGAATGGTGCGAGACCGGCGTCGATCTGGGCGACCTGATCCGGCATGTCGTGGTGCATGAGGTCGGCCATCATTTCGGTCTTTCCGACGACGATATGCACGCACTGGAAGACGCGGATTGAGCTTGTTGGCGTTCGACCGGGTCAGCGGCGCGCGGGGACGGCGAATGCTGTTCGCCGACCTGTCCTTCGATCTGGGCGCAGGCGAGGCGTTGCTGGTGCAGGGGCCGAACGGCGTCGGCAAGTCGACGCTGGTGCGGATCGCCGCCGGGCTGTTGCCGCCCGCCGGCGGCAGCGTCACGCGCGGCGGAGCGGTGGCGTTGTTGAGCGAAGCGGCGGCGCTCGACCCGCAACTGCCGTTGGCGAAGGCGCTGGGATTCTGGGCCGGGCTGGATGGCGCACGCGACCGGGTAGATGCGGCGCTGGCGGCCACGGGAATCGGGTCGCTGGCCGAAGTGCCGGTGCGGATGTTGTCGACCGGGCAGCGCCGCCGCGCGGCGATCGCACGCGTGGTGGCCGCCGACGCCCCGATCTGGTTGCTCGACGAGCCGGCCAATGGCCTCGACGTGGCATCGCTCGAACGGCTGGAGGAGGTGATCGCCATACGGCGCGCCGGAGGCGGGGCGGTGCTGGTCGCCAGTCATGTGCCGGTCGCATTGCCGGGCGCTGGGGTGGTAAGGCTGTGATCGCGTTGATCATCCGCGAATTGCGAATCGCGTGGAGTGGGGGCGGCCTGCTGCTGCCGGTCGCGTTCTTCCTGCTGGTCGCGACGCTGTTTCCCTTCGCGATCGGGCCGGATGCGGCGCTGCTCGCGCGGATCGGCGGCGGGGTGGCGTGGGCGGCGGCGTTGCTGGCGGCGCTGTTACCGATCGAGCGGCTGGTCGCGCCCGATGTCGATAGCGGCGTGGTCGATCAATTGGTCGTGCGCGGGTGGAGCGACAGCGGCATCGCGCTGGCCAAGACGATCGGCCATTGGCTGGGCTTTGCGCCGGCCGTGATGGTGGCGGCGGGGCTGTCGGCAGCGTTGCTGGGGATCGATGGCGCCACGCTGCTGATGCTGGAGGCGGGCTTGCTGATCGGCACGCCGGGACTGGCGGCGCTGAGTGTCGCGACGGCGGCGCTGGTCGCGGGACTGCGCGGCGGCGGGGCGGTGGCGGGCCTGGTCATGCTGCCGCTGGCGTTGCCGGTCGTAATCTTCGGGGCAGGGGCGCTTGAGAGCGGCGTGGGGGCGATGAAGCTGCTCGCGGCAACCAGCCTATTGCTATGTGCCGGCGGCCCGATCGTGGCGGGAGCGGCGATGCGGATCGGGCGGAGCTAAATCCTCCCCGCGAAGCGGGGAGGATCCTTACGTGTTACGCCACCGCGCAAAGATCGCCGTTGGCAGCGTCAGTCCGCGCGTTTCCTCGCGCACGCCGAGCTCTCCGCATTCGACGGTGCCGCCAAGATCGCTCAGCGACTGGCGCAACAATTCGCCGATCGCCAGCGCCGACATCCGCACCGCATACACCGTTAGGAACAGAAAGCGCGACTCGTTGTCGAGCAACTGCCGGCAATCGGCGATCAGGCCGGGGAGATGCTCCTCCAGCTTCCACACCTCGCCATTGGGGCCACGCCCCCATTTCGGCGGATCGAGGATGATGCCGTCATAGCGCCGTCCGCGCCGTACCTCGCGCGCGACGAACTTCGCGGCATCCTCGACCAGCCAGCGGACCGGTTTGTCGGTCATGTCCGACAGCGCGGCATTGGCCCGCGCCTGTTCGACCGATTTCTTCGACGCATCGACATGGACGACGCGTGCCCCCGCTGCTGCCAGCGCCAGCGAGCCGACGCCGGTATAGCCGAACAGGTTCAGGCATTCGGGATCGCTCGCCCCGTCCAGCCGCCCGCGCATCCAGTCCCAGACCGGCGCCATGTCGGGGAAAAAGCCGAGATGCCGAAACGGCGTGTTGCTCGCCGAAAACCGCACCTCGCGCCAGGTCAGCGGCCAGTCGCGCGGGGGTTGCTTGAAGAACTGCCAGCGCCCGCCGCCATCCTCGTCCGACCCCGGCACGAATTCGCCATGCGCATCCCAATCCGCCAGCGCGGGCGCCCACATCGCCTGCGGCTCGGGCCGGATGAAGCGATACGGGCCATAGCGTTCGAGCTTGCGACCATGGCCGCAGTCGATCAGCCCGTAATCGCCCCAGGGTTCGCCGATAAGCGCGATCGGTTCCATTATGCGCGGGGCGTCGCCCGTTCGGCGATCCACGCGGTTACGGCGTCGAACGTCGCGGGGAGGGTGACATAGCGCTCCTCGCGATCGAACAGGTCGCCGACGCGCGGCGGCAGCGCGGCGCGGGTGCCGATCGCGCGTTCGACCGCTTCGGGGAATTTGGCCGGATGCGCGGTGGCCAGCGTCACCATCGGCGCGTCGATGCCGCTGTCGAGGGCAGCGGCGAGCGCGATCGCGGTATGCGGGTCGATCGTCTGCGCGGCATGATCGCACGCCCAGCGCATCGCCTTTGCCATGCGATCGCCGTCGACGCGCGCGCTGACGAACAGCGACGCCGCGCCCTGCTGCTGCGCATTGGTTAGGCGCATCGCCCGGCTGGCTTCGAACCCGCGCATCTGTTCGCCCAGCGCCACGCCGTCGCGCCCGCCAAGGTCATAGAGCAGGCGTTCGAAATTCGAGCTGACCTGGATATCCATCGATGGCGTCGCGGTCGGCGTAACCTGCGCGCTCGAATAATCGCCGTTGGTCAGCGCGCGGTGGAGGATGTCGTTGACGTTGGTCGCGACGATCAGCTTGGCGATCGGCAGCCCCATCTGTGCCGCGACAAAGCCGGCAAACACGTCGCCGAAATTGCCGGTCGGCACCGAAAAGGCGATCGCCTTGTCCGGTCCACCCAGCCGGACGGCGGCGTAGAAATAATAGACGACCTGCGCCATCAGCCGGGCCCAGTTGATCGAGTTCACTGCCGACAGACGGAAGCGACTTGAGAAGCCGGGGTCGTTGAACATCGCCTTGACCAGCGCCTGCGCGGTGTCGAAATCCCCTTCGATCGCGATGTTATGGACGTTGGGGGACAGTACGGTCGTCATCTGCCGCCGCTGCACGTCGGACACGCGGCCCGCCGGGTGCAGCATGAAGATGTCGATATGGTCGCGGCCCGCCACGGCGTCGATCGCCGCCGAACCGGTATCGCCGCTGGTCGCGCCGATGATCGTCAGCCGTTCGGTCGTGCCGGTCAGGAATCGTTCGAAGAACAGCCCGAGCAGTTGCAGCGCGACATCCTTGAACGCCAGCGTCGGCCCGTGGAACAGTTCGAGCAGCCACTGGTCGTGATCGATCTGCACCAGCGGCGTTACCGCCTTGTGACTGAACCGGCCATAGGCGGTTTCGCATAGTTCCAGCAGTTCGGCTTCGCTCAGGGCATCGCCGACAAACCGCGCCATGACTTTGGCCGCGGTCTCGGCATAGCTCAGGCCAGCAAGCGCACTAATTTCCTCGCGCGTCAGGGTCGGCCAGGCCTCGGGCAGATACAGGCCGCCATCGCTGGCCAAACCGGCCAGCGTCGCGCCGGCGAAGTCGAGATCGGGCGCATGGCCCCTGGTGCTGACATACCGCATGGGCGTGCGGTTAGCGGCTGCGACGGCGAAGTGCCAGCAAGTATATGATGACCGCGGCCAAGGCGAAGGCGAACCACTGGATCGCATAGGCGAGGTGGTTGTCGGGCAGACTGGCGGGATCGGGGCGGTGGCTGGGTTTCAGGCCGGGGGCTGGAGTGTCCGACACGATCATCGGCGCGGGTGGCGTGACGCGGCCGGTCATGCGGTCGAGCAGGGTCGGCCCGCCCGGTGCCTGGCTGAGCGTACCCGCCACCGCACCGCCGGCCCAGACCGAGCGCAACTTCGGATCGGGTGCGACGCCGAGATCGACTCGGAAGCGCTGACCGTTCGGACCGGTGCATGCGGCGATGTGACGATAACCCGAACTGCCATCGACCGCGCGGCCCGCGCCCATCGTCCAGTCGCCGACCCGCGCGCAATTGGCGGTGACGCTTGCGAACAGCAGGTCGTCGGTGATCCGCGCCGGCAGCGGTTGCGCGGGGCGATTGAGATTGGCGCGGGCGTGGGCGATCAGCGCGGCTTTCTCCGCGCGACGCTGCAACTGCCACACGCTCAGCGCGACCATCGCCGCGACCGCCAGCAGCACGATCAGCGTCGGCAGGATCGGCAGGCGTTTCACGGCCGCGGGTCGATCCGGCCTTCGCGCGCACCGCGCTTATATTCGAGCGCGATCAGCATACCCTTGGCGATGCGCAGGCTGCCGACCACGCCGAGGATAGTTAGCGGTACCCAGAGCAGCACGTGCACCCACCATGGCGGGCCGGCGGCGAGTTCGAGCCAGATGGCGAGGATGGTGATGATCGTGCCGATGCCGAGCGTCAGGAACGCAGCCGGGCCGTCGCCGACATTGAACGCACCGAAGTCCAGTCCGCAGGCTGAACAGCGATCGGCAAAGGCGACGGGACTGCGGAACAGGGTCGGCGCGGCGCACCGCGGGCACAGGCCGCGCACGCCGCAGTCGAAGGGCGCGGGACCGCCTGCGCCCGGTTGGTCGGGCATCAGCCGCCGTGGATCGGCGCGCCCCAGCCGCCCCACACATAGATGACGACGAACAGGAACAGCCACACCACGTCGACGAAATGCCAGTACCATGCGGCCGCTTCGAAGCCGAAATGCTGCTTCGGGGTGAAGTCGCCCTGATAGGCGCGGATCAGGTTGACGGCGAGGAAGATGGTGCCGACCAGCACGTGGAAGCCGTGGAACCCGGTCGCCATGTAGAAAGATGCGCCGTAGTTCAGGCCTTTGAACGGCATCGGCGCATGGATGTACTCATAGGCCTGGATGCACGAGAACAGCGCGCCGAGGATAACGGTCAGCCACAGCCCCTTCTTGACGCCGTCATTCTCGCCTACGCCGATCGCGCCCCACAGACCCTTCAGCGCACCGCCGCGCTGGTTGTGGATTAATGCGTGATGCGCCCAGGTCACGGTCGTGCCCGACAAAAGCAAAATGAAGGTGTTGAGCAGCGGCAGTTCGAAGGCGTTGAGCACTTCGAGGCCGGCAGGCGGCCACTGCGCGGCGACGGCGGTATTGCCCGCCTCAATCAGCGAGACGCCGTCCTCGTGATTATACTGGATCGCGGCGGGGAAGAGCGAGAAGTCGAACCACGACCAGAACCAGCCGACGAAGAACATCACTTCGGAAGCGATGAACAGGATCATGCCGTAGCGCAGATGAAGCTGCACCACCGGCGTATGGTCGCCCGCCTTCGATTCGCGGATCACATCGGCCCACCAGAAGCCCATACAGGCCAGCGTCGCGATCAGTCCGGCGCCAAACACGAAGCCGCCGAGCGGCGCTTCGTTCAGATACATGACGCCGCCCGCCGCCATCATGAAGGCGGCCATCGAACTGGCGAGCGGCCAGATGCTGGGGGGCAGGATATGAAAATCGTGGTTCTTCGCGCCTGCCATCATCCGTCCCTAAGCTGTTCGCGCCTTTTGCGGAGCGTGTTTGCGCGCGATCCTAGCTCTTCGTCGCGCCCGAATCCACCGGGTAAAATGTGTAGGATAGGGTGATCGCGCGAATGTCCTTCGCGTCCGGATCGTCATGGATTTTGGGATCGACGAAGAAGATCACCGGCATGCGCACCTTCTCACCCGGTTGCAGCGTCTGCTGGGTGAAGCAGAAGCACTGGATCTTGGTGAAATATTTGCCCGCCTGGCTGGGGGTCACGTTGAAGGTCGCGGTGCCGGTGACCGGACGACCCGACACGTTCTTCGCGGTGAAGAACGCCATGTCGCGCGCGCCGATATCGACGGTTTCGGAGGCGCGTTCGGGCTTGAATTCCCATCCCAGCGCTGGATTGGTGTTGGTGTCGAACCGCACCACGACCTTGTCGCCGATGCCGCCGGGCGCCTGTTCCCCACGCTGGGTCGTGCCGTTGAAACCGGTCACCTGACAGAACATGCGGTATAGCGGCACGCTGGCGAAACCGACGCCGGTCATGCCGATCACGCCCGCCACCGCCAGCAACGCGACCCGCAAATTGCGCGTCATGCGCCCATTCCCGCCTGAATCTTCACGATGGTGATCGCGAACAGCAGCACGACGAACCCGCCGAGCAGCCATGCCATCACCTTGGCCCGTTCGCGCTGCCGCGCGCGGATGCGGTCGTCGTGTTCGCTCATGCCAACATCCATCGGTCGGCGACCAGCGCGCCGAACATCGCAAAGAGATACAGGATCGAGAAGGCGAACAGCCGCTTTTCGGGCTTCATCTTGTCGTCTTGTCCCGTCGAACGCAGCGCGACCTGTACCGCCAGCAACCCGAAGGTCGCGGTCAGCAGGCAGGCGGCGATGCCGTAGATCGCACCGGTCAGCTCCAGCGGCCACGGCGCCACCGCGACTGCCGCCATCGGAATGGTGTACAGCCCAATCTGGGTCCGGGTCGTCCGCTCGCCCGCCACCACCGGCAGCATCGGCACGCCGGCATTGGCGTAATCGGTCTTCACGAACAGCGCCAAGGCCCAGAAATGCGGCGGCGTCCACAGGAAGACGAGGGAGAACAGCAGGAACGGCAGCAGCGCGACGTCGCCGGTCGCCGCCGCCCAGCCGATCAGCGGCGGAAACGCCCCGGCCGCCCCGCCGATGACGATGTTCTGCGGCGTCCGGCGCTTGAGCCACACGGTATAGACCAGCACGTAGAACAGGATCGACACGGTCAGGATCGCGGCGGCGGCCAGGTTCACCGCCAGCCCCATCAGCACGACCGAAAAGATTGCGAGACCTACGCCGAAATGCAGCGCCGATTGCCGGTCCATGCGCCCGGCGGGGAGCGGACGACCCTGTGTCCGCTTCATCTTGGCGTCGAGATCGGCCTCATACCACTGATTGAGTGCGCCGGCGGCACCCGCGCCGAGGGCGATGCACAGCACGGCAGTGAAGCCGATCACCGGATGGATCGCGACCGGCGCGGCGAGCATGCCGCACAGCCCGGTAAAGACGACCAGCGTCATCACCCGCGGCTTGGTAAGGGCAAGGAAATCGCGCCAGTCGGCGGGCAGGGTGATCGTCTGCGCGGTCATCGCCGCCCTATATCGGGTTGTGGCGGCGGGGGAAAGCGCCGCCCTGCCCTGTCATTCCGGTCGTGGCCGGAATGACAGGGCAGGGCGGTCGGAACGCCTTACCGGAACTTGCCCGACAGCGAGACGCCGATGATCCGCGGATCGTTGAACACGGCGGCCATGTAATTTTCGATCACGCCCTTCAGATTCTTTTCGTTGGTGATGTTGCGCGCGAATACCGACAATTCCCAGGCGTCCGACGGCGGGGCGTAACCGATCTTCAGCCCGCCTTCGAAATTGCCGTTCGCGGTGAATTCGCGCGCCCGGTACAGGGTGAACTGCGTATAGCCCTGCAAATTCCAGTCGGTGGCGATGAACACGCGGGCACCGTCGTTCAGCGGCTGCTCCCAACGTGCGGTCAGGTCGAGCGTATATTCGGGTGCGTTGGGCAGCGGTTCGCCGTCGATCTGGGCAAAGGTGTTGGCGCCGATGCGGATCGTCGGGTTGTCGACGGTGCAGACGACCTGACCGTTGAGCGCGCAGACCTGCGCATAGACGCGCTTGTCGCGAATTGCCGAATGCAGCCAGCTACCGCCCAGACCCAGCGTCAACTGCGGCACCGGCCTCCAGTCGAGCTCGGCCTCGACGCCGTACGCCTGTGCCTTGTCGGCATTGAACAGCACGCCGTTGCCGTTCGAATCGTTGCCGTTCAGCTGGATATCCTTGACCCGGTAACCGAACACCGTGGCGTTCAGGCGCAGCGTGTTGTCGATCAGGCTGCTCTTGAACCCCGTTTCGAACGACAGGATCGTTTCCGAATCGGCGGTGGTGAAGTCGGCGTTGAACACAGCCGAACGCCCTTGGATCGTCGGCCCCCGGAAACCGCGGGCGACACGCGAATACAGGCTGAATTCGTCGCTCGCCTTGTACAGCAGGCTCACATCCCAGCTCGGCTCGGTCGACGACAGGCGGACATCGGTGCGCCCGCGATAGGTGACGACGTTGGCGGCGGTGTTGGCGGTCTTCACCAGCCGGGTGCGCTTCGTATCCTCGGTAATGCGCGCGCCGGCGGTCAGCGTCAGCTGATCGGTCAGGTCGTAATGCGCCTGTCCGAATGCCGCCCACGACGTGTTGACGTCGCGCAGCCGCACCCAGTTGTTGGGGTTGCGCGCCGCGGTCGTCAGGAAGAAGCCACGCTGGTAGAATTCGGTGACGTCGCGATTGTCGAAATAGAAGCCGCCGACCTGAAAGCCGAACGGGCCGGTGCCGGTCGAGGCGAGGCGGATTTCCTGCGACCATTGGTTGAGGTCGCGGATATTGCCGCGGCTCTGGCCGAAGCCGTTGGGGACGCCATTGACCGGGAACAGCGCGGCAGCGCCGCCATCGGTGTCGCCCCGGCTCGATCCGCTGGTCGTTTCATAGGCGGTGATCGAGCTGAGCGTCACCGGCCCGAAATCGAACGCCATCCGCGCCGATGCGCCATAGGTGTCATAGGCCTGCGGATTGTTGCCGCCTTCGTCCAATGCCACGCGGTCGCGCGGTTCGGCCGACACGTCGTTCGACCCGCGCTTCAACGCTGCACGGTGGAAGATGGTCGAGGTGCCTTCATACCAGCGGGCATGGCCCGACAGGTCGATGGTGACCGCGTCGATCGGCTGTGCGCGCAGCTGAAGGCGCAGGTTGCGATCGTCGAAACCGCCCATCGCGTCCTTTTTCGGCGTCTGGGTATTGTCGGCGCTGAACCCGGCATAGGTGTTGTCGACCCAGTCGTCGCGGTGCTGGACCAGCGCCGATACGCGCACCATCAGCCCATCGGCGATCGGCCCACCGACCCCGGCATCGAAGCTGGCACTGTTATAGGTGCCGTACGATGCCTGTGCCCGGCTCTGGAAGGTCGCGGTCGGGCGGATCGTGTCGAACTTGATGATGCCGGCGGTGGTGTTGCGGCCGAACAGCGACCCCTGCGGTCCGCGCAGCACCTCGACCTGGGCCACGTCATACACCGGGTTCGACTTCAGCACGACATGCTCGAGGATCACGTCGTCCTGGATGACGGTCACCGGCTGCGACGCGCCGA
Organism: Sphingomonas epibiotica; assembly: GCF_039615155.1. Classification (NCBI taxonomy): domain Bacteria; kingdom Pseudomonadati; phylum Pseudomonadota; class Alphaproteobacteria; order Sphingomonadales; family Sphingomonadaceae; genus Sphingomonas; species Sphingomonas epibiotica. The sequence continues at coordinate 39,070 of NZ_JBDGHY010000012.1, read as the reverse complement.
GATAGAAGTCGATATTGCCGAGGCCCCGGATATAGAAGCGCGGGAAGATGCGGCCGGTCGTCGTTTCGGCATACAGGCCGGGGATGCGCCCCGACAGCGACAGCAGCGTGTCCTCACCGCCCGCCTGGAACTGGCGCAGACCGTCGCCGGTCGCGACACCGACCGACAGCGGCGTGTCCTGCAACCGCTCCTCGCGCCGTTCGGCGGTGACGACGATATCGTCGAGTCCGGCCTCGGGTTCGGCGGGTTCGGTCTGTGCGAATGCCGGCGTGGCGAGCGCGATCAGTGCGGCGCTGGCGAGCAGCGGCAGGCGAAAATGCATGTCGGTTCCTTCCCTGTGACGGGTAGATCCGTTGCCGCACCGCCACCCGCGTTCCCCCGAACCCGAATGGCCAAGTGAGTGTACGGCAGGGCGGACCACCCCCGGCGGGCGCGCTAGGGCCGACTTATGGCAATTGCGTGACAGTCGTATGCATTATGCGACCCGCGCACGGTTCCGCACACGGCTTTAGACGAACCCCTGTCCCCAGCTCGATTTGTCGTAATTGCCGATATTGGGGAGCACGTTCGACATGTCGCCGTCGGACACGCCGAACCAGCGCGCCAGCGTCGAGGCATATTGGTCGACCGACATGGTCGGGATCAGGCGGCCTTGCCCCACATCGTCGGGCGTGTTGGTGCCGACCAGCGGCGCGGTGCCGTAGAGCCGCTTGCCGTTGACCGCCCCGCCCATGACGAAGTGCATCGATCCCCAGCCATGGTCGCAGCCATTGCCGTTCGACGGCAGCGTTCGTCCGAAATCGGACCCGGTAAAGGTCGTGACCTTGTCCGACACGCCCAACGCCACCGTCGTGTCGTGGAAGGCGCGCATCGCCTCCGACAATTTGGTCAGCAGCCGCGGCTGGTTCCCCGCCAGATTGTCGTGCAGGTCGAACCCGCCCATCGACACGAAGAACACCTGCCGTTTCGTGCCCAGATCACCCGAGATCGCGATCATCCGCGCGACCATGCGCAGCTGGTCGGCAAGGCCGTTGTCGGAGGGGAAAAGCGGGAAATTCGATTCGGGTACTCCGGCCAGACTGTTGGCCAGTTGTGCCTGCGTATCCATCGCCCGCTTGTTGATTCGCGCATATTCGGTGCCGAACATGTGCGGATTGGTCTCGGTCATCATCTGGCGCAGCGTCTGGGCCGCAACGCTCGACCCGTAGAGCGACGTTGCGTTGCGCAACAGCGGGACCGGACCGCCGGTGCCGACATTATACTGGATCGCATTGCGCCCCGACAGGAAGACGGCGTTGCCCGATGCGTTGATGCAGGTTGTCGCCGCGGTGCCGTTACCCGACTGGAACAGATCGCCGATCCGTCCGCCCCAGCCCGAACCGGCCCCCTCGGGGCTCGATGCCTGGAAAAAGCTTTGCTGGTCGTTGTGGCTGAACAGCTTGGGCGGCAGGCGCACCGACTTGTTCTGATATTGCGCCTTGGTCGTCGGCTGGATCAGCGTGCCGACATTCATCGCCACCGCCAGCCGCCCGGCATCGAACAGCGGGCTGAGCGGCGCCATTGCCGGGGCCAGCGCATAGGCGCGCCCACCCAGGTCCGCGGTCGGCAGGAGGACGGTCGGTGCCAACGCTTCGCGCGAGAAGGCGAGCGAACTGCGCAGCGACGTATATTTGGCGTGGCTGGTCGGATCATAGGGGACCAGCGTGTTGAAATGGTCGTTACCGCCAGCGAGGAAGATGCACACCAGCGCCTTGTAATCGCTGGCGGTGGCCGCTGCCGCCTCCCCGATCGCGCCGAGGCTGGTGACGAACGGGGCCGCGACCCCCGCCACCCCGAACAAGGCGGAGCGTTGCAGGAACGCGCGGCGGGAAACGTCGGTCAGGATGGTCGGAGCGTTCATTTGAGCACCAGATAATCGGGCGACGCGAGGGTCAGCAGGATCGCGACCCCGGTTCGGTTGAGCGTGGCGTTGTTCGCGGTCAGCGGGATGCTGTCGACGGCGGTACGGATGGTGGCGACGGTCGATGCCCGCAATTGCCCGGCGGCGAGGATCAGATTGACCTCGTCGACTAGCTTCGCGCTGTCCGATGCCAGCGCCATCATCGGCGCATAGTCCGCCTTGGTATCGCCGGTGCCGCCGCCGACCAGCGACTGCATGTAGTTGATATAGGCGATATTGGTCTGTTCGCTGGCCATCAGGAATTCGGGCGCCGTCAGGCCTGCCTGTACCAGCGGCGTGCCCGGCGGGCTGAAGCCCGGACGGACGAAGCCGAACACACTCGACGCGCGGCCGATGCCCTGGCCCAGCCGGGTCGTGGTGCTGGTCGTATCGCCGATCGCCCATGCGTCGCTGGGCGAGGTCACACCGAAGGCGCGCGCCCAGTTGGTTAGGCGCAGCACCGGTTCGCGCAGGCGGCCGGCGGTGGGGCTGGCCAGCGCTGCGGCCTCGTCGCGCGCTTCGGGATCGAGCAGGACGGCGCGGATGATCGCCTTCATGTCGCCACGCACGCCGCTGCCGTTATTGGCGAAGGCGGCGGCGACGCGCCCGACATAGGCGGGGCTGGGGTTAGAGGTGACCATCCGCTGGATCAGCTGCTTCGACACGAACGGCGCGATGTTCGGATGGCGGAAGATGATGTCGAGCGCGGCATCGACCGCTGCCCAGCCGCCGCCCGACACCGTCCCGCCAAGGAAGGTCGCCGACCCGGTCTCGTTGTTGGCGTCGTTCAGGATCAGTGGCTGACGCATCCGGTCTGCCGTCGTCCGGTCGTTGGTCGCCAGTTGCAGCCCGGTGAACACCCGCGCCAGTTGGGAGACGTCGTCGAGCGTATAGGTCTCCAGCACCTGTCCGTTCGACATGCGCACGGTGCCGTCCTGTTCGAGCTGGCTCACGCCCAGCGTGAAGAGCTGCATCAGTTCGCGCGCGAAGTTTTCGTCGGGCAGGCTGCCGGTCGACGGATTGGCCTTCTTGCTGTTCACGAACGTCAGGAACACGCCCATCGTCGCGTTGCGGGCGATCGCGCCGAGCAGGTCGCGATAGTTGCCAAAGGCGTTGTCGGCGAGAATGTCGGTATAGGCCGCCATCGACAGGGCGCGCCAGTCGATGGTCAGCGCGTTCATGCCGACGACCAGATAGTCGAGCAGCGCGACCGTCACGCGCTGCCGCAATGCATCGGGGCCAGCGATGACCTGTCGCCACACGCTGGCGTCGTACCCGCTCTGGACATTGACCTTGTTCGCTTCGGCATAGCCGTTGGCGACCATCCAGTCCCAATGGCCGGTCTGGCCGGTCTGGCGCGGGATCGCGAACTGCGCCTCGATCCATCCGGCGATGCCGGTGTTCAGTACCGCATCGATGCTGGTGCGGGTCGCGCCCATCGTCGCCTGCGCGAGGAAGCGGCTGGCGCTGCGGGCGTTCAGCGCGGCGACCGTCGGCGTCGGGCTGGGAGTCGGCGTCGGGGTCGGAGTGGGGTTCGGTCCGGCGACGGTGACCGTGCCGGGGCCGGTGCCGCCGCCCGAATCGCACGCGGCGAGCAGCGCCGCTGCAGCGATCACGCCGTGCTTCGCGGCGAGGCCCGTTGCGGGCGCCGCATCGACGGGCAAGCCCCGTGTCGTCTGTTCCGAAATCGGTGTCCGATCAGCAGTGTCGATGATCGTTTCGTCGCCCAACATGGCAATCCCCTGTACGCTGGCTCCGGGGATAAGGACCTATGGTTGGGGAATGTTTAACGTACGGAATTTTCGGTCGGAACATGGTTAAGCGGAGGTTTCGACCGACGGTTTCGAAGCCGTACCGACCCCTGCGAAACCGCATAAAAAACGCCCCGGATCGCTCCGGGGCGTTTCTTTCTTTTTTCGTGCGCGTCCCGGTCAGTCGACCTTGGGCAGCGTTTCGAACTGGTGGAACGGCGGCGGCGAGGACAGCGTCCATTCCAGCGTCGTCGCTCCATCGCCCCACGGATTGTCCGCCGCCTTGCGCCCGGCCATCAGCGAGATGACGACGTTGACGAAGAAGAACACCATGCCGACCGCCATGATCCCATATCCGGCCGAGGCGATGTGGTTGTAAAAGGCATAGGCGTCCGGATAGTCCGGGTAGCGCCGCGGCATGCCCTGCGCGCCGAGGAAGTGCATCGGGAAGAACATCACGTTCACGCCAATGAAGAACACCCAGAAGTGCAGCTTGCCGAGCAGTTCGTTGTACATCTTCCCCGACATCTTCGGGAACCAGTAGTAGAAGCCGGCGAACAGCGCGAACACCGCCCCCAGCGACAGGACGTAGTGGAAGTGCGCGACGACATAATAGGTGTCGTGCAGCACATCGTCGACACCGCCATTGGCAAGCACGACGCCGGTCACGCCGCCGACCGTGAACATGAAGATGAACCCGATCGCCCACAGCATCGGCGTGGGGAAGCGCAGCGACCCGCCCCACATCGTCGCGATCCACGAGAAGATCTTGATGCCGGTCGGCACCGCGATGATCATCGTCGCGGCGGTGAAGTACATCTTGGTGTTCACGCTCAAGCCGGTGGTGAACATGTGGTGCGCCCACACCACGAAGCCGACCGCACCGATCGCGACCATGGCATAGGCCATGCCGAGATAGCCGAACACCGGCTTGCGGCTGAACGTTGCGACGATGTGGCTGATGATGCCGAAGCCCGGCAGGATCATGATGTACACTTCGGGGTGACCGAAGAACCAGAACAGATGCTGGTACAGGATCGGATCGCCGCCGCCGGCCGGATCGAAGAAGGTCGTGCCGAACTTGCGATCGGTCAGCAACATGGTGATCGCCGCAGCCAGCACCGGCAGCGCCAGCAGCAGCAGGAAGGCGGTGACCAGCACCGACCACACGAACAGCGGCATCTTGTGCAGGGTCATGCCCGGCGCGCGCATGTTGAAGATGGTGGTAATGAAGTTGATCGCGCCGAGAATCGACGACGCACCGGCGAGGTGCAGCGACAGGATCGCCATGTCGACGCTCGGCCCCGGTTCGCCATAGGTCGACAGCGGAGCATAGACTGTCCAGCCGGTGCCCGCGCCGCCGCCGAACATCGTGCTGCCCAACAGCAGCGCGAAGGCGGGGATCAGCAGCCAGAAGGAGATGTTGTTCATGCGCGGGAACGCCATGTCCGGCGCGCCGATCATGATCGGCACGAACCAGTTGCCGAAGCCGCCGATCATCGCCGGCATGACCATGAAGAACACCATGATCAGGCCGTGCGCGGTGATCAGCACGTTCCAGAAATGCAGCGCCTGATCGCCTTCATGCCCCGACAGCCATGGCAGCCACTGGATGCCGGGTGCCGCGAGTTCGAGGCGCATCAGCCCCGAAATCGCGCCGCCGATGATCCCCGCGACGATCGCGAAGATCAGGTACAGCGTCCCGATATCCTTGTGGTTGGTCGACATGAACCAGCGGGCGAAGAATGCCGGCTTGTGGTCGGCATCGTGATGATGCGCGTCGGCCCCACGCCCGTGGGCATCGAACGCGTGGTGGCCGGAAAGGGCGGAATCGGTCATTTTACTGGTCCACGTTGCCGACGCCGCCGCCGTTGCCGGTGGCGCGCTGGGTGGAGGGGGAGGCGGCTTCGGTCGCGTTGACGACCGGCGTCGACGCGTCGCTCGCCGTATTGCCGGCTTCCGACGTGGCGTCGGCGGTGTCGGCACCCGGCTGCGGGATCACGGCATTGCTCGGCGCGGCGGCTTCGGCCGGGCTGGGCAGCGTGCCGCCCTTGGCGCGGATCCACTGGTTGAACTGCGCCACCGGCACCGCTTCGACCGCGATCGGCATATACGCATGGCGCGCACCGCACAGCTCGCTGCACTGGCCGAAATACAGGCCCGGCTTCTCGATGGTGAAGCTGGTCTCGTTCAGCCGCCCGGGTACCGCGTCGAGCTTCACCCAGAAGGCCGGGATCGCCCAGCTGTGGATCACGTCGGTCGCGGTGGTGATCAGGCGGATCGGCACGCCGACCGGCAGCACGATGCGATTGTCGACCGCCAGCAGGCGCGGCCCGTCGGCGTCCGTGCGGAACCGCTGACCGGCGGCAACCTCGTTCTTTTCCTTCAGCATGTTGGCGGTCACCGACACGCCACCATAATCGGGATATTCGTAGCTCCAGAACCACTGGTTGCCGATCGCCTTGATCGTCACGGCATTGTCGGGCGCCGGCTTGAACTGGCGCGCGAGCAGCCCGATCGACGGCACCGCGATCGCGGCGAGGATCAGGACGGGGGCGGCGGTCCAGATGATCTCGATCGCGGTATTGTGCGACGTCTTCGACGGGACCGGGTTCGCCTTTTCGCGGAACCGGATCGCGACATAGGCGAGCAGGAACAGCACCAGCAGCGAAATCGCGACGATCACCGGCATCAGGATGTTGTTGTGGAACGCCTTGCCCTCGCGCCCATTGGGGGTGAACTGGGTCTGCAGGTCGATCGTGCGATCGGTCGGCTGACCGACATGCGGCGTCGCGACCATGCGCGGCGATCCGTCGGCGTTCAGCGTCGGGTCCTGCACCGCGGGCGGCGTCGGGGCGGCGGCGGTCGCGGGCGGCGTGACCTGTCCGGTCGGATTGGCCTCCGCCGATCCGGGGGGCGGGGCCCCCGCCTGCGGCGCGGTCGCGACCTCGCCGCTGCCCGGCGTCACCGCGGCCGGCTGCTGCGCATAGACGCTGCCCGCCAGTGCCGCGGCGGCGGCGAAAACAAACATCCTCATCCCAATGCTTCGCATCGTGTATCGTCACCCCGTTATCTGGCACGCGGCACGCTTCTAGATTGGCGTGGTCGCGTCGCGCGGGCGTTTGGAAACCCTAACCCATCGGGCTATACGCGGCATGTCGCCCGGCCTCAAGCGATGGTTGCGAACGCACCCCGGGCGGCAGTAGAGGGCGCGCGACGGCAATGGGCGGGATGACAGCCATGAACGACGACGCGATCCTCGACGAATTCCGGCAGGCGGAAGCGCTGCTGGAGGGGCATTTCATCCTGTCGTCGGGGCTGCGCTCGTCGCGTTATCTGCAATGCGCGCGCGTGCTGATGGATCCGCGCCGTGCGGCACGGCTGTGCGACGAACTTGCCAGCCGTCTGCCGGACGATGTGCGCGAATCGATCGAGGTCGTGATTTCGCCGGCGATGGGCGGCGTGATTGTCGGGCACGAGATGGGGCGGTCGCTGGGCGTATCCGCGATGTTCCTCGAACGGCCGACCGGTACGTTCGAACTGCGCCGCGGCTTCCGCATTGCTGCCGGCACCCGCGTGCTGATGATGGAGGACGTGGTCACGACCGGCCTGTCGTCGCGCGAGGCGATCGCCGCGATCGGCGCGGCGGGGGGGAAGGTCGTGGCAGCGGCGTCGCTGGTCGACCGGTCGAACGGTTCCGCCGATCTGGGCGTCCCCTTCTTGCCGCTGATCCGCCTCGACGTGCCGAGCTACCAGCCCGACGCGCTGCCCGCCGAACTGGCGGCGATCCCGGCGATCAAGCCCGGGAGCCGCGCGGCATGACCGGGCCGCTGCGTCTGGGCGTCAATATCGATCATGTCGCCACCGTCCGCAACGCACGCGGATCAGGCTATCCCGATCCGGTGCGAGCGGCGTTACTTGCGGCCGAACATGGCGCGGACGGCATCACCGCCCATCTGCGCGAGGATCGCCGCCATATCACCGACGACGATATCGCGCGGCTGTCGGCGGAGCTGATCGTGCCGCTCAACCTCGAAATGGCGGCGACCGACGAAATGCTCGGCATCGCGCTGCGCCATCGTCCGCACGCCGCCTGCATCGTCCCCGAAAAGCGTGAGGAGCGCACGACCGAGGGCGGGCTGGATGCTGCCGGGCAGTATGATGCGCTGGCACCGATGGTCCGCGAACTGGGCGCGGCGGGGGTGCGGGTGTCGCTGTTCATCGAACCCGATGCGCAGCAGATCGCCGCCGCCGTGGCGCTCGGCGCGCCGGTGGTCGAGTTGCACACCGGCCGCTATGCCGAACTGGCGGGCGACGAGCAGGTCGCCGAACTGCGCCGCATCGCCGATGCCGCGGCATTGGCGGCGAAGAACGGGATCGAGGTCCATGCCGGACATGGGCTGACCTTCGACAACGTCATCCCGATCGCGGCGATCCCGCAGGTGCGCGAGCTGAATATCGGCCATTTCCTGATCGGGGAGGCGATCTTCGGTGGTTTGGGGCCGATGGTGCGGCGGATGAAGGACTTGATGGAGACTGCACGGTGAAATGGGAATCCTCCCCGGCACGGCGAGGGGGACCAGCCGCAGGTTGGTGGAGGGGGGTATCCTGCTCCACTGCCGTTGCGGTTGGGGACGCCCCCCTCCACCACCGCCGCGCGGCGGTCCCCCTCACCGCGCCGGGGAGGATTTCATGATCGTCGGTCTCGGCTCGGACCTCTGCAATATCGAGCGTATCCAGTCGTCGCTCGACCGCTTCGGCGACCGGTTCCTGCAGCGCGTCTTCACCGAGGTCGAACAGGCCAAGGCCGCCCGGCGCCCCTTTACCCGCGCCGGGACGCTCGCCAAGCGCTTCGCTGCCAAGGAAGCCTTTTCCAAGGCGGTCGGGACCGGTTTCGCGCAAGGCGTGTTCATGCGCGACATCGGCGTGGTCAATGCCCGTTCCGGCGCGCCGACGCTGGCGCTGACCGGTGGTGCGAAAGCGCGACTTGACGCGATGATGCCCGAGGGCCACGTCGCGAAGGTGCATCTGACGATGACCGACGATCACCCCTGGGCCCAGGCGTTCGTCATCATCGAGGCGGTGCCGGCAACAGAGTAGGACGATTGATGGCCGATCATCTGGCGCTGGAGAACGATGGAGTTCCCGCGTCGTCGCCGACCCCGGCGCCTGCCCACCGCCATCCGCCGCGGCGTGCGCGGCTCGACTGGAAGGGCGAACTGCGCGGGCTGTTCTGGCTGTTGCTGGTGGTGCTGGGCTTTCACAGCTTCATCGCCAAGCCTTTCTATATCCCGTCCGAATCGATGCTACCGGGGCTGCGGGTCGGCGATCGGCTGGTGGTGAGCAAATATGCCTATGGGTGGTCGTTCGTATCGCCGACCATCCCCAATCCGGTGGCGATGTTCCGCGATATCGTGCTGCATCAACCGCAGGAGACGTGGAGCGTCCAGTTGCCGGCATGGCGTGGTCGCCTGTGGGGATTGATGCCCGAGCGCGGCGACGTGGTCATCGTCAAGCCGCCGGGCAGCAATACCGACCTCATCAAGCGCGTCATCGGCCTGCCGGGCGACCGGCTGGAGGTAGCGGGGGGCGTCGTCTACATCAACGACGTCGCCATTCCCCGCAAGGCGATGGGCGATGCGATGATCCCGGTCGACGCCAATACCCGCTGCGACGCCTATCAATATCCGGGCGCGTTGGTGCGGACCGACAAGGGTGCGTTCTGCCGCCTGCCGATGTATCGCGAGACGCTGCCGAACGGGCGGCAATATGACACGATCGACCTCGGCTATTCGCAGGGCGACAATTTCGCACCGATCGTGATCCCGGCCAACCATGTCTTTCTGATGGGCGACAATCGCGACAACAGTGCCGACAGCCGCTTCTCGGAAGCCGAGCGTGGGCTGGGCGGGCCGGTGCCGTGGGAGAATATCGGCGGGCGTGCCGAGTTCATCACCTTCTCGCTCGACGGTACGACCAGCCTGAACCCGGCGACCTGGTTCAGCTCGTTCCGCAGCGGTCGCGCCGGCACGTCGCTGGTGCCGGCAAGCGGGACCGCGCAGTGAGCGACGTCACGCTGTACGACTATTTTCGGTCGTCGGCTGGCTACCGCCTGCGCATCGCGCTGAACCTCAAGCACGTCGCCTATGACCGCGTCGAGATTTCGCTGCTGAAGGGCGAACAGCGTCAGCCCGATCATCTTGCGCGCAACCGTCAGGGACTCGTGCCCGCGCTGGCCCTGTCCGAAGGGACCGTGCTGACCCAGTCGCTGGCGATCCTCGACTGGCTGGACCACGCCCATCCCGAACCGCGACTGTTTCCCGCCGATCCGCTGGCGCGCGCGCAGGCGATGGCGCAGGCGCTGGTGATCGTCGCCGACATTCACCCGATCGACAATCTGCGTGTGCTGCAGCGCCTCGAACGCCAGTTCGGTGCCGATGCGGCGGCGAAGGCCGACTGGTATCGCCACTGGATCGCGCTGGGCCTCGACGCGCTGGAGGCGAGCGCGCCGGCGAACGGCTTTTTCGGCGGCGATGCGCCGGGGGTGGTCGATTGCTGCCTCGTGCCGCAACTCTATAATGCCCGGCGGTTCGAACTCGATCTGTCGCCATGGCCGAAACTGGTCGCGATCGACGCACGGACATCGGCGCTGCCCGCCTTTGCCGATGCGCATCCCGATCAGGTGGCCGACCAGGTGGCGCCCGCGGCATGATGCTGGCGAACGCCGGACCAACCGCGTAGGACGTCGCGCGACATGGTAAGCGATACCGACGCCGTACGGGCTGGGCCCGATCTGGCCGGGCTGGAGCCGCTGGAGCGGTTCCGTCCGCGTTGGCCGCGCATCCTCGGCGCGGCGCTGTCGGGGCTGATGATCGTCGGGCTGGCATGGGAGCTGTTCGATCATGGTTGGGCCGGGGTCGAACTCGCCGCACCGGATTCGCTGTGGTTCTACCTCTTCTTCGCGCTCGCCTATCTCTCGCCGCCGCTGTTCGATTTCATCATCTTCCGTGCGCTCTGGCGGCTGCCGTTCGACGGATTCGGCGCGCTGGTGCGCAAGCGGATCGCGAACGACGTCGTCATCGGCTATTCGGGCGACGTCTTCTTCTATGCCTGGGCGCGTGCCCGGCTGAAGATGGTGACTGCGCCGTTCGGGGCGGTGAAGGACGTGACGATCCTGTCGGGTATCGCCGGCAATATCGTCACCGTCGGCATGCTCGCCGTTGCGCTGCCCTTCGCCTTCGAACTGTTCACCGCGCCGCAGCTGCGGATGCTCAGCTGGTCAGCGGCGGTCGCGGTCGGGATTTCGGGGGTGCTGCTGCTGTTCTCGCGCCGGGTCTTCTCGCTGCCGGCACGGACGCTTGGCTGGATCTTCGGCGTGCATTGCGCGCGCCTCGTGCTCGGGTCGCTCGCCTTCGGTATCGCCAGCTATTTCGCGATGCCATGGGTGTCGATCAAGTGGTGGCTGTTCCTCGCCGCCGGGCGTCTCGTGGTGGCACGGCTGCCGCTGCTGCCGAACAAAGACCTTCTTTTCGCCAACTTCGCGATTATGTACATCGGGCATGGCGAAGCCCTGTCCGACCTCGTCGCATTCGTCGCGACGCTCACCCTGTTCACCCACGCGGTGTTGATGGCGGCATTCGGGCTTCCTGCGCTCGCAAGGAAAGAATGATGCAATTGCCTCTGACGCTGCTTGGTGCAGCGTTGCTCGTCGCGACGCCGGCCGCCGCGCAATCGATCGGCAGCGATGCTGCCGCCTGCAACAACGGGCAGGGGCCGGCGATCCGCGTCAACGTCGTCGGGCTGAAGGACCGCACCGGCCGGTTGAAGCTGGAACTCTACCCGGCAAACGACGACGATTTCCTGAAGGACGATCGCGACTTGCGCGCCGAGGGCAAGTTCTTCCGCCGCGTCTGGGCCGACATGCCGGCATCGGGCGCGGTACAGATGTGCATCCGCGCCCCGTCGCCCGGCCGCTATGCGTTGCTGTTCACCCATGACCGCGACGGGCGCAACAAGTTCAATTTCATGCGCGACGGCGCCGGGTTCCCAGGCGCGGGCAAGCTCGGGCGCGCGCGGCCGAAACTGGCGCAGGCGATCGTGACCGTGCCGGCCGGCGTGACCACCACGACCGTGCGCGCCCAGTATCTGCGCGGGCTGGGCGGTTTCGCCCCGCTCGGCTGACCCGGCCGATCGATCTCCGATGCGCGTCGTCGACGTCAACGAATTCTATTCGCCCACCGGCGGCGGGGTCCGCACCTATATCGATCACAAGATGACAATCATGGCCGAGCTGGGCCATGAACTGATCGTGATCGCGCCGGCAAAGCACAATGCGGTCGAGGAACGCCCCGGCGGTGGGCGCATCCATTGGGTGAAGGCGCCGACATTGGTGCTCGATCCCAATTACGGCATCTTCGTGCGCGGCGGCGCGATCCATACGCTGCTCGACGAACTCCATCCCGATGTGGTCGAGGCATCGAGCCCGTGGCGCCCCGCCACCATCGTCGCCGACTGGCCCGGCCATGCGGTAAAGGTCTATTTCGCGCATAACGACAATGTCGGCGCCTATCCACTGCGCTGGTTCGAACGGCTGGCCAGCCGCGAGCGGATCGAGGACGCGTTCATGTGGTGGACGCGCTACATGGCGCGCTACCTCGCCAAGATGGACGCGTTCGTCACCAACGGCCCGGCGCTCGAAAAGCGCCATGCCGCGCGCGGACTGACGGTGCATGCGTCGATGCCGCTCGGCATCCAGCGCGGTTTCTTTTCGCCCGAACATCGCGACGAACAGTTGCGCGCGTCGCTGCTCGAGCAGCTGGGCCTCCCGCCCGAGGGGCATTTGCTGCTCGGGCTGGGGCGGCACCATGCCGAGAAACGCTGGCCGATGATCTTCGACGCGGTCGAGATGGCGGGCGAACATATGGCTGTCGGCATGATCCAGATCGGCAGCGGGGTGCATACCCGCCGACTGGAACACCGGCTGAAGAACAGCCCGCATATCAAGCTGTTCCGCCCGGTCTACGATCGGGTTCGGCTGGCGCGGATCATGGCCAGTTGCGACGCGCTGATCCACGGATCCGATGCCGAGCCCTTCGGGTTGGTCGGGCTGGAAGGGCTGGCATCGGGCCTGCCGCTGATCGTGCCCGACGAGGGCGGCTGCGCCGAGATCGCCGAGCCGGACTTCGCCGAAACCTATGCCGCGCGCGATCCCCGGTCGGCGGCGGATGCGATCGGGCGGATGTTCGCGCGCGACTATGATGTGGTCAAGGCGGCGGCGAATGCAGCGGCGGCGCGGGTCAGGACCGACCGCGATCACGCGGTCGACCTGATGCACTATTATGAAGGGCTGGTGGCGCAGAAGGCGCAGCGTTACCCCGAATGGTTCGCCCGGTAACCCCGCACGCGGCGGCGCTTCAGTTCCGGTATCGGTCGGCCACCGTGTCGCGCGACGCGTTGGGCGCGATCTTCGCCTCCGCCGCCTCCAGCGCTTCCCAATCCGCCACGTCGGGCAGCGACGGGATGCACACCGCTTCGCCCAGTTCCAGCCCGCGCAGCGAGGCGACGACCAGATCGTCGGGCTCCATCACCCGTTCGGGCGGGAAATCGTCGATGCTCTTGCCCGCGACGTGGTGGAAATCGGTGGCGGTGACGCCGGGGATCAGCAACTGGATGCGGATGTTCAACTCCGTCGCCTCGACCTGCATCACGCGGGTATAATAGGCGACATAGGCCTTGGTCGCGCCATAGCCGGCATAGCCCGGCATCTTGGTGAACAGCGTGCCCGAGCCGACATTGATGATCGTGCCCTGGCCCGTGCGCTTCATCCCGGCCATCGCGGCATCGGCCAGCCGGCTGAAGGCGACGACGTTCAGCAGCAGCATGTCGGTCATGTCGTCGCGGTCGCCCTCACCGACCTTGCCCATCGCGGCGAAGCCGGCATTGTTGACGAACAGCGCGACCGGCTCGCCCGCCTCCAGCCGTTCCTCGACCACGTCGAGGTCGTCCGGGTCGGCGAGGTCGGCGACGATCACCTCGATATCAATGCCATGTTCGGCCGACAGCTGTTCGGCGAGATCGCGCAACCGGTCCTCGCGCCGGGCGACGATGACGAGGTCGTGGCCGGTCCGGGCGAGGTGATGCGCGAAGCTGAGGCCGATACCGGACGATGCGCCGGTGATGAGGGCGACGGGGCGGGGCATGGCAATTCCTAGACTGGAGTAGGGGGTCAGGCGGCCAAACGCGCGAGTGTCGGAATCAGTTCGTCATAGTGGTCGATCACCGCGTCCGCGCCCAGTTCGGCCACCGGCTGCATCATGAACCCGAACGAACAGGCGACCGACGGGATACCGGCATTGCGCGCCGCATCGATATCGAAATGCGAATCGCCGACGAACGCCGCGCGTCCGCCGCCGCAGCGTTCGATCATCGCGTCGATCGGCGCGCGGTTGGGCTTCGACTTGCCCGGACCCAGCGTGTCGCCGCCGAGGATGCAGGCGAAACGCTGTGTCAGGTCCAGTTCGTCCAGCAACCGCCGCGCCAGCGCCTCCAGCTTGTTGGTGACGATCGCGACCTTCACGCCGCCCGCTTCCAGCGCGTCGAGTGCCGCCAGCGCGCCCGGAAAGGGCCGCGAATGGACCGCGATATGTGCTTCATAATAATCGAGCAGCAGCCGGTTCAGCCGGTTCAGCTCGGCTTCGTCGCAGCCGCCGGTCGCCTCCATCCCCTGGCGCAGCATGTGCTTCGCGCCGCCGCCGATCATCGGGATCACCTGTTCGCGGGTCAGCGCCGGCCGGCCGGCATCGGCCAGGGCATGGTTGACGGCATCGGTCAGGTCGCCGCTGGTGTCGACGAACGTCCCGTCGAGATCGAAACCGACGATGGCGAATGAAATCTCTGTCATCTGGTCCGCTTTGGCGCGCGCGATATGGAATTGGCAAGGGTCGTATGCCAAGGAGCGCATCCATGAACGCGCAACCGATCGCCGCCGTGATCCTCGCCGCCGGGCAGGGCACGCGCATGAAGTCGTCGAAGCACAAGGTGCTGCACCCGCTCGCCGGGCAGCCGATGCTGTTCCACTTGCTCGACAGCCTCGACGCCGCCGGTATTTCGCGCCGCGTCGTGATCGTCGGCGCGGTCGGCGAACAGGTCGAGGCGGCGGTCGCGGGGCGCGGCGTCGAGATTGCGTGGCAGCGCGATCAACTCGGCACCGCCCATGCCGCGTTGCAGGCGCGCGAAACGCTGGCCGATCATGACGGTATCGTCCTCGTCTGTTTCGGCGATACGCCGCTGCTCTCGGCCGATACCGTCGCGCGGCTGGCCGCCCGGCTCGATGCGCCCGATGCACCGGCCGTCGCCGTCCTCGGCTTCCGTCCCGCCGATGCCGCCGCCTATGGCCGGATCATCGCCGACGATGCCGGCAACATCGCCAAGATGGTCGAATATAAGGACGCTTCGGCGGACGAACGTGCGGTCGACCTGTGCAACAGCGGCGTGACCGCCGTCCACAGCCGCGACCTGTGGGCGCTGCTCGACCGAGTCGGCAACGCCAATGCGGCGGGCGAATATTATCTGCCCGACATCGTCATGCTGGCGATCGCCGACGGACGCGGGGCGGTGGTGATCGAAACCGGCGCCGACGAAGTGGCCGGCATCAACAGCCGTGCCGAACTGGCGGCGGTCGAGGGGGCGTGGCAGGCGAAGCGGCGGAGCCAGGCGATGGCCGACGGCGTCACGCTGATCGCGCCCGACACCGTCTTCTTCGCGCACGACACGCAGCTTGGTCGCGACGTGACGGTCGAGCCGAACGTCGTGTTCGGCCCCGGCGTGACGATCGCCGACAACGTGACCATTCACGCGTTCAGCCATCTCGAAGGCGCGACCGTCGCGTCGAAGGCAGACGTCGGTCCCTATGCCCGCCTGCGCCCCGGCGCGGTGCTGGGGGAGGGCAGCCGTGTCGGCAATTTCGTCGAGGTGAAGAACACGACACTGGGGGTGGGGGCCAAGGCCAATCACCTGACCTATCTCGGCGATGCCAGCGTCGGGGCGAACGTCAATATCGGCGCGGGCACCATCACCTGCAATTATGACGGCTATCTCAAATACCGGACCGAGATCGGCGAGGGGGCCTTTATCGGATCGAACAGCGCCTTGGTCGCGCCGGTCAAGATCGGCGAGGGCGCGCTGGTCGCCGCCGGGTCGACCGTGACCCGCGATGTCGAGGCCGACGCGCTGGCGCTGGTCCGCGCCGAACGCGCCGATCATCCCGGTTGGGCCAAGCGCTTCCGCGCCAAGCAGGCGGCGATCAAGGCCGCCAAGTCGAAGAAATAAGCGGGCATCCCGCCGGAGAGACGATCATGTGTGGAATTGTTGGCATCATCGGCACCGACAGCGTCGCCGACCGGCTGCTCGATGGCCTCAAGCGCCTCGAATATCGCGGCTATGACTCGGCGGGCATCGCCACCGTCGAGGGTAGCGCGATCGAGCGTCGCCGCGCGTCGGGCAAGCTCAAGAACCTCGCCGCCGAACTGGCCGACCATCCGCTGCCCGGCCATGTCGGCATCGCCCATACCCGCTGGGCCACGCATGGCGGCCCGACCACCAACAATGCGCACCCGCATGCGACCGACGAGATCGCCGTCGTCCACAACGGCATCATCGAGAATTTCAAGCCGTTGCGCGACGAACTGACCGCGCGCGGCCGGGTCTTCACCAGCGAGACCGACACCGAGGTCGTCGCCCATCTGGTCAGCGAACAGGTCGAGGCGGGGCTGTCGCCTGCGGATGCGGTCAAGGCGATCCTGCCGCGTCTGCACGGTGCCTTCGCGCTCGCCATCCTGTTCCGCCAGCATCCCGACCTGCTGATCGGTGCGCGCCTCGGCTCGCCGCTGGTCGTCGGCTATGGCGAGGGCGAGGTCTATCTCGGCTCCGACGCGCTGGCGCTCGCGCCGCTGACCCAGCGTATCGCCTATCTGGAGGAAGGCGACTGGGTTGTCTGTCGTCAGGGCGGCACCGAAATCTTCGATCGCGACAACAACCCGGTCGAACGTCCGGTCACGCTGTCAGGCGTCACCGGCGCGCTGATCGACAAGGGCAATCACCGCCACTTCATGCAGAAGGAGATTTACGAGCAGCCGATTGTCGTCGCCCAGACGCTGCGCGGTTATCTCCAGCGCTTCGAAGGGCGCGTGTCGCTGCCCATCCCCGAATTCGACCTGTCGGGGATCAAGCGCGTCACCATCGTCGCCTGCGGCACCAGCTTCTATGCCGGCATGGTCGCAAAATACTGGTTCGAACAATTCGCGCGCGTGCCGGTCGATTTGGACGTCGCGTCCGAGTTCCGCTACCGCGCGCCGGTGATGGAGGAGGGCGGCCTTGCCCTGTTCATCAGCCAGTCGGGCGAGACCGCCGATACGCTCGCCGCGCTCCGCCATGCCAAGAGCGAGGGGCAGACCATCGCCGTCGTGGTCAACGTGCCGACCAGCACCATGGCGCGCGAAGCCGATCTGCTGCTGCCGACCCATGCCGGGCCGGAGATCGGCGTCGCCTCGACCAAGGCGTTCACCTGCCAGCTTGCGGTGCTGGCGGCACTTGCCGCCAATCTCGCCAAGGCCAAGGGGCGGTTGAGCGAGGCCGAGGAACGCAGCATCGTCCGCCATCTGGCGGAGGCCCCCGCATCGATCAACGGCGCGCTCGCCTATGACGAATCGATCGAGTCCATGGCCGGCGTCATCGCGGCGGCGCGCGACGTGCTGTATCTGGGGCGCGGCACCGATTATCCGCTGGCGCTGGAAGGCGCGCTGAAGCTGAAGGAAATCAGCTATATCCATGCCGAGGGCTATGCCGCCGGCGAGATGAAGCACGGCCCCATCGCGCTGATCGACGAATCGGTGCCGGTGATCGTCATCGCCCCGTCGGGACCGCTGTTCGACAAGACCGTCAGCAACATGCAGGAAGTGCAGGCGCGTGGCGGCAAGGTCGTGCTGATCTCCGACTATGACGGCATCCAGGCGGCGGGCGAAAACTGCATCGCCACCATCACCATGCCCAAGGTCCACCCGCTGATCGCGCCGATCGTCTATGCGGTACCGGTGCAGTTGCTGGCGTACCATGTCGCGGTCGCCAAGGGGACCGACGTCGATCAGCCGCGCAATCTGGCGAAGAGCGTGACGGTGGAGTGATGCAAAATCCTCCCCGGCACGGGGAGGGGGACCAGCGAAGCTGGTGGAGGGGGTTGTCCGCTTGCGGTGAGGCTGCGTTTGCCGCGCTCCCCCTCCACCACCGCTACGCGGCGGTCCCCCTCCCCGTGCCGGGGAGGATTTGAAGGCTTAGCCCTTGTGCCGGAAATAGGCCGCGAAGCCGCGCACCTGGTGCTTCAGCTTCAACAGGTCGCGGTTCTTGATCAGGTCGTGCTCCGACCTGCCCAGCACGTCGCGTAGCGCGGCGCGCAGGCTCATCAGCATCCAACCGCGCACCCGCTTCTGCCGCAGATGCTTGGCGTATAGCGCGCCATTGCCGAAGCCATAGCCGCGATACATTTTCCGCGCCGCGTCCAGCCCGCGCCGGCCATGATAATGGTCCACTCGGAAGGTCGGATCGTACAGGATCGGAATGCCGAGGTCCTGCGCGCGTACCAGATAATCGGTATCGTCCGAACCGATGAACGCCGCGCCCGCGCCGAAGCGTTCGTCGAACTTGCCGATCCGCTCGGCGACCGACCGCTGCATCGTGAAGTTCGCGCCGATGATGAAGCCGCTCGGCATCGCCGTCGGCCCCAGTTCGGCCGGATTGGGCGCGCGCTTGGTGGTGAAGGGGATGTCGCGCGGATCGCCGAGGCCGACCATGCCGCCGCGGATCACCTCGCGCGGGTCCTTGGCATAGGCGGCGCGGACATGTTCGAAATAATCGGGTTCCAGCGTGCAGTCGTCGTCGGTCATGACGATGATCCGCCCGCGCGCCGCCGCCAGCCCGGCATTGCGTGCGCACGAAAGCCCGCGGCGTTCCTCAGCCACGATCCGCACCGGCACCGATTGCTGCGCGGCCCAGCCTTCCATCACCTGCTGCGTGTCGTCGGTCGACCCGTTATTGACCAAGACGACCTCGACCGACTGCTCCGCCCGCCCTACCGCGATGCCAAGCGCGTCGAGCGCCAGCGGCAATTGCGTGGCACGGTTCAGCGTGCAGATGATGACACTGAATTCGGGGTCGGTCATGGCGCCCTCAGTTTCCGACTTGGTTCAGAAGCTCGACGGCCTGCGGTGCCGACGTTGCCTGGCGCGCGATGCGCAGTTCCTTGGTCCATGCATCAGCATAACGGCCGATCTTGCCGTAGGAGTTGTCGAGATAGACGTGCGGGATGTCGAGCAGGGTACACATGATGTGCCCATGCAGCCGATCGGTGATGACCTTGCGACCGTCGCTCAGGACGCGCGCGCCGCGATCGAACCGCTGGTTGGCAAGGTAGTTGTAGACCGACACCTGCCGCTTGCTCTTGGTCACCGCCCCGGTCGCGATCGCGCGGAGATTGGCGAAGCGCCGCTGCCACGTCCGTGACTTGGGCGATTCCGCCCGCCAGTCGGCTTCGCGCGCATTCGGGATGCTCTGAAGCGTACTGGCGTCGAGGTTCACCTTTTCCTTGTCGGTGCGCAGCAGCATGACGACGTCGTGGCTCGGGCTGACCGGGCGCGGTAGTAGGCCGATGCCGAACGCCGCATCGGGAACCAGCGTCGGGGAAAGGCCGAGCCGTTCCTGTGCAAAGGTCACGCTGTGGCGATCGCGCACCATCAGGTGGAAATCGGGATGCGCGCCGAAGGAGTCGATGCACTGCTGGATGGCGGCATCGTCCTGAAACTGGATCGATTGCGGTGCCTGTACCAGCCGCCGGTCGGTGAAGATGCGGGCCATCTTTTCGCGGAACTGCTGATGGCGTGGCCATACGTCGCCGAAATTGCCGCCACCATGCAGGAAGATCGGTCCCGTGGGGGCGGCGCGGCGCAGCGCATCGGCGTCGAAGCGGGCAAGGCTCGCCACATAGCTCGGATCGCGACCGGTCAGCTCGCGCAGGACGGACAATTCGCCGAGATAGATCGCACTGTCGCCGACATTGCCGTGATCGGGGAAGTCGATGATCGCATAGGGCTGACCCCGGCTGACATGCTTGCCGAATTCGGTCAGGAGCAATGCGCGTTGTGCCGCGATGACGCTTTCCGCCGAACGCGAGGTCTCGTTACCGTGTCCGCCCATACGTCCCCCATGATGTATAAGGCGCGCATGATCGGGTTCGGCCAAAGAGTCAATTGAACAAGCAATCACGATTAATCCACAAACGGGAAGCAGCGATGGTCCGCAGCTTTTTCGCCCGCTCGAACAGCGTGATATTTGGCCGCGACAAAAGATTGTTCTTCGAAACCCATCGCCGCTGCGCGCGCCCGGCGCAGAGCAGAGAGGAATCCTGCCGTACCGATCGCGTATCTTTTCGTTGCTGACGGACCCCATGCAGGCGCGCTGCGGTTGTCGCGGCGATGACAGCATGGGGAAATGCGATGAAGGTCCGCAATTGGGGCGCGGTGGCGCTCGCGTTGATGTCGAACGCAGCGATGGCGCAGGCGCCGCAGAAAGCCATTCCGGGCCTGAGGGAAACCGATCCGCCCTATGCGACCGAATCGGTCGTCAACCATCCGGTCACGATCGGCTGGCCCGAAGGCCGCACCCCCACTGCCCCGCGCGGGTGGCAGGTCGTCAAGTTCGCCGGCGGCCTCGACTATCCGCGGCAGGCGCTGCTGCTCCCCAATGGCGATGTGCTGGTGTCGGAAGCGCGCACGCTGCCCAAGCTCGACGCCGATCCCGAGGTCGCGCGCGGGCAGGCGCTGTCGAAGACCACGGGCTTCAGCGCCAACCGCATCACGTTGCTGCGCGACGCCAATCGCGACGGTGTGGCCGAACAGCGCTTCGTCCTGCGGGAAGGGCTGAACCAGCCGTTCGGGATGCAATATGTCGGCGGGCGGCTCTATGTCGCCAATACCGATGCGGTGGTCAGCTTCCCCTATCAACTGGGCGCGACCAGCATCACCGGCGCGCCGCGCATCCATGCCACGCTGCCGGCGGGCGGGTACAATAATCACTGGACGCGCAATCTGCTGGCCAGCCCCGACGGGCGCACACTCTATGTCTCGGTCGGGTCGGCGTCGAATGTCGGCGAATATGGCATGGACGAGGAAAAGCGTCGCGCCGCGATCCTCGCTATCGACCTGTCGACCGGGCGCGAGCGGCTCTACGCCTCGGGCCTGCGCAATCCGGTAGGCATGGATTTCGTCCCCGGCACCTCGACCCTGTGGACCGCGGTCAACGAGCGCGACGAGATCGGCGACGACATCTCGCCCGACTATCTGGTCGGCGTGCGCGAGGGCGGTTTCTATGGCTGGCCGTACAGCTATTATGGCAAGCAGGACCCGCGCCATGCCAACGAGAAGCGTGAATTGCTGAGCACTACGTTGCTGCCCGACGTCGCGGTCGGCGCCCATGCCGCCGCGCTCGGCATCGGCTTCGCCAAGCAGGGGGCGCCCACCGCCTTCGTCGCGCGCCACGGATCGTGGAACCGGTCGAGCTTCAGCGGCTATGACGTGCTTGCCGTCCCCTTCGCCAATGGCCGCCCGACCGGCGATCCGCAGCCGTTCCTGACCGGTTTCGTGGCCGATGAAAAGAAGGGGACCGTCCATGGCCGCCCGGTCAGCATCCAGACGCGGGCCGATGGTGCGATCTTCGTCGTCGACGATGCCGGCGACACGGTGTGGATGGTGCGCCGGACGGGGTGACAAAGCGCCGCACTCCGTTCGTGCTGAGTAGAGGCTGAGCCCTTCGACTGCCTGCCTGCGGCAGGCGCTCAGGACAGGCTTCGGTGCTTCGCACCGAAGTCGAACACCCGTATCGAAGTATCTGGTCAGCGGTCCTTCGATACGCCCCTTCGACAAGCTCAGTGGCTACTCAGGACGAACGGGTTTTGCCGGTCTAGGCCACGATCCACTCCACCCCGGTCGTCACCGCCGCATAGGCCGCATCGCATGCCCGGTCGCTGACGATCCTGTCGACCTCGGCGAACGAAGCGACCGCGACGACGCTCGCCCGGTCGAATTTCGATGCGTCGACCGCCATCGTTACCCGCCGCGACTGGCCGATCATCTGCCGGCACAACTCGCCCTCGCCGATATGATAGTCGGTGAAGCCGGATCGGACGTCGACCGACTCCGTCGACACGATCGCCATGCTTGGCCGGAACTGCGCCAGATAGGCCCGCGCCGTCGCGTCGAAGAAAGCGCGATAGCGATCTTCCAGTTCGCCGCCCGCCAGATACAGCCGATTGCCGTTGCGCCCGCCCAGTTCCGCAGCGACGCCCAGCGCGTTGGTGACCACGGTCAGATCGCGCTTGCCCTTCAGCGCCTGCGCGATGTGGAACGCGGTCGAACTGGCGTCGAGATAGAGCGATTCGCCGTCATCGACCACCTGCGCGACGGCGGCGGCGATGCGCTGTTTCGCGGCGGCGTTGCGGTGCAGCCGTGCCTCGAACGGCCCTTCCTCGACCGATTTGGCGAGGCGCGCGCCGCCGTGGATGCGCTCGATCAGCCCGTCCGCCTCCAGCAGCCGCAATTCGCGCCGGACGGTTTCGTCCGACACCGCCAGGATGCTTGCCAGCCCATGGATGCCCATCGCCTCGCCCTGGCGCAGCAGATCGAGGATTTCCTGGCGGCGGTCGCGGCGCTTCATCATGGGCGTGCAGCATATCGCGCAAACCGTCGATCGCAACCAGTTGGCGACGATATCAACATAATCTCATCATTAGCTTTGGGTTTCATGGCCATTGCATTACCGAATTCCTCAACATCGTGACCATCTGTAACAAATTATACGCAATCGCCGCCTAAGCGCGCCACCGAACGGGGAAGAACCCCGCATCCGATCCAAAGGGGAAATCCATGTCGTTCTTCTCGACGCTGCCGGCACGCCGGCGGCGCGCCTCCGCGCTCGCCCTGTCCAGCGCTGTCACCGCCCTTGCCATGGTGGCGCTGTTGCCCGCCTCCGCGCGTGCGCAGGACGTGCCCGCCGCCGACCAACAGACTGCCAGCGAGTCGCTGACCGACGACATCGTCGTCAACGGTCGGCGGCAGCGCACCGCGCTGAACGAGGAACAGGCCGAGATCGCGACGATCGACATCGTCACGACGGGTGACGTCGCCATCCATTCGCAGACGGGCATCGCCGACCTTGCCAAGATGCTGCCCGGCGTCTCGGTCAGCCGCGATCAGGGCCGCAACCAGAGCGCGACCGGCGAGGCGCAGTTCGCGACGATCCGCGGCTTCGACACCGGCTACAACGCCTATACCCTCGACGGCCTGCGCCTGCCGCAGACGGCGGGCAGCAGCCGCGCGATTTCGCTCAACCTGTTCTCGCCCTTCGCGATCGGCGGCATCGTCGTCGACAAGACGCCGGGCGCGGCGCGCGATGCCGACAGCATCGCCGGCATCATCGACCTGCGCACGCCGACCGCATTCGACTTCGCGCAAGGCTTCACCCGCGCCCGCGTGCTGGGGCAGGTCGCCGGCCTCGCGCTCGACCGCGAACAGGAAGCGTTCGGCGGGGCGATCGGGCTCGACGCCGCGCGCCGCTTCGGCAGCGACCGCCAGTTCGGCGTGTATCTGGCCGGCTATTACGAGGAACGCGGCAACGCGGCGGAATCGACCGCGGTGCAGAACGACTACAAGACCACCAATTTCGACGTCGGCACCCCGCGCGCCAATGCGAACGCGCTGTCGGCCGATGGCGTGCAGTGGAATTTCTACAACAACAAGATCAAACGCTACGGCGCGACCGGATCGTTCGATTTCCGCGGCGATGCGATCGATCTGTTCGGGCGGGTCAATTACGCGACCTACCTCAACACCAACACCATGAACCAGACGGGTCTCCGCAACGAGGTGACCAGCGGCCAGTCGAGCGGCAACCCACTGCGCACGCTGGCGAACGGCAGCACGACCCGCGCCTATAACGCCGCCGGCATCTACACCCCGCAGGGTGTGAATCCGGCAAGTTATTTCCGGACCGAGGACATTGAACAGGAACTCTTCTCCGCACAACTCGGCGCGAAGGCGCACTGGAACGGCTTCACCGCTGCGCTCGAAGGCGCCTATGCCGATGGCCGGTTCGACCAGCCGACCCGGATCGAGGCGGCGTTCCGCGGCATCGCCTATAACGGTACTGCCACCAACACCGGGGCTGCCACCGAAGGTGTCGTCGTCGACCTGTCCAATCCGAAATCGCCGCGACCGGTGCTGTCGGCCGGCGCGACCAGCTACGTCTCCTCGCTTGACCGCCCGACCCAACTCTATGTTCAGCGCGGCTATGACTATCTGACAGAGACCAAGAAGACGCTGAAGGGCAGCATCGGCTGGAGCGGCGAGGCCTTGCTGTCGGCGGTCGAGATCGGCGGGCTGTATGAGGATGCCGACCGCACCGGTCGCAGCCTTGCGCCCGACAATACCCGTTACCGCTTCCTGACTCCGCTGCAGAACGGCACGGTGCAGGGGCCGTCGATCAACCAGTATCTCGGCTATGTCCTCAAGGACTTCCTCGATTACTATCCCGCCCGCCCGATCAAGGTGCTGTCGCGCGCCCAGCTCGACGCGCAGGTCCGCGGCTATGTCGATCCGATGGTCATCGCGCAGAATACGCTGAACCAGGGGCTGCTCGACGGGCATGAACGGCGCAAGGCGCTCTACGGTACCGCGACGCTCAAGCTCGGCACGCTCGAAGTGATGCCCGGCATCCGCTATGAGGATAACGGCTTCAACGCGCGTTACTTTCTGAACGATGCCGATGGCGCGCGCTTCGTCAACGCCGGACGCGATTACGACCATCTCGACCCAAGCGTCCTCGCCGCGTGGAAGCCCAGCGACCGCATCACCGTGCGTGCCGCCGCCCGGTCGAGCTATGCCCGCCCGTCGTTCGACCTGATCGCCGGCCCGACCCGCATCACCCGCGATCCCGGTCGGAACAACGCGATCATCGCGATCAGCCAGCCCAATCCCGACCTGAAGCCGGTACAGGCATGGAGCTACGATGCAGGCGTCGATTTCTATGCCGGGGTCGGCCGCTATTTCCAGCTTGCCGCCTATTACAAAGACCTGTCGAACTTTGTCGTGACCACCGCGACGCGGACGGCGGGCGAGACGATCGACGGCATCGTCTATACCCGCCCGATCAACGGTGGCGGCGGCAAGGCGAAGGGCGTCGAGGCATCGGGCCGCTTCACCGTCGGCGACATGGTCGACAGCAGCTTCCTCGGCAATTTCGGCGTCGGTGGGAACATCACCTATCAGCAGACCGAGGCGAGCTATGTCATCCCGCTGAACGGCGTGCGCACTACCCGTACAAGCGCGCTGCCGCAGGCACCGGACCTGATCTACAATGCCGAGGTGTTCTATGCCGGCGGCGGGTTCCGGACGAACCTGTGGTACAATTATACCGGCCGCATCCTCGCGGCGGTGCAGGACAGCCAGCCCGACATCTATGTCCAGCCGGTCGGTGAACTCAACTTCGGCGCGGCCTATGAAGTCACCGACAATCTCGAAATCGGCGTATCGGCGCGCAACCTGCTCGACCAGCATACCTATTGGGCGACGGTGGGGAAGGGCGAGACGTACATCTCGAACGACCGCAACGGCGGCTATCTGAAGACCGGGCGGGTGTTCCAGTTCAGCCTGACGATGAAGATGTGAGCGGGTGGGGTGGTGGGCGCCGCTTGCCACCCCGCTTTTCCTTTCGTCATCCCGGCACGGGCCGGGGTCCATGGTTCCGCAGGCTCCGATACCGCTGGCTTTGCGGCGCGGTGGATCCCGGCATGTGCCGGGGTGACGCGGTTTACGCGACAGAAGGACAAACCATGCGCCCGATCCTCTTCCTCACCGCGGCGCTGAGCCTCGCGCCACATCCGGCCGCCGCCCGCGACACGCTCGACCGCGTCGTCATGCTGATGCGCCACGGCGTCCGCGCCCCGATTACGGGCGAGGCGCCCGCCGATACCAAGGTCGACGGGGCATGGCCCGCATGGCCGGTCGCCCCCGAAGTCCTCACGGCGCACGGTGCGAAGGCGATCGCGCAACTCGCCCGCCACGACCGCCGCTGGCTGACCGGCAAGGCCTGTCCGGTGCGCGGCAGCGTCCGCGTCTGGACCAACACCGCCGAACGCACCGTCGCCACCGGTCGCGTATATGCCGATGCGCTCGCTCCCGGATGCGACCTGCCCGTCGGCCACAACGCCGATGGGAAGGTCGACCCGCTGTTCGAACCGCTCCGCGCCGGTGCGACCGCTTTCGATGCGGACAGGGCGGTGGCGGCGATCACCGCCTATACCGGCGGCGTCGATGCGCTGACCGTGCGCCATGCCGATGCGATCCGCGAACTCGACCGCGTGCTCGGCTGCGGTTTACCCGCGGGTTGCTCGACCCCCGGACCCGCGACCTTGAAACCCAGCCGCGACGGACGCGGCATCGACTTCACCGGCCCGATCCGATCGACCTCGGGCACCGCGCAGGTGATCCTGCTGCAATATGCCGAGGGGATGCCGATGGCGCAGGTCGGGTTCGGCCGCGCCGATGCGACGACGATCCGCCGGATCGGCACGCTCCACGCCGCGCTGTTCGACGTCTTCACCCGCTCGCCCTATATGGCCGCGCATCAGGCGGGACCGATCGGACACCACATGCTGGCGACGCTGACCGCCGCGCAGGCACCGCGTCTCGAAATGCTCGTCGGGCATGACACCAACGTCACTGCGCTCGGCGCGGCGCTCGGCGTCGATCTCGACGCGCCGGGCTTTGCACGGAACGACGTCGCCCCCGGCGGTGCGCTCGTTCTCAAGCGCTGGCGGGGAAGCAAGGGGCCGTACGTCACGGTTTCCTATCGCGTGCAGCCGCTGGACGCGATCCGCTCGGGCGCGGCGAGGGTGGTCGAAACGCCGCTCGCCATCCCCGGCTGTGGCATCCGCTGTCCGCTTGATCGCTTCGACAAGCTGCTGCGCGCAAAGCTCGCCCCGGCCGTTGCGGGGTGATAGCGTCGGCGCCATGCCCTGCTACGCCCTCACCGATGCCGTTCCCGACCTTGCCACCGACAGCTGGGTCGCGCCGTCCGCCGATGTGATCGGCGCGGTACGGCTGGGGGCGGGGGCCAGCATCTGGTTCGGCGCGGTGGTGCGCGCCGACAATGGCGCGATCGTGATCGGCAACCGCAGCAACGTACAGGACGGCGCAGTCCTCCACAGCGACCCCGGCGCACCGCTGACGCTGGGGCAGGACTGCACGATCGGCCACCGCGCGGTGCTGCACGGCTGCACCATCGGCGACCGCGTGCTGATCGGCATGGGCGCGACCGTGCTCAACCACGCGGTCATCGCCGAGGATTGCGTGGTCGGCGCGGGTGCGCTGGTGACCGAGGGAAAGCGCTTTCCGCCGCGGAGCCTGATCGTCGGGGCACCCGCACGGGCAGTGAAGACGCTGACCGACGAGCAGCTTGCCGGGCTCAAACTGTCGGCAGCGGTCTATGTCGAAAAGGCGAAGCGGTACCGCGAGGGGCTTACTTCATTCTGTTGACAATTTGGTCACCTGCCATCGGTCTCGCGTGCGGCGCCGGTCGGTCCTGCCTGTCGATGAACAACAGCCGATCCACGACGATAGCGTGTCGTGCCAAGCCCAAATGACCGTAGTTGCCGGGAACGACGGTTCGGCGACCGATGAAATCAATCCGGTATAAACCTTCGGCTTGTTTTATGCGCGGATCGAGGGGGCTTTTGAACTCGATCCACGTATATGCTGGTTGTGGATCGGCTTCTGGTTCGATCCTACATCGCGTCGCTGGTGTTTCACAGAAAGCGTGGCTTTCGAACGCATTGCGCCACAATCCTTGCCAGCGTTGGGGCAACGACATCTTGTAACAGTCGTCAGTATCCTCGGGCAGCACGGCGATGCCACCAAATTGCAGCTTGTTGCGGCATTCCTCGGTCATGCCCGGCAATCCGGCATCGTAGTAGTTCATGTCGGCATCGGAAATTTGCGGCGTCGGCGGGTTGCAGCCCAACAGCATCAGGAGCGCGAACAAAGACAGGGGTGCGCGCGGCATGGTCCGATAGTGAGACAGCAATGCTGAACTCGCAAGCCTACAGCGTAACCCCCGATTTCCAGATCCCGATCGCGCGTTCCTCGTTCACCTCGTTGCGCGCCGGCTCCCCCGACGCCACCGCGACGATCCTTGCAAGCAGCGCATCCGCCGCCGCGTCCTGCCCGTCGTCCAGCACCCTACTCGCATCGAAATCGATCCAGCCCGCCTTGCGCGTCGCCAGATCGCGATTGGTCGCGATCTTCATCGTCGGCACGGGGGACCCGAGCGGCGTGCCGCGCCCGGTCGAAAACAGCGTGATCGTCGCCCCCGCCGCTGCCAGCGCGGTCGTCGATACCGCATCGTTGCCCGGCCCGTCGACCACCGACAGTCCGGCTCGGCGCACCGGTTCGCCATAATCGAGCACGTCGCTGACCGGAGCGAGCCCGCCCTTCTGCACCGCGCCCAGCGATTTCTCCTCCAGCGTGGTGATGCCGCCCGCGATATTGCCGGGGCTCGGATTTTCCGACACCGGCTCGCCATGGTCGAGGAAATAGCGTTTGAAGCGGTTGGTCACCTCGACCAGCCGGTCAAAGACGGCTTCGTCGGCACAGCGCGCCATCAGCATCCGTTCCGCGCCGAAGATTTCGGGGATTTCGGTCATCAGCACCGTGCCGCCCACCGCCGCGACCCGGTCGGTCATCCGCCCGATCAGCGGATTGGCGGTCAGCCCCGACATTGAATCCGACCCGCCGCACTTCACCCCCAGCCGCAGTGCCGACAGCGGCACCGTCTGCCGCTTCGCTGCCGCCGCTTCGGCCAGTTCGTCGACCGCCGCCATCGCCTCGGCAAATTCGTCGGCACTCGCCTGCGCTCGCACCGTCCGCACCCGCGCCAGTACGTCGGCAGGCAGGCGCGTCAGCATCGCATCGAGCTGGTTCGACTCGCACCCGAGGCCCAGCAGCACCACGCCCCCAGCATTGGGATTGCACGCCAGCGCCGCCAGGATCGCCCCGGTCCGGTTCAGATCGTCGCCCAGCTGCGAACAGCCGAACGGATGGTTGAACGCATGGACGCCGTCGATCCGCCCGGCATGGCGCGGCCCCGCCTGCATCGCGATCCGCTCGCCCAGCCGTCCGACGCAGCCGACCGTCGGCAGCACCCAGATTTCGTTGCGCGTACCCACGCTGCCATCGGCGCGGACATAGCCGACAAAGCCCGGCTCGCTGCGTACCGGCGGGGCGGGCGGCATGGCCGGGACGTAGCGATACTCGTCCTCACCGGCCAATGCCGTCGCGACATTATGGACATGGACATGCTCGCCCGCCGCAATGGCCGAGCGCGCAATGCCGATCGGACTGCGATAGCGTCGTACCGGCGCTCCCGCCGCGACCGGGCGCACCGCGATCTTGTGCCCGACTGGAATGTCGGCGCGCGCCACGACCCGGTCATCATCGACCGCGACCACCCCCCCCGCCGCGACGGGATCGAGCAGCAGGGCAACATCGTCGTCACGATCGACGCGCACGGCACGGGCGGGGGAAACATCGAGCATTGGCAGGAAATAGGGCATTGCCACCGCTGGCACAATCCACCAAGGGGCGGGAAAGGAGATGCCGATGCCCGCCTTGCTGCTGAACCCCGATCGCCTGTTTCCGGCCGATCCGACGACGCGCGGCATCGCCCGCGACCTGTATGCCGCCGTTCGCGACCTGCCGATCGTCAGCCCGCATGGCCATACCGACCCGGCGTGGTTCGCGACCAACCGCCCCTGGACCAACGCGACCGAGTTGCTGCTGTCGCCCGACCACTATATCTTCCGCATGCTGTACAGCCAGGGCATCGCGCTCGACGACCTTGCCGTGCCGCGCCGCGACGGGACGATCGTCGCCGATCCGCGCAAGGCGTGGGGGGTGTTCGCCGCCAACCAGCATCTGTTCCGCGGCACGCCGTCGCGGCTGTGGCTCGATCATGTGTTCGGCGCGGTGTTCGGGTTCGACGAAGCGCTGACCGCCGCTAATGCCGACACCTATTACGACCGGATCGGCGAACTGCTCGCGACCGACGCCTATCGCCCGCGCGCGCTGTTCGAACGTTTCGGTATCGAACTGATCGCGACGACGGAGGGAGCCGACGATCCGCTCGACCATCACCGCGCGATCCGCGCCAGCGGCTGGAGCGGGCGCGTCGTCACCGCCTATCGCCCCGACGCGGTGATCGACTGCGAACACGAAGCCTTCCGCCCGGCCCTCGCCAAATTCGCCGAACTGACCGGCGAGGACGTGGCAAGCTGGACCGGCTATCTGAACGCCCACCGTAAACGCCGGCAGGACTTCATCGCCGCTGGCGCGACGTCGAGCGATCACGGCCACCCGACCGCCCGCACCGCCAACCTCTCGGCGTCGAAATCCGAAGCGCTGTTCGCCAAGGTCATCGCCGGCACCGCCGACGCCAGCGACGCCGAGCTGTTCCGCGCGCAGATGCTGACCGAAATGGCGCGCATGTCGATCGACGACGGGCTGGTGATGCAGATCCACCCCGGATCGTTCCGCAACCATAATCGCGGCCTGTTCGAAGCGTTCGGCCGCGACAAGGGCGCCGACATCCCGACCCGCACCGATTATGTCGCCGCGCTCAAACCGATGCTCGACGTGGTCGGCACCTCGACCGAACTGGCGATCATCCTCTTCACGCTCGACGAATCGACCTATGCCCGCGAACTGGCGCCGCTGGCGGGCCATTATCCGTGCCTGAAGCTCGGCCCCGCATGGTGGTTCCACGATTCGCCGGAAGGGATGCGCCGGTTCCGCGAGATGACGACCGAGACGGCGGGCTTCTACAACACCGTCGGCTTCAACGACGACACCCGCGCCTTCCTGTCGATCCCGGCCCGCCACGATGTCGCCCGCCGCGTCGACTGCGCCTTCCTCGCCCGGTTGGTTGCCGAACACCGGCTGGACGAAGCCGAGGCGCACGACGTCGCGCACGACCTGACCTATGGCCTCGTCAAGAAGGCGTACAAGCTGTGATCCTCTCCAACGCCACCCTTGCCGACCTGCCCGCCACGGTCGCACGCCCCGACTACGACCGCACGACGCTGACCCCCGGCATCGTCCATATCGGCCCCGGCGCGTTCCACCGCGCGCATCAAGCCGCCTATGTCGACAGTATTCTAGGCCACGACCCACGCTGGGCGATCAGTGCGGTTGCCCTCAATTCGACCGGGGTCGCCGATGCGCTGCGGCCGCAGGACGGGCTGTACACGCTGGCGCTGCTCGATCGTGAGACGCGCTACCGCGTGATCGGTTCGATCACCGAATTGCTGACCGCGCAGCGCCGCGACGCGATCCTGTCGCGCATCGCCGCGCCGACCACCCGGCTGGTCACCACCACCGTTACCGAAAAGGGCTATCACCTCGACAGCAGCGGTGCGCTCGACATGGACCATCCGGCGATCGTCCGCGAACTGACCGGGGCCGAACCGTCGACGCTGTCGGGCTGGCTGGTCGCCGGCCTCGCCGCACGCCGGGCGGCGGGCGGTGGCGCGATCACGCTGCTGTCGTGCGACAATCTGGCGGATAATGGCCACCGCTTCCGCCGCTCGGTCCGCGACCTTGCTGCCGCGCGCGATCCCGACCTCGCCAAATGGATCGACGATAACGTCCGTTTCCCCTCGACCATGGTCGATTCGATCACGCCCGCGACCGACGACGCATTGCGCCAGTCGGTGCGCGCTGCGATCGGCGTCGACGACGCGTGGCCGATCCAGCGCGAGCGCTTCGCGCAATGGGTCGTCGAGGATGATTTTGCCGGTGAGCGTCCGCCGCTCGATGCCGCCGGCGTCCAGTTCACCCGCGACGTGCGCGGCTTCGAAAACGCCAAGCTGCGGCTTTTGAATGGCACGCATTCGACGCTCGCCTATGTCGGGCTGCTGATGGGCCTCGCCACCGTGCGCGACGCGATGGCGTGCCAGCCGCTCGCCGCCTTTGCCGAGCGGCTGATGCGGCAGGATATCGCGCCCTCGATCCAGCCGCCCGCCGAAATGGACCTGTCGGCCTATATCGATGCGGTGCTGGCGCGCTTCGCCAATCCGGCGATCGCGCACCAGCTGGCGCAGATCGCATGGGACGGTTCGCAGAAACTGCCCTACCGCCTGTGCGACACCATCCGCGACGCGCGTGCGGCGGGGCGTCCGGTCGACCGGCTGGCGGTGCCGATCGCGGCCTGGTTCCGCTTCCTCGAACTGCGCAAGATGAGCGGCGAAAAGCTGGTCGACCCCCGCGCCGACGCGCTGCTGGCGCGAGCCGGGGAGCCGGCGGCATTGCTGGCGATGCGCGATGTGTTCGGCGATCTGGGCGAGGATGCGGTGTTCGTCGCGGCGGTCGAGCGGGCTTATGCGGCGCTGGCGCCGGGCGAGGATCTGGCGGCGGCCCTGGTCTGATCGGGGAGATTGGTTCACGCGAAGGCGCGAAGCTCGTGAAGAGAAGAAGGTAGATTGTCGCGCAGAGGCACGGAGGCGCAGAGGGTTGCATTGCGGGCGATCGGCTCTCGATCGGGAGACCGTAGCGCCCTTGGCAGTAGGGCGTGAAGCCGCTGACGCGGGGGACGTTGCACCAAGTACAATCCCTCCGCGCCTCTGCGCGAAAAGCACTCTTTCCTCTTCGCGTCCTTCGCGCCTTCGCGTGAACGAATTAAACCAACCCGACCCCCTCATGCGCCAGCAGCCACCGCTTGCGCTCCAGCCCGCCGCCATAGCCGGTCAGCGCCCCCGACCGTCCGATGATCCGGTGGCACGGCACGACGATCGCGATCGGGTTCGATCCATTGGCCAGCCCCACTGCCCGCACCGCGCTCGGCCGCTCGATCGCCGCGGCGATATCGACATAGGCGACCGTCCGTCCCGCGCCGACCTTGCGCAGCGCCTGCCACACCGACCGCTGAAACGCGGTCCCCCCGGTCGCGGTCGGCAGCCCGTCGATCGCCGACACATCCCCCGCGAAATAGGCGGTCATCGCCCGCATCGCGTCGCTGGTCCGCGTCGCCGGCACGACCCGCCACGCGCCCGGCCCGTAATGCAGCCGCAGCAGCCGCTCCATCCGCGCGCCGAAATCCTCGAACTCCAGCACGCGCAATACCCCGTCGCCGTCGGTCAGGATGGTGATCGTCCCGACCGGACTGGGCAGCAGTTCTTCATACAGCGTCATCATGCCCTGCAACCTGACGCCGCGCGCAACCGACTGCCAGCGGAAATCGGACATCACGCCACGTCCATGTCCGTTTTTCGCTAGTTGCGCGGCGGATCGGCGATAGGTTGGCACCCATGCTCGACCCCGACCAATGCTATGCCGCGATCCTCCGCCGCGACCCGGCACAGGACGGGCTGTTCTTCACCGCGGTCCGCACCACGCGCATCTATTGCCGTCCGGTCTGCCCGGCGCGCACCCCGACCCGCGGCAGTGTCACCTTCTACGCCAACGCGGCGGCGGCGCAGGCGGCGGGCTATCGACCATGCCTGCGATGCCGGCCCGAAACCGCCCCCGACAGCCCAGCCTGGGCCGGCACGCTCGCGTCGATCCACCGCGCGCTGCGCCTGATCGACGACGGCGCGCTGGCGGAGGGCAGCGTGGCCGCGCTCGCCGACCGGCTGGGCATGACCGACCGTCATCTCCGCCGCCTGTTCGTCGAACATCTCGGGCTGACCCCGCTTGCGATCGAGGCGACGCGCCGCCTCCACCTCGCCAAGCATCTCGTCCACGACACCCGCCTGCCGTTGACCGATATCGCCTTCGCCGCGGGCTATGGCAGCGTCCGCCGCTTCAACGAAGCCTTCCAGTCCGCCTTCGGCCGGGCCCCCTCCATGCTCCGTCGCGAAGGTCCGCCCGCCGATCCCGCCGCGCCGATCACGGTCACCATTGCGCACCGGCCCGATCGGACGCCCGCCGGCCCGATCGCGGTCGGCCTTCCCGAAGGTCGAGCCGAAATCATACCGGGCCGAAACCGGACGCTGCGCATCACCCTGACCGACGTTCCGCTCCCCGCCCTCGGTCGCGCTATCGCCGCTGCGAAGCGGGCGGTGTCCGAAAATGCTGTCCTACATGGGCGCCGGTCGGCAGGATGACGACCGTTCTTTCTCATCACCGCTGCCGATATCATTCACGCGAAGGCGCGAAGTCGCAAAGAAAATAGATTTCGCGCGGAGCCGCGGAGCCGCGGAGGAGGTACATTCGATGTAACCTCCCGCGCGCCAGCGGCCTCATGCCAAGCTGTCAGTGAGCACAACGTCTTCCGATCGCGAACGGTTCGCAACCCTCCGCGCCTTCGCGTCTCTGCGCGAAAACTACCCTAGACTTCGTGCCTTAGCGCCTTCGCGCGAACCAAAGCCGACAAGTACGAAAACGCGCGCAAGTGTGAACTTCGTGAACTTTGGACCGGTCAAACCAGCCCATGCCGCGCCAGCATCGCTGCCGGATCGGGATCGCGCCCGCGAAATGCCCGGAACAACTCGATCGCCGGCCGCACCGCGCCCTGTGACAATACCGTCTCGCGCAGCCGATCCCCGGTCGCCCGATCGACCGTCCCCGCCTCGGCAAACGCGGCAAACCCGTCCGCCGCCAGCAATTCCGCCCAGAGATAGCTGTAATATCCCGCCGCATAGCCCCCGGCGAAGATATGCGCGAAGGCGTGAGGGAAACGGTGCCATTCCGGTGGTCGCGCCACCGCCACCTCGTCGCGCACCGCCTCGATCACCGCCATCGGGTCATCGCCCTCGGTGCCCAGATGCAGCAACAGGTCGAACATCGCGAACTCGATCTGCCGCAACAGGAACATGCCCGACCCGAACCGCCGCGCCGCCAGCATCCGTTCGAACAGGTCGTCGGGCAGCGGCTCGCCGGTCTCGACATGGCCCGACATCGCCGACAGCACCGACGGCTCCCATGCGAAATCCTCCATCAACTGGCTGGGCAGTTCGATCGCGTCCCATTCGAACCCGGTCGTACCGGCAATGTCCGGCCGCGGCACGCGGGTGAACAGGTGGTGCAGGCAGTGCCCGGTCTCGTGCAGCAGCGTCGTGACGTCGTCATGGCTGAGCAGCGGCGTCGCGCCCCCGGTCGGGGCGAAGTTGCAGACCATGTACGCGACCGGGATGCCCTCGGCCGGATCGGCACGATAGGGCCGGGCAGGGGCCATCCACGCGCCGCCCTTCTTGCCCGGACGCGCATGCAGGTCGAGATAAAGTCCCGCGAACACGCCTTCATCGTCCGCCACATCGTAATAATGCGCATCGGCATGATAGGTCACGACGTCGCTGCGCTCGGTCAGGACGATGCCGAACAACTGACCCAACAGCCGCTGCCATCCGTTCAGCACCCGATCGACCGGGAAATATTGCTTCACCGCCGCCTGGTCGATGGCGTGGGCATGCCGCTTCAGCCGGTCGCTTACGAACCCGGTATCCCAGGGCTGCAGGTCGTCGATCCCCAGATGCTCGGCGGCGAAGATGCGCAGTTCGGCGATCTCCGCCTCGGCATGCGGCCTGGCCCGTTTGGCAAGGTCGCGCAGGAACGCCAGCACCTCAGCTACGTCGGGCGCCATCTTGGTGCTCAGCGACCGCGCGACCGGATCGGTGAAGCCCAGCAGCGTCGCCGCCTCCTGGCGCAGCCCAAGGATGCGGCGGATCCGCGCGCCATTGTCGAACCTGCCGGCATCCGGTCCCTGATCCGACGCCCGCGTGCCATAGGCGCGATAAACCTCCGCCCGCAGATCGCGATCCTCGGCAAAGGTTAGCACCGCGATCACGCTCGGCTGTTGCAGCGTCACGACCCAGCCATCCAGTCCGCGCGCTTCCGCCGCCGCCGCCATCATCGCCCGGTCGGCTTCCGACAGTCCGTTCAGGCGCGTCGGATCGGTGACGTGCAGCGTCCACGCATCGGTCGCATCCAGCACCGCGCTGGCGAATTCGGTCTGGAGCGCCGACAATTCGGTCGCGACCGCTTTGAACCGTTCGCGCTCCGCCTCGTCGAGCGCTACGCCCGCCAGCGTCCGGTCGCGGATCGACCGCTCGACCGCGACGCGATCGGCATCGTCCAGTTCGGCGAATTCGGGTGCGATCGCCAGCGTGCGCAGCGTATCGAACATCGCCCGGTCCTGTTGCGCCGCGATCCCGCGCGCGGTCAGCACCGCCTGTCCCGCCGCATGCGCCTCGCGCAGTTCGGGGGTGTCGGCAACCGCATGCAGGTGCCACACGGTCGACCAGAAATCGTCGAGCGCGACATCCGCCGCCTCGACCGGCAACCACGTCGCGGTGAAGCTCGGTTCGGTGGTCTTGGCCTGCTCGGCCACCGCCTCGCGCTCCGCCAGCAGCGTGTCGAGCGTGGGCGCGATCGAATCGGGGGTGATCGCGGCGAAATCGGGAAGCTGGGGCAAGCGCAAATCCTTCAACATTCGACGACATTGACCGCCAGGCCACCCTGGCTGGTCTCCTTATACTGGCTCTTCATATCCTCGCCGGTTTGACGCATCGTTTCGATCACCTGGTCGAGACTGACGATGTGGCGACCATCGCCATGCAGCGCCAGATAGGCGGCGTTGATCGCCTTGATCGCGCCCATCGTGTTGCGCTCGATACACGGGATCTGCACCAGCCCGCCGATCGGATCGCAGGTCAGTCCCAGATTATGCTCCATGCCGATCTCGGCAGCATTCTCGACCTGCCCCGGTGTCGCGCCGAGTGCGGCGGCCAGGCCGGCGGCGGCCATCGAACAAGCGACGCCGACCTCGCCCTGACACCCCATTTCGGCGGCCGAAATTGACGCATTCTGCTTGTAGAGAAACCCGATCGCCGCCGCCGTCATCAACAGCGCCCGCGCACCGGCGCGGGTCGATCCATGGACGAAGGTCTCGTAATATTTCAGCACTGCCGGTATCACCCCCGCTGCGCCGTTGGTCGGTGCGGTGACGACGCGGCCTCCCGCCGCATTCTCCTCATTGACGGCGAGTGCCCACAGGCTGACCCATTCGAACACGACGCTGGGGTCGGTGCGGGGGCCGCGCTCCAGCAGCTTCTCACGGATCGCCCGCGCACGGCGCTGGACGCGTAGCCCGCCGGGCAGTTCGCCGCTCCCCGCACAACCGCGATCGATTGAGGCCAGCATCGCCGATCGCACCGCGTCGAGGAACGCGTGCGTCTCCGCTTCCGGCCGCCACGCGCTCTCGTTGGCGGCGACGATCTCCGCGATCGACTGGCGGGTATCGGCACAGGTCGTCAGCAGTTCCGCGCCGCTGGCAAAGGGATGCGGCAGCGTCAGGTTCAGGCGTGGCGGCGTCTCGCCTTCGGGTCGGATCGCGCCGCCGCCCACCGAATAATAGCGCCGCACGATCCGGCTTCCGTCCGCCAGCACGGCCGTGAACGCCATCGCATTGGGATGGCCGGGCAGGAAACCGGGATGAAAGACGATGTCGCGTGCCGGATCGAACGCGATCCGTCGCGTTCCGGCCAGATCGATCGAGCAGGTCGCGTGGATCATGTCGACCATGCCCGCGACCGCATCCGGATCGATCCCTTCGGGAGTCGCTCCGGCCAGCCCCAGCAACACCGCGATATCGGTGGCATGGCCGCGACCGGTCAGCGACAGCGAACCGTACAGGTCGCACAGCACCCGTTCCGGCACGATCCCATCTTCGTCCAGCATCGTCGCAAAGGCATGGGCCGCACGCATCGGCCCGACGGTATGCGAGCTCGACGGCCCGATACCGATCGTGAACAGGTCGGTGATGCTGAGCGGAGTCATGCGGACTGCCGCAGAAAGCGTTCGAACCGCGCCGCCGCCGGTCGCCAGTCGATCCGGCGCGCCGCCAGCCAGCCATCGTCATAATAGGTATCGCCGTAGCGCAGGCCCGAATCGCACAGGATCGTCACCACCGATCCCCGCTGTCCCGCCGCGACCATTTCCTCGATCAGCATAGCGCAGGCGACGATATTGGTCCCTGTCGATCCGCCGACCGGCCGCCCGAGCCGCGCACTGATCGCCCGCATCGCCCCGATGCTGTCGGCATCGTCGACGGCGATCATCCGGTCGATGACGCTGGGAACGAAGCTCGGCTCGACCTGCGGGCGTCCGATCCCTTCGATACACGAACATTCGCCTTCGACGGTCTGGATGGCGGGATCGTCATAATAGCGGTGAAAGACCGACGCCGCCGGATCGGCGACGCATAGCCGCGTGGCATGACGCCCGTAGCGGATGAAGCGACCCAGCGTCGCCGACGTACCGCCGGTGCCCGCGCCGCAGACGATCCAGCTCGGCTCGGGTGAGTCCTCCTTGGCCATCTGTGCAAAGATCGATTCGGCGATATTGTTGTTCCCGCGCCAGTCGGTCGCACGCTCGGCATAGGTGAACTGGTCGAGATAATGCCCGCCACTGGCGTCGGCCAAGCCGCGAGCCGCGGCATAGACCTCGCGCGGGTCGTCGACGAAGTGGATCTCGCCGCCTTGGAACCGGATCGCATCGATCTTGGCGCTAGCGATCGATCGCGGGACCACGGCGATGAAGCGCAGTCCAATCAATCGCGCGAAATAGGCTTCGGACACCGCGGTCGATCCGCTGGTCGCCTCGACCAGCATCGTGTCCGGCCCGATCCACCCGTTGCACAGGCCATAGAGAATTAGGGATCGGGCGAGCCGGTGCTTCAGGCTGCCCGACGGATGGACCGATTCGTCCTTGAGGTAGAGCGTGATCCCCGGCGTCGCGGGCAGTTCGACGCGGATCAGATGGGTATCGGCCGAACGGCAGAAGTCGGCCTCCAGCCGCCGGATCGCATCAAGCGTCCAAGTGCGGTCCGGCGAAGGCGGCGCGGGAACAGCAGTCAACGAAGCGAACCTTTCACAAGATACTATCATCAACCTTATGACGCGGGAGCCGGGTAGGGGGAAGGGCGCGCCAACAGGCTTGCAAACGCCCTGGAACGGCACGCTGGATCGAAAAATCGCCGGGAACCGAAAAAAGTAGAGAATCGTTGTTGACGCCTTCTGACGCCGTCCGTATAAGCAGCTTCACCGGACGACGAGGCGCTCTTCGCTTCTTCCGACGGTCGCCTCGCTGATCTTCGGATCGTGCCGCTCAAGCGGTTAGCGAGTTGCTCTTTTTAAACCGGGACCTGGTACTGACCGAGATGGTTGGTGCCATGTGTTCCGGTCTCTCTATCGCCGGCTTGCTGGCGCTTCGACCGGTAGGTTTGGAGCAGGGAGAGT
>NZ_JBDGHY010000011.1:0-85568 GCF_039615155.1 Sphingomonas epibiotica | reverse complement strand
TGGAACGGCAACGAGCTGCTGAAGGAATGGCGCGAGGCATGGGCGGCGCATGCCAATGAACGTCTGGCCGAGTTGGGGCATGATGCGCGGATCGACCATCGTTCCTATGCCGACCAGGGCATCGCGCTGGAGCCGCAGCATAAGATCGGTCCGGCAGGAATGCGCCGGCTTGAGCGTGGCGAAGGTGCCGAGCGCGCCGAAGATCACCGACGCATTGCGCGGGAGAATGGTGATAAGATTACCGCTGATCCGCGGATCGCGCTGGATGGGATTACCCGGCAACAGGCAACCTTCACGACCCGTGATCTTGCCACCTTCGCGTTCCGACATTCGGACGGCAAGGAGCAGTTCGATCGGGTAATGGCA
This sequence comes from Sphingomonas epibiotica, assembly GCF_039615155.1. Taxonomy (NCBI): domain Bacteria; kingdom Pseudomonadati; phylum Pseudomonadota; class Alphaproteobacteria; order Sphingomonadales; family Sphingomonadaceae; genus Sphingomonas; species Sphingomonas epibiotica. The sequence continues at coordinate 85,202 of NZ_JBDGHY010000011.1, read as the reverse complement.
GCGGTGCGCGTCAGCCCCGAGTTGGTGACGCTGGGCAAGGACGGACGCGGCCAGGAACGCTTCACGTCCCGCGACATGATCGCGACCGAAGCAAGGTTGGAGCATGCTGGCAATGAGCTGGCCGGCCAGGGCAATCATGGTGTGAGCGATCGACATCGTGCCGGTGCGCTGGAGGCTGCAGAGGGGCGGGGGCTTACCCTGTCGGGCGAGCAACGCGATGCCTTCCAGCATATTACTGGAAAGGAAGGCTTGGCGTCGGTCATCGGCTATGCCGGTACCGGCAAGTCGGCGATGCTGGGCGTTGCGCGTGAGGCATGGGAGCGCGAGGGCTATCAGGTACGCGGGGCGGCCCTGTCCGGGATTGCCGCTGAGAATCTGGAGGGCGGCTCGGGTATCCAGTCGCGTACCATCGCCAGCCTCGAGCATGGTTGGGCGAAAGGGCGTGACCAGTTGGGTCCGAAGGACGTGCTGGTCGTCGACGAGGCGGGCATGGTTGGCACTCGCCAGATGGAACGGGTGCTGTGCCATGCCCGTGATGCCGGTGCCAAGGTGGTGCTGGTAGGTGACCCTGAGCAGTTGCAGGCGATCGAGGCGGGGGCGGCGTTCCGCTCGATCTCCGAGCGGCATGGGGCAGCTGAGATCACCGAGGTTCGCCGCCAGCGTGAGGAATGGCAGCGGGAGGCTACGCGGGCGCTGGCGACAGGCCGTACCGGAGAGGCGCTGGACACCTATGCCAAGCGCGGCATGGTCCATGCGGCCGATACGCGCGAACAGGCGCGAGCCGCCCTGGTCGATGGATGGGATCGTCAGCGTCAGGCTGAGCCGGACAAGACCCGCATTATTCTTACTCACACCAATGCCGAGGTGCGTGAGCTGAACGAAGAGGCGCGCGGGCGGCTGCGTGCCACAGGTGAGTTGGGCGAGGACGTGACGTTCGCGGCCGATCGCGGCGCGCGTGACTTCGCGGCAGGCGACCGGCTGATGTTCCTGCGCAACGAGCGCTCGATGGGGGTCAAGAACGGCACGTTGGGCACAATTGCACGCGTCAGTCCCGAAGGCATGACGGTGCGGCTCGATGGCGGCCGGGAAGTGACGTTTGCGGCCAAGGACTATGCCGCGGTCGATCATGGCTATGCCGCGACCTTCCATAAGTCGCAGGGTGTGACCGTCGATCTAGGTCATGTCCTCGCTACACCAGGCATGGACCGGCACAGTGGCTATGTCGGGCTGTCACGACATCGTGACGGGGTGCAGCTTCACTACGGCCGCGACGATTTTGCTGACCAAGGCAAGCTTGCCCAGGTGCTGTCGCGTGACCGTGGCAAGGATATGGCCGGTGACTATGCAACCGGCCGCGGTGACTATGACCATGCTCGCGCCTTTGCCGACCGGCGTGAGATCCAGTTTCCGGACCTCGCGCGCCAAATGGTCGACCGGGTCCAGGACAAGCCAAACGCAGGCGCACAAGGTCACAAGCGACCGACACGCGAGGAGGTGGTGCAGCGTTGGACGACAGAGCATGGCCGTGAGCTTGCCGGGGTGCAGGCACGAGCGCAGCGTGCTGGAAAGCGCGCAAGTGGCATGTACCAGCGGCATGAGGCGGTGCGGGACGACCATGCCCGCAAACAGCCGCTGCCGCCCCGCGGACCCTTGGCCGTGTTGCGGCGCTCAGCCTATCAGGCAGCGCAAGCGAGTTGGGAGAAAACGGCGCGCGGACTACAGCGGCGTTCTACGCAGCTCGCCAAGCGAGTGGGGCAGCTTAAAGAGTATCTTGGCCCTGTCACCGGACACCGGCGGCACCGGGGTGATGAGCTGGCGAGCGCCAGGGTTGAGCGGGCGCAACCCCACCTTACCAAGCTGTACGAGGCTGTCATGCGCGAGCGTCGTGCCGAACGCCTTCGTCAGCAGGAACAGGAACGGGAGCGGATCAAACAGCGCGAACGCGAACGCGGACGGGATGATCGCGGGCGGGGACGTTAGCGGCAGGCTCCGGGACGAGGTGCAAAGGGGGTGCGATTAACACCGAGGGGCTATCTGCGCTCGGGAGCAGGGTACAGAAAGGGGGGCGATTAACACTAGTCCTGCGTTCCCCCCTCCGCGTTAGGACTGCGAAAGGGGGGTCATTAACACCGTACCATTCCTGCTGCCGTTGATTGAGGCAGTAGGAAAGGGGGCCGATTAACACCACCGGGCCGACGTGAGTGCGGTTCGCTGCGTTTGATAGACGCCGGTGGGAGTGAACGCTGTCGCTTGAACATGGTCGCGGCGGCCAAGATCAGCGTTGCGCTGTAGAGCTTGCCGGTTCGAACCCGGTAGCCGTAATTGCGCGTCTCACCTGATCGAGGTGCAGCGCGGCTACGACATCCCCCTTGCCAAGGCGCGTTTCCTCCTCGAGCCGGTTCACCAGGTCCACTGTGTTGAAGTAGCGTCCGCGGGCGCCGGCTCGTACCACATTGGCAGTGATGGCGGTGGCGAGATGCGTCTTGCCGGTAGGCTCGCACATACATTGCAGGTCCCGCGCTATCGCCTTGATGGCCTTCCCCGACGCGTGCTCGCGCCGGATCCTCAACACCGTCTCCAATACCAGCATCCCGATCTCGCCGCCTGACACACCGCCAAGCGAACAGCCTAGACCAACGGGATGAGGGGTCCCTTTTCGACGCCGATCACCCCGCTACCAGGGTCCCTTTTCCACGCCGATCCACACGTAGCGGCGCGCCATCTTCGCGCTGGCACCGGTCTCGTCGACGAAGACCAGCGTTTCCGGATCGAGGTCGAGCTGGCCGCCGAACCAGGCCTTGCGCGCGCTCAGGACGTCGGGGCGATCCTGCTCCTGCGCGTGGCCGGTCTTTTTTGCGCGTATGCCCGTGGCGCGCGAAGAAGCGCCATAGCGTCGATACCGCCACCGCGATCCCCTCGGCGGCTAGCGCCGCGCGCAACTTGGCAAGGGTGATGTCGGGAGCAGCCTCGTACAGCGCCCATATGCGCGCCGCCTTGGCCTCCGTTGCGACCGAACGCATGTCACCTCCCTGCGGCTTGGCCACGGGCCTTCCCTGATCGCGCTGAAGCGCTGCCCACCGCACCGCACTGGCCGCGCTCACCCCGAACCGCGCGGCTGCCGCCCGGCGTGACATGCCTCCTGAAATCGCACCAACCACCCGCTCGCGCAGGTCCATCGACAACGGCTTGCCCATCTGACCGGCCTCCCGTCACCGGTGAAAATCAAGAATCAGACTTCAAGCCGCTTGGGAATCCCTACTCGATTCAAGACGCTCGGAATTTGCTCTAGCACATTTGCGGCGTCAGCTTCGTAACAGGCCGGTCATTCTTCGGGTGCGATGGTGACCCGGAGGCCGTCCGCTGGTCGAAGCTGGCATGATAACCGCGAGCGAGTGGTGCGATGCTCGGATACGTCAAGCAGCTCCCGCTTGACCATTACAGATACTCTAGAACAGTGCGTCCGCCTTGTTCGCGAGCAACGGCCAGTGCGCGTCCTTGTTGGAAATGACTGATACCGGCAGGGGCCATACGATGCCGAGCGCCGGATCGTCGAAGCGCAGCCCGCCTTCCGCAGACGGGGTGTAACACGAAGACACCATGTAGGTGATCTCAATGTCATCGACGAGCGACTGAAATCCGTGGGCAAAACCGGGGGGAACGTAGAGTTGCTGCCTGTTGGACGCGGACAGTTCGAACGCCTGATGCCGGAGATAGGTTGGCGATTGACCGCGCAAATCGACGATGACGTCCAGGATTGCTCCGCGTACGCACCGGACCAGCTTGGCTTCGGTATGCGGCGCCTTCTGAAAATGAAGACCACGAACTGTTCCCCGGCAGGCCGATACTGATACATTCGCTTGAATATAATTGGCGACCAGTCCCCGCTCGGCAAACTCGTCGCGTGAAAAGCTACGGGCGAACGACCCTCGCTCGTCTCCCCGAGGATTAAGCTCCACAAGCCAAGCGTCCTGCAACTCGGTTTCAATGAATTTCATGCGACATACCCTTCGTTCATGGCCGGTCGGCCAAATCGGGCGCGCTGTTCGGCATAGAGCTGATCAATGGTCCGTCCGGTGGGGAACCGGACATCGGCAAAGACCAGAGGCTGATCCTTCTTTACCGGCCGGACGATCGTCGAGCCCAGCGCCAGTCCAAGAGGCAATAGATCCTCAGCGTCGACGCTGTCGCTATTCTCCGCCACGCCGTAGACTTCGAATCCGCCCAGCTGATCGATCAGATCGCCAGGACGCAGATCGGTCTTGGCAACGGCGACCACGCCCACTTGCGGCCCAGCCAGTGGTGCCAGAACGGCGTCACCAAACAACGCGGCACGGGCAATGGATGTCGGCACTTCGAGGTGACACAGATGATAGGGGGTATAGAAACAGTAGTAAGGCCCATCACCCATCTTATAATATTTAAGAAAGTGTTGTTGCCGGGGGTCGTTGTGCGTTCCTAGGACGAACACACCCCCCCCTGGCCGTGCACCCACGACATAATCGACCAAGCCATGCTCAGCGCGATCGAGGGCATCGGCGAACGCCGACACCGTATCTTCCAATGGTACCAATGGTGCATAAGGGTCGCCGCCCGAGAAGTCGGGCCCCAGCATGCCACGTCGTGCAACCCTGAAACCCGTTCCGTTAGCGACGATTGCCTGTTCGAACGAGATTTTTGTGCCGTCCGCAAAGGATGCCGCCATGGCCGGGTTCTGATCCCATTTGACCGCGAACGCCTTCTGCGTTTCGGGTGTGCGATAGGGATCATGAAGCCCTTTCATATTACCGCAAAGTACAGGCTTTACACCCAGACCTGATACGAAACGGTACAGGTTCATCTCAACGCCTGGCTGATCGCCATCGGAAAAGCTGTAGATGACACCTGCGGCGTCTGCCTTGAGCTTGAGGATCGGGCCGACCGTGCCATCGAGTTCCGCGTTCATGTGGACAACGTGCTTGCCGGCGGTGATCGCCGCAAGAACGACCTGGGCAGCATAGTCGAACGATCCTGTTACTTCCACAACCACGTCGACGCCATCCGCCTGGACCAGCGCCACCGCATCCTCGGTCACAACCGCCATTCCTGCGGCGATCGCTTCCTCAACACGACGTCCGCTGCGGACAACCGGTTCGATACCGACATCGGTGAAGGCACGGACCGCGCGATCGACGTGCCGGTTCGCTACGCCAACCAACCGCATCCCACGGGTCGCTTGGATAATTTGACGTGCAATGGCAGCACCTTGCGTTCCGGCACCGATCAGGGCCACGCGAATAGGATGCCCCTGAGCCTCGCAGCGAGCGAGTGCGGTATCAACCAGGATCATGCTAACTTACTCCCAAATTTTCCAAGGCGCACCGTTCAGCCAATGCTCCTCGAGCACATGGCGGTCGCGCAAAGAGTCCATGCTTTGCCAGAACCCATGATGCGGGAAACTGGCAAGTTTGCCCCGTTCGATCAGCCGTGCCATCGGTTGATCTTCGAGCACGGTATCGTCGCCGTCGATCAGATCGAGAAGTTGCGGCTCACAGACAAAAAAACCGCCGTTGATCAGACCTCCATCCGTTTCACCCTTTTCGCGAAAGCCCTGAACATGGGTGCTGTCGTCGTTCAGGTGCAAAGCACCGTATCGCCCCGGCTGCACCACGGCGGTCAACGTACACCAAGCGTCCGAAGCCTGATGGGTAGCCACGAGTTTATCGAGGTCGACGTTGCTAAGACCGTCGCCATAGGTCAGGCAAAAGGTTTCGTCCCCCAGAAGGTGGCGTGCGCGGCGCAGCCGCCCTCCGGTCATCGTTTCGCTGCCGGTATCAACCACCGTCACTCGCCAGTCTTCTCCAACTGCCTGCGCCCACTCCACACCACCTGACTTCAGGTCGATCGTGAAGTCACATTCGTTCGCGCGATAGTTTAGGAAATAGTCTCGGATATATGAAACCTTGTACCCCCCCAGTATAACAAAATCACGAAGTCCGTAATGTGCATAATATTTCATGATATGCCACATGATCGGCCTGCCACCAATCTCTACCATCGGCTTTGGCCTGACCGTCGTTTCTTCGCTGAGACGCGTTCCGTACCCACCGGCGAGCAGGACTACCTTCACTGAAACTTCCCTTTTTCCGATATGATCCTGTCACGTTTTGAATGGTTCGACACCTTCAAAACAGCAAGACATACCTCGTTTATTCGCATGAACTTTCCGACATCATCGGTTTTGATAAGAGATGATCTGTTGCAGCGTCGTTTCACGTGCGTCTTCTCCCGCTCCAATTCGACGATGCCAGTCGACTATCCACGCCAGTGCCTCCTCCAAACGCAATCGGGGTCGCCATCCAAGCAGCGCGCGAGCCTTCGAGCAATCGAGGCGCAATAGATGCGCTTCGTGAAACGCAGATTTCGAGGGTTCGACGACCGGCGGGCACACGTTGCCCCAAAGCGCCGTCATGCGCTCGACGATCCATGCCACTGACTGCGCGTCTTCCTCAGACGGACCAAAATTCCACGCTTCCGAAACTGTGGCATCGCCAACTAGCAGGCGTTCGGCAATGATGAGGTACCCCCCCAACGCTTCCAACACATGCTGCCAGGGACGAACCGAACCGGGGTTGCGGACGATCGGTGCTGTTCCTCGTTCAAAGGCGCGGACTAGGTCGGGGAGCAGGCGGTCAAGCGCCCAGTCGCCGCCGCCAATTACGTTGCCAGCGCGGACCGATGCCAGGCCGGTTCCGCCCGCTGCCATATGCTCGCCTGGGAAGAACGACCGTCGATAAGCCGCAATGACAAGCTCGGCCGCCCCCTTGCTGCTGCTATAGGGATCGAAGCCGCCCATTGGATCATCTTCCCGATAGGGCCAGACCCATTCGCGATTTTCATAACATTTGTCGGTCGTCACACAGACGATGGCGCGAACATTGCCGAGCCGCCGTGCTGCGTCGAGGACATGGACGGTTCCCATGACATTGGTGGCGTAGGTCTCGACCGGCTGCAGATAGGACGTTCGGACGATGGGTTGGGCAGCAAGGTGAAAAATGACCTCTGGCTGCACTCGCGCCACCACGGCGTCGACGGTTGCGGGATCGCGAATATCGCCTTCAACATGATCGACCAGCTCCTGCAGCCGCACCCTGTCGAACAGGCTTGGCTCGGTCGGCGCGGGGAGTGAAAGGCCGGTCACCTCGGCACCGAGCTGGCAAAGCCACAAGGCGAGCCAGCTGCCCTTGAACCCAGTATGACCGGTAACGAGTACCCGGCGTCCCTGCCAAGCGCGGTAGTCGTTCGCAGAGATAGGCAATTCGAATTCCTATTTGGTAGCGTGTCTGTCCGCACGAGACAGACGCAACGCCGGTATGAGGCGGTAGCGTCATCCATCCGGCCGACTGCCGTCCTTCTGGCATGGCGGATTGCTTTGCCCGACATCGGGTGCAAATGACGCTAGCTACTAGTCGCGACAGCCTGTTCGATCGCGATTGGGAGCCGAACCTCCTGCGAGCGCAATGCTTCGAGATCGCATGGCGAGTCGACACGTTCCGTTGGCGGACGAAAGAACAATCCGGCCAGCGTGCCCGACGCAACAATATGGGCCTTTGTCCACTCGCCTTCGTAAAGCAGCTTCATCGCGAAGCGCGCATATTTGCGGACCAGCGAAAACACACCTCTCCAGCCCTGCCGCCTCCACGTACAGTAGACATTGTTACGATGCAAATAGTAGTGATTGCGGATCCGTATGGGATTAGTCTCCGTACGGATGTTGAGCGTGCCGGGTGTCGAACGAATATGAACAACATTGCTGGTACCAACGAAAAAACCCGGTGTCGAACGCGTAATGCGTTCGGTAAACTCGGTATCCTCGGTCCACATGAACATATCGGCGATTGGCAGACCATGTACCGACAGAACTTCGCGTTTGAGCAGGATCGACACGAACGTAGCACGACGTACTGGTACCATCGCCTCGCTGAGCAGCATCGGCCATTGCGAGTAGGAAATGCTGTTGGTACTGCAATCCGGCGGCGGCACGTTGGTCAAGAGCCCGTCCGGCGTCCAGGCTGTCGATATGACGAAGGGTGCGTCGATGGCACGCCGTTGCAGCGTTTGTTCTGCTTCAAACAGTTTTTGCAGCGCATCGGGTGCCGGAATCACATCGTCGTCCATTAGCCAAATCGCGTTGTCGCCGCGTTCATAGCCGATGCGCATGGCCGCATTGAATCCACCAGCGGAGCCAAGATTATGCGGCAGTTGGTAAACTTCGACCCGGTCACCCCACCGCTCGGCGATACACTCCCGCGTACCGTCCGTTCCGCCATTGTCGATCACGATTACGTGATCGACCGGACGCTCCTGACGAAGAATCGCGTCCAAACATTGAACGAGCAGTTCCTTGCGGTTGTATGTCAAAACGACCGCGGAAATCGTATGTCCCATGCATGCCCCCCCCCGCGGCAACCACCACGGATATTACTTTATATTGCTCCTACCTGACGGGTTGTTTCTATAAAATAGAGCATTTATGCCCAAAAATGTGTCTAACTGAGACCGTAAGACCAATTTGTATAATGATTCGCAATAACGCTTATATAGCAGTGCGGTTGTAGACAGACTACTGCTTGCATAGGTGTTGTCCTCGTGTTTTTACCCCTAAGGCGGCATAAGCCGTCACGGCTCGATCATGCTTCGGCACTAATGCCCTCCTCATTGACAGGAACAGCCTTCGCTCTGTACAGCGCAGTCACGCGTTTGACCTGCGCGATGCTGCAACCAGCCAATTCCGCCGTGCGGGCAATACTCATGCCGGCTTCGCGCAGCGCCACGATGCGGCGGTGGTGGGCAAGATCCGGTTTTCGCCCGGTGTACCGTCCTGCCCGCTTGGCGATCTCGATCCCCTCGCGCTGGCGCTCGCGCCGCGTTTCGTAATCGTCCCGCGCGGTTTGCAGCGCAACGCGAAGCAGCATGTCCTGCACCGCCTCCAGCACGATACGCGGGACGCCCGAACTGTCGGCGACCAGGTCGGACAGGTCGACGATCCCCGGCACCGCCAATCGTGCCCCCTTCCCCCGGATCGTTGCGACCAGCAGTTCGGCTTCGGGCAGCGGCAGGCGGCTGATCCGGTCGATCTTCTCGGCGATCACGACTTCGCCGGGTTGCAGGTCGTCGACCATGCGCAGCAATTCCGGCCGATCGGGTCGCGCACCCGACGCCTTCTCGCGGTACACCGCCGCGACATAGAAGCCGACCGCGCGCGCGCCGGCGACGATCGCCTCCTGCCGGGCCAGATCCTGTTCGTCGGTGCTGACCCGCAGATATACCCGTGCCGCCCGGATCGTGCTTTGCTGATTGGTCATCATTCCCCGGCTCAACTGGGTATACTCAAGATAGCAATTAGCCAATTCGAAGCGAGGCAACCTATTCTTTCCGAGAACAGATCGCGATCGGCGTTTCGAAAGATATGAACGGCACCGGTAATCGTTCACAATCGTCCGTATCAAAGTTGATCTGGCCACGCATCATCATGGAGGCGGCACCCCTTCATCAACGCGCCTAGGAGGTTGCGATAAGCCTATTATGGATTTGGCAGGCGGCCGGTTAGGCTCCTCAACTGTATCGATAGTCCGGCTTGTCTCTCGGTGCCGGTCTTCGCATAGGTTCGCTTGAGGTGGGTTCGGATCGTTTCCATGGAAACGCCAAGCGACTTCGCGGCTTCGGCCGGCGTCCGGCCCTCGGCTACGAGGCAGGCGACCTTGGATTCGGCCGGTGTGAGATCATAGAGGCTGCGGATAGTCTGCACGTCCAGGAACGCCGAGCGTCCAGGTACGTCTATGACTGCGAGAGCGGCGCCAACGGAGAACACGTCCTGAGCGGATCGAAGCAAAGGAGCGACATGAATGACGAACATCGCCTGACCAGCTCTTCTGACCGCGATGGATCGCCCAATGCCCGAGTTCGCCGCTGCCAGTGCATTTGACAACTCGACGTCGACGCCCGGCTCCGAAAACGTCAGACGGCCCGTCCTGTCACCAATAGAACTTGCGACCAGGGCCGAGAACGCTGAGTTGGCGCTTACGATAGTAGCGTCTGTTGCAAGAACTGCCGCTGCTGATCCTATCGCTGCCAGAGCGTCGGTAGCGGCAGTCGCCTGTTCCATTTTCATCCGTGCGGAAATCGCTGCGGCGCGGGCCAAGTGAGGCCGGAGTTGGTCCAGTTGTGCTACGGCCTCTCTCGCTTTAAAATATCCGTCGAAACCTTCAAGGGTAATCATCAGGCCGTCCATCTTGATGCCTTGGATCGTCGTCCCTGCACCGGCTTCGAGACTCCGTGGTCTCAGGAATTCAGTGTAGATCGGCAAGGTCTCGAGTTCATGCGGCGTGGCTATGTCTTGGTCCGTAACGAAACCAGCGTAGGAAGATAGCGAACGGCAGCGGGCAGCCCGTATGTTATGCTTGGACCAACCCTGTTCCTCGAAATCTCGCATGAGTGAGCCGAGGCTCGGCGATGCCGTCCATCTTTCAGTACCGCCGGACTGCACCATAAGTAACGCGCCACGGGTTCTAAAAAACCGGGCAAGCTCAGCGAGGGTATCGGGCCAAAGAGACGGCATGATACCTGCTTCGTAGATCGAATCTATCAGTGAGTTGCCGCTCATCTCCATCTTCGGCCTCCCCAAGTTTTTTAAGCAAACCTCCCGGTATCACTCGAACGGATGACGCCGTGCTGTGTAGCACATTGTAAATGCATGGTTAACGAGAAATCTTGGCTCGAAAATCCGGAACGCCGGGACGTTCATCGAAACGTCTTCGACGATCACTCGGATGTAATCGAGCAGGAGAAGAAAAGCCGGTTGTGATCGGTTGCAGTAGCATATTTCCGTGTCGTGAATTCGGGGAGGGATTAGTTATGACAGAGAGACTATATGTAAGCGTACTGCAGAACCACGATAACGCAGGTACCGACAATCTATTCATATTCGGCGAGGCGGGAGAGACGGTGATCATAAGGTCGCGTTCCGGCTATGAGGCAACCGCCACAATTGGAGCGGACGGCTCGGTTGCGGTGCTGCTTCCCAAGAACCTGGCCATGTTCGGTACCGGCATCAACGACCAGGGACTTGTTATCGAATCGGAAGGATCCATCTCTGCGCTTCTATCGCAGCGCGAGTATGCCACGTCCGATCTATCCGTAATCTTCGGCGAAAAAACTCTCGGCAAAGAGTACATCATCGCTTCGCAGGGTAGCACTATTCTCGACGGCGGCCAGTTCTCGGTTCAGGCAATCAAGGATGGCACTATCGTCACGTTCACGCTGCCTAATGGGCAGCAGTCTACGGTCGAGCTCGATGCCGGCGAGACGTTCAAGTTCTCGACAGTCGACGCATCGGCCAACGCCGCACTCGGAATCAACATTTCTGGCGGGTTGAACCTGACTGGTACGTTGATTTCCTCGACGGAGAACGTCGCCGTCTTCAGCGGTGCGGGTTGCGCCAACATCGGCGACGGGGCGTGCGACCATCTCATCGAGCAGATGCCGCCGATCAGCGCTCTGTCGCAGAGCTACGTGCTCGGCGAGGCATTCGATGTGGGAACGGGGAACAATCTGGTACGGGTCGTTGCCGCCTACGACGGGACCGAAGTAGTGGTCGACGGGTCGGTCGTGGCTACCCTGTCGAGGGGATCGTTCCACGAATTCACCTTGTCCGACACTGCCGCAGTCGTGACCACGTCCCGTCCCGCACTGGTCGCTCAGTACCTACAGGGCGCAACGACGGCAGGCGGTGAAGGCGACCCGGCACTCAGCTTCGTACCGGGAACGGATACGTGGCTCGACTCGTACGTCGTTGCCACCCCGTCGGGATCGGACGCCTTAGAGAGCAACCTCCTTAACCTGATAGTTCCGACGGCTGCGCTCGACACGCTGACCATCAACGGTGCGCTCGTCGACCCGAACGAGTTCACATCGATCGCCGGCACTGATCTGAGCGTTGCCAATGTGAACATCGAGCCCGGCGTCATTCGCGTCGAAGCGTCGGAAGAGTTCCAGCTTTCGATATTCGGCTATGACTTCTATGAATCATACCTCACCTTCGGCGGCGCGAGCTTTGCTTCCGGTCTGTCGAATGCGGCACCTGTCGGGAACGACGACAGCTACGTCGTGGGGGTCGATACCGTCCTGACGGTCGCTGCCCCGGAGGGCGTTTTGGCGAACGACACCGATGCCGAAGACGATCCGCTGATCGCATCTCTGCTTACGGGTCCTTCGCACGGGACGTTGGCGCTCAATGCCGATGGCTCGTTCACATACACGCCGGACGCGGGATACGAAGGACAGGACAGCTTCGTCTATCAGGTAAGCGACGGGGAGGACGATAGCGGAGAGACGGTCGTCGAGCTCTTGGTGCGAGGCGACGACCCGCCGGGCTGCCCTACGGTGGACCGCGTCGGTACCGTGAACGGCTCGTCCGGTGCCAACGAAGTCCTCACCGGCGCCGACTACCACAATACGTTCTTCTTCAGCGCCGCCGCAGATACAGGTGACGACCGCATCACCAACTTCGGCGCGTCCGACGTGCTCGTGACGGACACGATGCTCAGGGATTCGAATGGCGACGGCCTCATCGGTCTGGGGCGCAACCGAAAGCTCGACCTCAGCGGCGCCGGCGGTACGATCGCGATCGATGGCGTGTCCGCGCTTCGAGTTCTCGGCGAAGCCTGTGAGGACAACTGGGTCTATGGTGCGGCGTATGTGAGGCCGACGGGTGCGAAGGAAGGCTACGTCTTGAGTGACGACAGCCTTTCCGGAGACGAGGGAGATCTCGCGGGCGACGTGTTCTTCTTCGATACCGCGTTGGATCTCGATCTTGGCGCGGACAACATCACCGCGTTCGGCAGCAACGACCTACTGGTGACCACCACGCGGCTGAACGATCGCAACGGCGATGGCATCATCGCCTTCGGCAGCAATCGCGTCCTTGACCTTTCGGGAGGAACCGGAGCTCCTGGCGATGGGAGCGACCCTGGCGAGGGCGGTTCCGTCTCGATCAGGGACGCGCTGGGTGCGGTCGTCACAGCCATCGAATATGATGGGTCGGTAACGCGGAACGGCGTGACGTACTACGTCTACAGCAGCGTTGGCTCGGCGGCGGACCTGGAAACTTTCGGCTAATGCGTGATGGGCGCCCGCCGTACGAACGGGCGTCCATTTCCAAAATATCTGCTTATCTATTCAAGGGGCCTCCACCCCATCAGTTCACTTGCCTGCTCTGAATTCCGTCACGATTCGTCCGGTGTGGCGTGATGCCGTGCTTCGTGCAGCGCCGGATGATGGGCGAATGCTTCTATATCCATCGAGTCCGGGAATCGTTGCCATGCACCTTGGTGGCGTAAGTACCTGCGCTGCCGCGCTGGTCGTGCCACCGGATCGCTCCCGAACCGCCGCGTTGCATCTTAGCAACGTGTCCCAAATCGGCTGCAGCCGGCTGCAGCGACCATGGCTTGATCGACAACGGCTTGCCCATTCATGCACACCGACATTCCAACAGGCGCCGTGGTTCTGACCGGCGACCCGTGTGAATTCCCGTTGCCTTACGTGAGCTAAAGATGCGTTACTGATTCCCCATATGCGAGTGAAGCCGAAAAAAAGGCTCGCCGACTGTTCGGCGAGCCTCTTCATCGCGGCGGCTGTGGTCTATCAGATAATCGGATCGACCGTAGTCGTCGCAGTCCCATAGTAATAGTACGTCGTTCCGTCGACTTCGTTCGATCCGAGGTAAGCCAGTCCTGAGATGCCCGTGAAGTTGACCTGACCGCCTGGCCCCTTGGATGGATCGCTCGAGTTGGGACCAGTCGTACCCGACGTATCGAGAACAGCGTTACCACCAAACGTAACGGTGTTGTCACCATCGCGATCGAACAATAGCCGGGTGGTGACGAACAGATCATCGTCACCAAAACCGGTCACGGTATCGCTGCCTAGGTTCAGACCAAGGCCGTTGTCATGAAACACAACCCTCTGTCCACCGCTAACGTCAATGGTGTCGTTGGAAACGTCGCCTTCGATAACGCTTGCTTCGCCAAAGGTGTCGAACAGGTTGAATAACGTTCCAGCGTCAGCGTAGACGTGGTTCCCGCCCTTCTCGCCGAGATATCGCAACAACAAGATCGCGTTCTCGTTCTCGCCGACAATCTGAAAATGGTCCTCGCCGGCATTGCTCCGTGAACTACGATCTATATCGAGAACGCCGTTCGGTCCGAACGCTATGAAGCCATCATTATTCCCGTCAAAGATTTTTTTGCCGTTCAGGATGGAATCATCGCTTCCGAAATTTACGAAGCTGTCATTGCCCACTTTGCCGCTGGCAATGACATAGGCGTGCGAGCCGCCGCCCGCATCATATACGTCCGCAGTTCCGTTAGCGATGACAGCAACCTCGGTAGCCGAGGTAATGAGAACGCTATTATTGCGAAATGCCATAACACACCTCATCCGTAAGTATTTACCCATGGGTAAAGGCACCTCATGGGGCGGTACGCATACAGCTCGCTGCTAAGACGAATTTTTGTTGAGCACATAGTAAGCGCAAGTTGCCGGATAATATCCAGTTACATAAGTTAGTATTTGTAAAATATGCTTTTATTCGAACCAAGAATATACTCAGAATGGGGTATGCGACTGCGGCTTACTCTAAATGGAGTAGGCCAGCTTTGCTGCATCATACGAATCATGGCAAGGCTGGCATCCAAAGGGTCCGCTATCGACCGTCAGTGGACCGCAAGCGGAATTCTAAAATAAATAGCGTGCCGTCCCCGCTTGCTTCGATGGCTGATTAATACGACAACCAGGTCGTTGCTTTCCCTCCGATATAGCGCGTGCCGTTTCACGAATTGCGGTATGCCGACACTATGTGGACAGCAATCTGTAAGCGATGGTCCGTTATATAGCTCGTTACCGCGATATCGCTGATTCTAAATTAAAAATGTTGGCACCATTTCTGGTTCGTGCGATCCTGATTAGAATTACAAGCCAATCGGAATTCGATGTCCACCTTAAAGGCATCGGGAGAGGTTATGGTCGCAGTTCGCGACACTACACACACGGTCGGTACGGCCGCCTCTCGCGAGCAGGAAATGCTAGCGACGTTCGCTGAGTTTGCGCTGAAGTCGGAAAACATTGACTTGATCATGCGTGAGGCGTGCCGCTGCGTGTGCGAAGCGGTTAAGGCAGACATGGTCCTCATGTACCGACTGAGTGACCAAGCTCGCACGGTCCAATTGCGAGCGGGTGCAGGAATAGACGAACTGCACGTTGGCGGGACGGTAGCTCGGCGGGATGACGGGTCGTTAGAAAGCGCGCTTCTCGACAGCGGTGAGCCCGTTATCGTGCCGAACATCGATATCGAGATCGGGCTCGAAACGAAGAACCTTCTACAACGCTTTGGGCAACGTGGGTTGGCGTTACTGCCATTACTCGATGGTCCCGGCACTCCAGTGCTCGGTCATCTACATATCAGTACACGAGAGCCGCGCGACTTTTCTTCGGATCTTCCGTTCCTTCGTATCTATGCTGGCCTCGTCGCTACAGGCATCATGCGGGTCGAATCCAACGAAGCACGCCAGCGTGAAACGAAGGCTCATCAAGCCGTCGAACGCAATCTCGCATTGATAGTCGAGAACATACCGCAGTTCATATGGTGCGCAGACGCGAATGCGCGCTGGCGATGGGCAAGCCCTCAGTGGCAACTCATCACCGGTCAGCGCAAACGGTCCAGCCTCGGCCTGGGGTGGCGAACGAAGGTGCATCCTGAGGACCTTCCCGCAGTCGACAAGGCGTGGTCAGCGGCAGCCATCGAAAGGTTGTTCGAAGTTCATTGTCGGATTTGGCACGACAACGAAAGTGTGTACCGTTGGTACTATGGCCGCGCCCTCCCATATTGGGAGAACGAAACGACCTTCCGGTGGATGGGGACGTTCACCGACATACATGAGCAACGTCGCCTTGAAGTGTCGCAGCAACTGCTCGTTGCCGAACTCCAACATCGCACACGCAATCTGCTGACGATCGTCGAGGGCATTGCGCTTCAAACCGCTGCCACTGCCCAGCAATGGTCGGAGTTTGCGCCGGCTTTCCACGGCAGGCTGCAGGCTATTGCAAGGGTGCAGACCCTACTTACGGATGCTGACACTAAGCCGGTAACTATGAACGATCTCGTATCGATGGAGATCGACAGCATCGGCGATGCCGTGAGTACCGTTGGGTTGAGTGTAGGTGGACCGGACGTCAATCTGTCGCGTACCATAGTTCAAATGCTTGCGCTTTTGCTTCATGAGCTCCTAACGAACTCGCTAAAATACGGCGTGCTACGTGCTGGCACCGGAAGCATCACGATTAGTTGGGACGTTGACGGCCCGCCTAGCCGCCTCACCTTGAAATGGCACGAAGCGGGCTTCTCATCCATCCAGCCCACTCCCGCTTCCCGAAAAGGCTTTGGACGGGAGCTGATTGAGCGGGCCGTTCCCCGGCAACTTGGTGGCTCGAGCACATATGAACTCCGCGAGAGCGACTTGTCTTGTTGCATGGTTGTACCACTTCGCACAAACGGAGTTGCAGCTTGAACGCGATCCTTCCAGAAAGTGCCTTAAATGGGTGCCGCACGTTAATAGTTGAAGACGAATACTTTATCGCGGTACTCCTAGAGCGCTCGCTACAGGACCAAGGAGCAAATATCGTCGCATCTTTGGGCAGGCTATCCGATGCGTTGGAGTTCGCGCGGAGTGACGGTTTTTCCGCCGACGCAGCCCTCGTCGATGTTAATCTGGACGGAGAAATGAGCTTTGAGCTTATTGACCAACTGATATCACGATCGGTGCCGGTAATTTTGCTTAGTGGATACGACAAACATTTACTGCCAACGAGATTTGCTGGCTTACCACAACTTCAAAAGCCAGCTTCCATGCCGCAGGTGATTGCTGCCGTGAGGGATGCAGCGTCGGTCAGTTCGAAGCAGGCCGAGTAACACCAGGCGAAGTTTCTGATACCGCGACGCTGCGTCGATGAAGCGCCGTGACCCGCTTAACCTGCGCGATGCTGCAACCAGCCAGTTCCGCCGTGCGGGCAATGCTCATACCGGCTTCGCGCAGCGCGACGATACGGCGGTGGTGGGCCAGATCCGGCTTCCGCCCGGTATAACGCCCTGCCCGCTTGGCGATCTCAATCCCCTCGCGCTGGCGTTCTCGCCGCGTCTCGTAATCGTCGCGGGCGGTTTGCAGCGCGACGCGGAGCAGCATGTCCTGCACCGCCTCCAGCACGATACGTGATACCCCTGAACTGTCGGCGACCAAGTCGGACAGGTCGACGATACCGGGTACCGCCAACCGCGCACCCTTCCCCCGGATCGTCGCAACCAGCAGTTCGGCTTCCGGAAGCGGCAAGCGGCTGATCCGGTCGATCTTCTCGGCGATCACGACTTCGCCGGGTTGCAGGTCGTCGACCATCCGCAAGAGCTCGGGTCGATCAGGCCGCGCCCCTGACGCCTTCTCGCGGTACACGGCAGCGACATAAAAGCCTGCGGCACGGGCGCCGACCACAATCGCCTCCTGCCGGGCGAGATCCTGTTCGTCGGTACTGACGCGCAAGTACACCCGCGCCGCTCGTATCGTGCTGCCTTGCTGCTCGCTCATCGTTCCTCGGATCAACTGGGTATACCCATGTAAGCCTATCGTCTGCCGACCGGCTCGGAACTGCCATAGCCGATCCTGCATGGCCTAGCCAACCAAACGGTGTTTAAATAGCCTAACGTCTTGGTAGTTGTTCATTGTTGCAACCAATGCGCTACACAGCGACGCATAGGCAATCATTGTCTCTTAAACTGCATATGTGGTATATAGGGCGAATAATGTCATCCTGTGAAAGTGATGCCACATGACACTACAGGTCAATATAACTCCTAACGGACGCATGAGCCTTCCCGTTGGCATCCGTAAGCGCTTAGGTCTTGAATCGGGCGGAGCGGTCCTGGTCGAAGAGACCGCCGACGGAGTCGTTCTGCGTACCGTAGAGCAGGCGGTTGCTAAAGCGCAGGCAATCGCCAAACGCTACGCGCAGCAACCCAATGCGTCGGTTGATGCCTTTCTGGCCACGCGGCGCGAGGATAGCGGGGAATGACCCATGTCGTCCTCGATGCCTCGGCGATCCTTGCGCTGCTGAAAGGAGAGCGCGGGGCCGGCAAGGTCGTTGCCGTCATCGCAGACGCTTCGGTATGCGCGGTCAATCAGGCCGAGGTCGTCAGCCATTTCGTCCATCTCGGTGCGCCGCTCGAAGAGGTCCGCGCCATGCTCGGCGCCCTGCCCCATACCGTCGTTCCCGCCGACGACGCTTTGGCATGGGAGGCCGGCAACCTGCGCGCAGCGACGGCGTCGGCCGGGCTGTCGCTGGGCGATCGCTTCTGCCTCGCCCTAGCCAAACAGCTCGGCGTTGCCGCCTATACGGCCGACAAGGCGTGGCGCGACATCGCCTCCGAAGCCGCAGCGAAGGTCGTGATTATCCGTTGATGGAATGCCCTGCCGGTCGCGGCCATCCGCTTCATAGGGTGGTCAGGCAGGCACGCTGTCATAGACGACGACCTTGCGCCACAATGGCGCGCACGCCGCGACGAATGCCTGATGCGTCGGATGATCCTGATAGGCCTTCTGATCGGCGACCGTATCGAACAGCATCAGTTCGGACACATCAAAGCTGGCATCGACCACGTCGCGCTGCTCGGTTCCGGCCGGCACACCGACATGGAGTTCCCGTATCTGCGATATCGCTGCCAGTGCTTTCAGCCCTGATACCAGCTTCGCCCGGTCCTCGGCATTTCCGGCACGCTTGAGCCAGAAGAACACCTGATGCCGGATCCGGCCGGCGGGTTCGGCCTTTGCCGGCTCGGCGCCGGCCACCGTCGCAGCGGCAAGCCCGATGCCCGTGAGAACGTCCCGCCTATCCACGTCCACATCGCCTCCCGTCCTTGCCCTTCGATGACCATATCCTAAGCCAAGGCGTCCGTGCGAACCCCTTTCGTTTTTAATTTCAGATACTCCCGCAGTACAACCGGCCGCGCAGCCATCGGGGACCGCGTCGAGCCGGCGGAGGAACAGGCGGCTTCTATCCGGCATCACTGCGTCCCCGACACCGTGCCGGGGAGGCCCACCCCCATCAATCGTGCCGCAAGGCCCAGGCCGGCGCCGCGCGGCTTGCGCGGAGCGACTGGCCGAGCACGGTCAGCACCGCGACCAGCAGCGCCACCGCCGTCGCGCCGGCGAAGAACAGCGGCGACAGCGCGATCGCGTCCTCGAACCCCGCCAGCCAGGTCCGCATCGCGAAGAAGGCCAGCGGCCATGCGACGAGGTTCGCGATCAGCACGGGGCGCAGGAACTGCCCGACCAGCAGCTTGACGATGTCGAGCGACGACGCGCCCAGCGTCTTGCGGATGCCGATCTCCTTCACCCGGCGCTGCGTGTTGAACGAGGCGAGACCCCATAGCCCGACGCAGCCGATGAGGACGGCGAGGCCGGCGCCGATCCCGAACAGCCGCGTGGCGCGGTCGTCGGCTTCGTAGAAATCGGCGAGGCGGTCGTCGGCGGTCTTCGCGTCGAACGGCACCTGTGGCACCATCCGCTGCCAAAGTTGCTCGAGGCTTTTCAGTGCGGTGCGCGGGTCGCCGGTGACACGGATCGTCGTGACCGAGGTACCGATCTTCTCGGGCTGGCGCCTGTAGACATAATAGGTTGGCGGCATCGCGATGCGCGGCGTATCGAAGCGCAGGTCATCGACCACGCCGATGATAGTGCGCGGACGGTCGCCGCCCAACGTCTTGCCGATCGCCTCCTGCGCTGTCCTGAAGCGCAGCGGGGTCAGGGCGCGGCGGTTGATGACGATGTTCGCGCCATCCTCCGGCTTGCGGCTGCCGGCGTCGTCGGCCCCATGGGCATTGTCGAACCAGCGCCCGGCGAGCAGTCGCGCGCCATGGGTTTCGAAGAAGCGCGGCGATACTACAACCCAGGTCAGCGACGGTCCCGACCCGGCAACGCCCGGCAACGGCATGTTGGTGTTGTTGCTCTCGCCGCTGCCGCCGACCGCCGCGTTCGAGATGGTCGCGTCCTTGACCTGCGGCAGGGCACGGATCGCGGTCAGGATCGAGGGCAGGCGATCCTTCGGTACCGCCGGATCGGAAGTCGACCGCAGCACCAGCAGCCCGTCGCGCTGAAACCCCAGATCGGTCGTGCGGACATGGCGTGTCTGTGCGACCAGCACGGCGGTGCCGATCATGAAGGCGATGGCGAGACCGAACTGTCCGATCACCAGCAGTTCGCGGATGCGCGTCCCCGCGCGCCCCCCGCCGGGCGACCGTGCCGAGGCCAGTACGGCGGCGGCGGGAAAACGCGACAACAGGATCGCCGGATAGACCCCGGCCAACACGCCGACGATCACCGTCAGCAGCGCCAGCGCCGGTACCACCACGCCGTACGGGATGGTCAGCGACAGCCCGCCCGCCGCATTGACCAGCGGCAGCCCCAGTTCGGCGAGGATCAGCCCGCCCAAGGCGGCGATGGCGACGGTCAGCACCGCTTCGCCGAGGAACTGGCGGACCAGCGTGGCGCGATCGGCGCCCAGCACCTTTCGCATTGCCACTTCGCGGGCGCGCAGCCCAGCACGGGCGGTGGCGAGGTTGATGTAATTGACTACCGCGATCAGCAGCGTCAGCATGCCGACCAGCCCCAGCGTGACGACCGTCGTCTTGGCGCTACTGCTGTCGGTGCCTTGTGGTTCGAGGTGCAGGTCGGCGAGCGGCAACAGCGTCAGATGCTGCATGTCCGATGCCTTGCCGCCCGGATCGGCCAGTTCCTTGCCGCGCCGGTCGACGAACGCGGTCAGCTTGCTTTCATAGGCGCGCGCCGCCGCCGGGGTATCGAACCGCAGATAGCTGGCGAGCGACGAGCTGCCCCAGTGGTACCAATATTCATTGGCCATATCGCGGGTGAGCGGCGTCAACACCGACAGCTTGAAATCGCTGTTCTTGGGCAGGTCGCGGAACACTGCGCTGACGCGGTAGGTGCGTACCTTGTCCATCGACAGGACCAAGGTCTGGCCGATCGGATCGCGGTCGCCGAAATAGACGCGCGCCGTCGTCTGGTCGATCGCGACATTGCCCGGCTGTGCCAGCGCGGTCGCATGGTCGCCCGCGATCAGCGGCAACGGAAACACCCGGAAGAAGCTGGCATCGACCTGCGCCGCATTGACCTTGGTCGCGCGACCGTCGGTCAGGATCGAGCCGGCGCTGTCGCCGCCATTGATGCGGGTGGCGACCGTACCCGGAAAATCCTCGCGCAGCTGATCGATCAGCCCGCCCATCGTATAGGCATAGGCGCCGCTGGTCGGGTTATCGGGCATGGTCCACACCGTCTGTACGACATAGACCTTGTCGTAATCCGGCAGCCATTTCTCATAGCTGGTCTCGAACCGGACATAGAGGCCGAGGATCAGGAACACCGCGATCCCGACCGCGAGGCCGCCAATATTGAGCGCGGCATAGAGCTTGTGGCGCACAAGCGAGCGATAGAGCGACAGCAGCGTGAAGCGATTCATGGCCTTCCCCCCTCTCCCGATCAGCCGCAGGTGACGCGGGCCATGCCGCTCTTCGACACCGCGCATTGCGGACGGCCCGTGACGGTCACGCGGGCGATGCCGCTGGCGTCGATCCCCGCCGGTCCGCTCACCTGCGCGCGAACCGATCCGGTACCACTGGCGTCCACCGACAATGCAGCGGTGGTGAGTGTCGAGGTGTCGACATGTCCAGTCCCGCTGGCATCGATCGCCAGCGCGTCGGCCCGGCCATCGGCGACGATACGCCCGGTACCGCTGAGGTCGAGCGAGAGGCGCTGTGCCCGCACCCCGCGCAGCATCGCGGTGCTGGTGCCCGACAGGTCGATCGTGGCGCGGGTGGTGCGTAGGCCGTCGATGGCGAGGCTGCCGGTGCCGCTCATCCGCGCCTCGAAGGTCGGATTGTTCAGCGCGGCGATGCGGACCGATCCGGTGCCGCTCGCCTCGATCGCCTGCAATCGCGGCAGGGTGATGGTGATGGTCGCGGATGGCTTGCCCGCGCGGCTGTCGCAGCTTCCCTTGGTGCGCAGTAGCGTCAGCACCCGCCCGCGCACCGCGACGCCGATCGCCGCTAGCGACCCTGCCTGGCCCTGCGCCCGGACGGCGAAGCCCGCGCCGAAGGTGATGGCGACATGGTCGCAGCCGCGCACGACGATGCGGTCGAACCCGGCGGCGGCGAAGCTGCGCGTCTCCTGTGCCAGCGCCGGGGTCGGCACGGCGGAGGCAAGCAGCGCGAGGGTGAGGAGCGGTTTCATGGGCAGGTCTACGGTCGGGAGGGGCGTTGGGTATTTTGGGGGACCGTTCGTCCTGAGTAGCCACTGAGCTTGTCGAAGGGGCGTATCGAAGGACCGTGTTCTTGGGGTGCTTCGATACGGGTCTTCGACAGGCTCAGCCCCTACTCAGCACGAACGGTTCGGTCTGGTTTCACACGAAAGGGGCATCACATCGCCCGCATCGCGCTGGCGACGATCCGCCCGTCGAGCATGTCGATCCGCCGCTTGGCCATGTCGGCATGCGCGGGCGAGTGGGTGACCATCACGATCGTTGCGCCATCGTCGTTGAGCGCACCCAGGATGTTCATCACCTGCTCGCCATTGGCGGTGTCGAGATTGCCGGTCGGTTCGTCGGCGAGGATCAGTTTCGGATCGCCGACAATCGCGCGGGCGATCGCTGCGCGCTGCTGCTGCCCGCCCGACAGCTGGTGCGGGAAATGGCGGGCGCGGTGCGCGATGCCGACCTTGTCCATGGCGGCGGCCACCCGCCCCTTCCGGTCGCCGGCGTCGCTGCGATAGGCGAGGCCGAGCGCGACATTCTCCTCGATCGTCAGCTCGTCGATCAGGTTGAAGCTCTGGAACACGAAGCCGAGCGTCGATCCGCGGAACTTGGCGAGGTCTTTTTCGTCGAGCGCCGCCAGATCGCGCTCGCCGAACAGATATTTGCCGCCGGTCGGGCGATCGACCGTGCCCAATGTGTTGAGCAAGGTCGACTTGCCGCAGCCCGACGGCCCCATGATCGCGACGAACTCGCCCGCTTCTACTGCCAGGTTGATATCGGCCAGCGCGGTCGTCTCGACCTCGTCCGAGACATAGCGACGCTGGATATTCTCTAGACGGATCATGGGCTTGCCCCTTAATTGATGTTGATGGTGTCGCCCTTCACGGTCGACAGATTGCTGGTGACGATGCGGTCGCCGGGGTTCAGCCCCGACAGGATCTCGACCACTTCCGGATTGCGGCGGCCGATCCTGACCGCGCGGCGCGTGGCATGGGCGCCATCGGCGTCGAGGACGAAGGCGAAGGCGCCATTCTCCGCCGCCAGCCACCCGCCGACCGGAGCAACCATCGCCTTCGACGCGGCACCCAGCGTGATGCGGATATCGATGGTCTGGCCGCGATTGAGGCTGGCCGGCGCGTTGTCGAAGGTCAGCTCGACGCGGAACCGCCCGTCCTTCACGGCCGGCAGCACCTTGGAGACGGTCAGCGTCGCGCCGTCGGCCCGCGCCTTCTGCCCCACCGCGACGCGGCCGAGATAATATTCGTCGACATCGGCCTCCAGCTTCCACGATCCCTCGCTGTCGACCTGCCCCGCCGGATCGCCGGGCTTGAGCGTCTGGCCCGGTTGCAGCGTGAAATTGGTCAGCCGCCCGGCGGCGGGCGCGCGGATCGTCAGCGCCGACAGCCCGCCGCGCACCGCCGCAAGATTGCCGGCGAGCCGCGCCTGCGTGTCCGCCAGACGTGCGCCCTGCGTCGCGGTGATCCGCGCCTCGGTGCCGGCACCGCTGCGCAACTGAGCGAGGCGACGCGCCTGATACTCGGCCTCGGCACGATAGCCGGCGACGCCCGCCTCCGACACGATGCCCTTGTCGAACAGCTGCTGGCGGATGGCGAGGTCGCGGCGCGCCTTGATCAGATCATATTCGGCCTGCGCCACCTGCGCCGAGCGGTCGAGCCGGCTGCGCTCGATCCCCAGCCCCTCGCCCGCGACCGCGCCCAGCTGGCCGGCGATCGCCGCCTCGCGCGTCAGCACCTCGAGGCGCAGTTCGGGATTGGCCAGCGTCGCCAGCTTCTGTCCGGCGGCGACCATCGCCCCGTCCTGCACCAGCAATGTCTCTACCTGCCCGCCCGAAAGCACCCCGACTAGCGTGGTCAGGCGTGGCGCAACCACCCCGCGCACCGGCAGGTAATCGTCGAACGCGGCGCGGGTCACCGCGCCGGTCTCGATCCGGTCGGCATCGATATCGGTCGATCCGGCGGCAGGCAGGAAGCGCCACAAGGCGACCGCCGCCAGCACTACCGCCACCGCGATCCATAGCGGCCGCCGCCGCCACCAGCGCGCGCGGGGCTTCTCCACGCGGCGGTCCATGGCGGCACCCGGGGCCGTCCCCTGCCCCGCTTCCGCCCTGCTTGCGCCCTCTGTCGGTTCGGTCATCATGGACACAGTGTCACCGATGCGGGCGGAAAATCCTAAGTGGCTATGACAGAACGATATTCATCCGACATGGCTGACGGTGACCGTCCATGTCCGGACGCACTGTCCGAAAATGGACAAAGCACGGGCACGTCAAGCGGTCTCAACGTGCTGCTGATCGACGACAATGCCAGCATCACCGAATCGATCGCGCTGGCGGTGCGCCTCGGCGGGCACCGGATCGACAGCGCGGCGACGCCCGAGGAGGCGCTGTCGCGGCTCGCTGCCACCCGCTACGACGTGGTGCTGCTCGATATGAACTATGCCACAGGACGGACCGACGGGGCCGAGGGGCTGAAGTTGCTGGCGCGCATCCTGTCCGACGATCCGGCGGCGGCGGTGGTGGTCATCACCGCGCATAGCGGCGTACGCATCGCGGTGGAGGCGATGCGCGCGGGCGCGCGCGACTTCATCATGAAGCCGTGGCGCAATGCCGACCTGCTCGCCCGCATCGCCGCCGCCGCGCGGGCCCAAGTACCGGTGGTGGCGGCGACACCGCAGCCGGTGGCGGCCGAACCGGCGCGGCTGCTGGGCGACAGCGCGGCGATGACGGCCCTGCGCGACCTGATCCGCCGTATCGGCCCGACCCGCGCCGGGGTGGTGGTGATCGGTCCGGCCGGATCGGGACGCGGCTTGACCGCCGCCGCGCTCCATGCCGCGTCGGCCGATACCGGGGTGGCGATGCCGGTGATTGACCTGCGCGACGATGCAGCGTGGGATCGACTTGTCGACACGTCGACAATCCTACTACGCTACCCTGATCGTCTGGGCGAGGTGGCGCAGGCGCGGTTGCTGGCGCGGCTGCCCGCTGATACCCGCTGCATCGCCATCTCTGACAGCGCGGGGAGCATCCTGCCCGCGCTCGCCCGGCGCATCGCCACGGTCGAGATCGCAGTGCCGCCGCTCGCCGCGCGGGGCGACGACGCGCTGCTGCTCGCGCGCCATTTCCTGCGGATGGCGGCGGCACGACATGGGCGGCCGGTGCCTGCCCTCACCCCCGCCGCCGAAGCGCGGATCCTGCGCGGGCCATGGCCCGACGAGGTGCGGGGTCTCGCCGCGGCGATCGAGCGCGCGGTGCTGCTCGGCGATGGAACGATCGACACCGCACTGCTGGCACCCGAGACGGTCGCGGTCGTTGCAACGGACGCCCCGGCGCGCTTCGACCTCGACGAAAACGAACGCGTGGTGATCGAGGCGGCACTGCGCAAGCATCGCCACAATGTCAGCCACGCCGCGGCGGCCTTGGGGTTGAGCCGCGGCGCGCTGTACCGGCGGATGGCGCGGCATGGGTTGTAAGCCCTGCCCCTCTGCTTTCTGTCGTACCCCCGCGCAGGCGGGGGTCCAGCGCCACGCGGAACTACGGTCGCGCTTCATCACCCTAGGCACCCGCCTGCGCGGGGGCACGAACCGCTTGCACCTCCACCCCCGTATCCGGGCAAAGGTCAGCGACCGCCGGCGCATCGCGATATACCGCCCATGCTGACCCCCGAACGCCGCCGCACGCTCGCAGCACTCGGATCGGGCACCACCCTGACGCTGGGCGGGGCCGGGCTGGTGCTGGCGTGGCAGGCGGGCGTGTGGGGATCGCTGCTCGGCACGCTCGGCATCGTCGCTTGGGCGCTGGCGCTCGGCTGCTGGATCGCGCTGCGCCGCGCATCGACCACCCCTGCCCCGCTCACCGCGCCCAGCGACACGCTGCCGATCGCGGCCTTGCTTGATCAGGTGCCCGTCCCCCTGCTGCGGATCGATGCGACGCAGGTCCGCGCGATCAACCGCGCCGCCCGCGCGCTGTTCGTCGCCGACGACCGGCTGACCGCCCCGCCGCCCGCGCTCACCGATCCAGCCACGCAGCATCTCCGCCATGCCGGGCGGCGCTGGCGGATCGATGCGGTGACGCTGGGCCCCGATACCCGCCTCGCCGCGCTGATCGACATCGCCGCCGAGGAACATGCCGCGCAGGAACGCGCCAGCGACGAGATGATCGACATTCTCGGCCATGAACTGCTCAACGGCCTGTCGCCGATCGTCTCGCTGGCCGACAGCGCCATGACCGCGGCGGCGCGCGGCGACGCGATGCTCGGCGACATCCTTTCGACCCTTGCCCGCCGGGTGGAGGGGCTGGAAGGGTTCACCCGCGCCTATCGCGAACTCGCCCGCCTGCCCGATCCGCTGCCCGGCCCGGTGGCGCTGGACGAACTGGCCGCCGATCTGGCGCGTCTGTTCCGTGGGCGGTTCGGCGACCGGGTCGCACTCGGGGTCGCGGCCGACGGCACCGCAAGGATCGACCGCGACCAGATGATACAGGCACTATGGGCACTGCTGCAGAACGGCGCCGAGGCCGCACTGGCCGCGCCGGCCCCCGCCCCAGTCCCCGCCGACGTCACGCTGACCCTGACCGCCGCCCATGGCTTCGTGGCCGACGTGCGGGACAGCGGCGCCGGCATCGCCGCCGCCGATCGCGCGCGCATCTTCCGCCCGTTCCACACCGACAAGGCGGGCGGATCGGGCATCGGCCTGACGCTGGCCCGCCGCATCGCCCGCGCGCATGGCGGCGACCTGACCCTGCTCGACACGCACGCGACCTGCTTCCGGTTAAGTGTACCCGACATGTCGACACCTAGACCTGTAGAATGACCGACAGGTCGAACGGCTATGACCCAGTCGCCGATCGCTTCGCCGCGATCCGTTCCGATATCGGTGTCGAGGTCGTGCGCGACTGGGCGCGTACCCTGCCCGCCGGGGCGGGGGTCGTCGATATCGGCTGCGGTACGGGCTGGCCCGTCGCGACGACGCTGGCGGACGCGGGGTGCGCGGTCGCCGGGATCGACGCTTCCCCCACCCTGCTCGCCGCCTTTCGCCGGGCGCTGCCCGGTGCCGATACCGCCTGCGAGGCAGCCGAGGACAGCGACTTCTTCGGTCGCCGCTTCGATGGCGCGGTCGCGATCGGGCTGTTGTTTCTGCTGTCCGAAGCGGCACAGGCGGCGCTCATCGCGCGCGTCGGACGGGCGCTCCACCCCGGCGGCCGCTTCCTGTTCACCGCCCCGCGCCACGCCGTCACGTGGCACGATACGCTGACCGGGCGGGTGTCGCGGTCACTGGGTGAGGGTGGCTATCGCACGCTGCTGGCCGATGCCGGCTTCCATCCCCCTCGAATTATTGCCGATAACGGCGGAAATGACTGTTTCACGGCAGTTGCCGCGTCGACAGAGCGGGCCTAAGGTCGGACGAAATTCGCAACGAGGATCGTGATTGTTCGTGGTGGACGGCCGGCAACCAGCGCAGCACAGTCGCGATCGTCACGCCATGCACCGGCGCATCCCGTCGCCCGGTGACCGTCGATGAGCGCGCTGCCCCCCGGCGATATCGATGCGATGCGCGGCAAGCCGCTGCGCCGTACCCTGATCGCCAGGCCGGTCGCCCCGCCCGTCGACACCACCACCCGCCGCCTCGCCACCTGTCGCTGCGGCTCGGTCCGCGCGATCTGCACCGGCGCACCGACGCGCGTGTCGGTCAGCCATTCCCCCGACAGCCAGCGGCGCAGCGGCAGCGCGTTTGCGGTCGATGCCAGCTTCGCCGGGGACCGCGTGTCGCTGGACGGACCGACCAGTCGCTGGTCGGCAGTCGAGGGCGACGGCACGCGAACGACCTATCATTTCTGCGCAACCTGCGGATCGACGCTCGCTTATACCAACGACGCCCGGCCGGGGCAGATCGCGATCCCCGTCGGCAGCTTTGCCGATCCGACGTTTCCGCCGCCCACCGTATCGGACTGGGAACAGACCCGCCAGCCCTGGGTCGCCATCACCGGCGACGCGGTCGAGCATCGCGACTGACGGAACCGTCGACCTGTCGACAGGTCGACGTCAGTGGCCGTAGCGTTTGATTCCGCGCTGGCGCAGGCGGCGGCGCTGGCGGCGGCGATAGGCGACGATCGCCCAGGGTATGACGATCAGTGCGACGACACCGATGATCGCATAGGCCAGGAATTCACGGGACAGGTCCATGGGCGTTTCTTGCAATCTCGAACGCGCCCTGTCCATCACCTGGAACGGTGGCAGGGCGGAAAATTAGATCCGGTCACCGATCCTGACTGCTCGACGTGTCGACAGGTAGAGCCGTCGACAGGCTATTCGCCGATCGGACTCTCGCCATATTTGCGCAGCACGTCGTTGAACGCCTCGGCCATCAGCGCCTGCAGGCTGCGGTCCTGCCGCCGCGCGAGCATGTGCATCGCCAGCGACATGTCGGGGGTGAAGAAACCGGCGATCTGCTTGCGACCCTGCCGGCTCGCCGGACCCTTGGCATCGGCAGTGACCGCCGGCGCCGCCGGCGCGGCCGCTACCGGGGCAGGGGGCGGCGGGGTCGCGCGGTCGCGTAGATGGGCGAAGGACGGCTTGCGGCTCATGCCATGACTTTCCGGAAACGGGGGGTCGGCATGTCGAGTTGTCGACATGTCCACTTGTAGAGTTCGCGAACTTCCTCGGCGGCTTTGCCGGCGGGTTCGCTTTCCATGACCGTGCGCCCCTCGGCACTGGCATGGCGGTATGCGGCGCGATCGGGCAGCAGTACGGGGCAGGGCGGTGTGCCGAAGCTGTCGACCAGCTCGCCCGCCTCCTGATACACGCGCGGCGCGTTGGGCGGGCCGGCGGTGAACACCACGAAGGCCGGGCGGCGCAACAGCTGCACCAGCTTGGCGGTGGTCTGGATCGCCGACAGGTCGAATGCGCTCGGCCGGCACGGGATCAGCACCAGATCCGCCGCTTCGACCGCGGCGCGCGCCGCGCTGTCGGCATGCGGCGGCGTATCGATGACGATCACCTCGGCGCCTTGCGTACGTGCAGCGGCGATCTTGGCGGCCAAGCGAGGCGGGGGACTGTCGATGACTTCGGGAGGCGCCTCGCCGCGCCACGACGCCCATTGGCTGGCGGTCGCCTGCGGATCGGTATCGACGACCAGCGCGACCCGGCCCGACGCCTGTGCGGCGGCAGCGAGGTGCAGCGCCAGCGTCGTCTTTCCTGCGCCGCCCTTCTGGCTGATAATGGCTATTGTCGGCATGTCGGCGCTTCTACGTGTCGACATGCCGACAGGTCAAGCTGTCGCACTGTCGACCCGCATCAGGCCGGGATCGACGATCGGCCCGACCGTTGCGCATGCGTTGCGAAAACCAGCAAAATACATAAATGTTTGAATAGTTCCATTGTTTGGCAAGATCTTTGTTGTTGCGCGAACGTCGTCTATACTTGCCGAGCAGCATTCCGATTACAGGAATTCTTAACAGTCTTTCGTATACCTGTCGACCGGTCAGACGCGGACGAACCGGTGGCAACGATGCGCAACATCGATCCTTCGCACTGTAAAACAACCATTATTTGTCCATCCACCCTGCCAATCCCGGCAATATCAATGGGACGCAGCCGATGCGGTTCTTCAACAACCTTTCCATGCCTCGCAAGCTTGCCGTCTGCCTCGGCATCATCCTCGCGCTCGCGCTGGTCGCGAACCTGATTATTTTCTCAAAACAACAACAAGTTCGCGAGACGACTGCGATCAACGAACATACGTTCAAGGTTATCGCGACCTCGAACAAGCTGGTCGAAGCAATGGTCAATCAGGAAACCGGATTTCGCGGATATCTGCTGACCGCCGACCGCAGCTTCCTCGCGCCCTATACGCAGGGGCGGACGGACTTCGCACAGGCGATGCAGAATGTGCGCACGCTGACCGCCGACAACCCGGCCCAGCAGCCGCGCCTCGCGCAAATCGCGGCGCTTGCCGAACGCTGGCGGGGCGAGGTCGCGGCACCGGCGATCGCGCAGATGGCCGATCCCGCGACCCAGGCATCAGCACGTGCGATGACCATGGGCGGCCGCGGCAAGGAATTGATGGACCAGTTGCGGGCACAGGTCGGCACGGTCATCGCGACCGAAAACATGCTGCTCGGCCAGCGACAGGCATCGCAGGCCGCGGCCTTCGCCACGATCACCCGGGCGATCTTCGGCGGCATGGCGCTCAGCCTGATCGCCGCCATCGGCATCGGCATATTGATGACCCGCACCATCGCCCGTCCGCTGGAGCGCGTGACCAATCTGCTGGGCAAGCTCGCCGATCCGGTCGACACCGGTCGCCGCGACGAGATCGGCCGGATGGAAGGCAGCGTGCAATCGGTCGAGGCGGCGTTCCATGACCTTTCGCGGGTGATGACTGCGCTGGCAGCCGGCGACCTGTCGGCGCGAATGGAGCGCGACCATGGCGGGATCAGCCGCGACGTCGCCACCGCCGCGCAGACGATGGTCGCCCGGCTGCGGACCGTGATCGGCGATGCGACTGGCGCGGCGCAGAACGTCGCTTCCGCCAGCCAGCAGCTATCCTCCTCGTCGGAACAGGTCAGCCAGGGCGCGACCGAACAAGCGGCGGCGACCGAGGAGGCCTCGGCATCGATGGAGCAGATGGCGGCCAACATCAAACAGAATGCCGACAATGCCGCTCAGACCGAAAAGATCGCGCGCCAGTCGTCGAAGGACGCCGAGGCCAGTGGCATCGCGGTCGGTCATGCGGTCGACGCGATCCGGGCGATCGTCGAAAAGATCGGTATCGTCCAGGAAATCGCGCGCCAGACCGATCTGCTGGCGCTGAACGCGGCGGTCGAGGCCGCGCGTGCCGGCGAACATGGTCGCGGCTTCGCGGTCGTCGCCGCCGAGGTCCGCAAGCTCGCCGAACGCAGCCAGTCGGCAG
Source organism: Sphingomonas epibiotica (assembly GCF_039615155.1). Classification (NCBI taxonomy): domain Bacteria; kingdom Pseudomonadati; phylum Pseudomonadota; class Alphaproteobacteria; order Sphingomonadales; family Sphingomonadaceae; genus Sphingomonas; species Sphingomonas epibiotica. Next base: position 53,882 of record NZ_JBDGHY010000011.1, on the reverse strand, counting down.
CGGGGGAGATTGGCGGCATGTCGTCGGAAACCATGGCGGCGGCGGCGCAGGCCGGCGACATGCTGACCAGGCTGGTGCCCGATATCCGCCGCACGACCGAACTGGTGTCGGAGATCAGCGCCGCGTGCCGCGAACAGGACATCGGCGCCGCCCAAGTCAATCAGGCGCTGCAACAGCTCGATCAGGTCATGCAGCAGAACGCGGCCGCCGCCGAGGAGATTTCGGCGACGTCGACCGAATTGTCCGGTCGTGCCGACGCACTGGAGGACAGCATCGCCTATTTCCGCCTGTCCGATGATGCGGTCCCCACGCGCCCGGCCACCCGGCACGCAAAGCCCCGCCCGGCAAAGGCCATGGCGAAGTTCGTGCGCCCGCGCGGCCATGCGCTCGACCTGACCACCGGCACGGCGGATCACGACGACGCCCGCTTCCACCGCGCCGCCTGACCTGCTCCCACGCTACCGGCCATCGATGGCCGGTAGCGTTTCACCGCAGCAAATTCGCCTTGGCCAGCTCGATCACCTCGTCGCCACGTCCGCTCATGATCGCGCGCAGCGTATAGAGGCTGAAGCCCTTGACCTGTTCGGCCTGGATCTTGGGCGGCATGGCGAGTTCGAGCGTCTCGGTCACCACATCGACCAGCGCCGGGCCGTCATGGGCAAAGGCGGCGCGCAGCACGCTCTCCAGCTCGTCCGATCGCGTCACCCGTGCGCCGAAAAAGCCCATCTGCGCCGCGACCGCGCCGAAATCGGGGTTCTTCAGCGCGACATTGGTGTCGACATAGCCCGCCGCCTTCTGCTCCATCTCGACGAAGCCCAATGTCGAATTGTTGAAGACGACGATTTTGATCGGCAGCTTCATCTGCACCGCGGTCAGCATGTCGCCCATCAACATGGTGAGGCCGCCATCGCCCGACAGCGACACGACTTGTCGCCCCGGATAGGCCGCCTGCATGCCCAGCGCCTGCGGCATCGCATTCGCCATCGATCCATGGTTGAACGACCCGATCAGCCGCCGCCGGCCATTCATCGTCAGGTATCGCGCCGCCCATACCGCCGGCGTACCGACGTCCGCCGTGAACACTGCATCCTCGGTCGCGAGCCGGTCGATCACCTTCGCCACATATTGCGGGTGCAGCGGCTTGTCGCCGTCGCGCGGGCTGGCGAGATCGTCAAGCCCCTCGCGCGCCTTGGCATAATGCGCCCGCGCTTTCGTCAGGAAGGCGTCGGAGCGATCGGGCGCGATCTGCGGGGTCAACAGCGCCGCCGCCTCGCGCACGTCGCCGACGATGCCGAGTTCGATCTGCGCCCGCCGCCCGAGCGCCGAGGGGTCGCGGTCGATCTGCGCGATCTTCGCCTTCTCGGGGTAGAAGTTGCGATAGGGAAAATCGGTGCCGAGCATCAGCAGCGTGTCGCACTCCATCATCGCATGATAGCCCGACGAAAAGCCGATCAGCCCGGTCATGCCGACGTCATAGGGGTTATCCCACTCGATCCATTCCTTGCCGCGATAGGCATGGACGATCGGAGCCTTGAGCGCCGCCGCCAGCGCCACGACCTCGTCATGCGCATGCGCCACCCCCGCGCCGCACAGCAGGGTCACCGCCTGCGATCGGTTGAGCAGTTCAGCGAGCCGCGCGATCTCGCCGGTCTGCGGCACGATGCGCGGGGGCAGGGGGGTCGCGAAACCGGCGCGAGCATTCTTCGGCGCGTCCTTCAGCGCGACGTCGCCGGGGATCACCAGCACCGCCACCCCCTGTTGCCCGATCGCGGTACGCAGCGCGCGGTGGAGCAGTTCGGGCATCTGTTCGGGGGTCTGCACCATTTCGCAGAAATGGCTGCATTCGCGGAACAGCTCGGTCGGGTGCGTCTCCTGGAAATAGTTCAAGCCGATCTCGCTCGACGGGATATGCGCGGCGATGGCGAGGACGGGTACGCGGTTGCGCTGGCAATCGAACAGCCCGTTGATCAGGTGGAGATTGCCCGGCCCGCAGCTCCCCGCGCACACCGCCAGCCTGCCCGTCGCCGCCGCCTCCGCGCCTGCCGAGAACGCCGCGACCTCCTCGTGGCGGACATGCATCCATTCGATCGCGCCCAAGCGACGCAAGCTGTCGTTGATCGCGTTCAGGCTGTCGCCGGTCACGCCCCAGATCCGCTCGACCCCCGCGGCGATCAGCGTGTCGGTGATGAGATCGGCGATCTTCATGGCATTTCCCTCCGATGCTATTCGAGGAAGGAAACCAGTGAAGGGCGTTTTGGCTTCGTCGTTCCGGTTGCAACGATGGCAAGCCGGGTTTCAGAGGAACCGCAGCGGCGGCGTTCGCGTCTATTGCGCGGTCGTGCCGGCAATGGCGACTTCCGCTACCCGCCCGCGACGGCGTTCCAGCATCTGCCGTTCGGACAGCCCATTGCCGACCGCCACCCGGTCCGCCGATCGCGCGCCTATCTTGTCCTCGGCATATCCGACCGCGATCATGCTGCCGAGAACGACGGCGCCGAATGCCCCGGCGGCGAGATACCCGTTACGCTTCGTCATAGGATCCATCCCGATGCCATGGGAAAATATCCCCTGAAAACAGGCATCGTCCCGTTTGGGTCCCCGCCATCCCGTTCGGTCTGAAGCGTACCTTTCGATTTTGGGCGATCAGGCGATCTCCGCCACCGCGGTTCCCGCCTGTCGCTCGAACAGCCGCCGACACTGGCCATCCTCCGCCGCAAGCAGCGTATCGTGGGTGCTGTCCTCGACGATCCGCCCGCCGGCGAACACCAGGATGCGGTCGAGCGCGTGGACGGTCGACAGGCGGTGGGCGATGACCATCGCGGTGCGGCCGACCATCAACCGCTCCATCGCCTGCTGAATCGCCGCCTCGCTTTCGGAATCGAGGCTGGAGATCGCTTCGTCGAGGATCAGGATCGGCGCATCCGCTAGGTGTTTGATCCCACGGTTTGATGGTGCGATCCTTTCGTTGGAATGGAAGGAAGCCATATGGGACAGGTTCGTCATGGGTGCGCCACGACCACGCACGCCGTCCGAGCAGCAATACAGCATGTCGCAAGCTTCGCTCACGACGCTGAGCCGTGAGTTGGGGATCAATCCCAAGACCGTGGCCAAATGGCGGAAGCGGGCCACGGTCGAGGATTTAAAGACCGGGCCGAAGGCCCCCAATTCCACCACCTTGTCCGAGGCCGAAGAGGCGATGGTTGTGGCGTTCCGCCGGCACACGCTGCTGCCGCTCGACGACTGCCTCTACGCCCTGCAGCCGTCGATCCCGCATCTGACCCGCTCAGCGCTGCACCGATGCCTCCAGCGACACGGGATCTCCCGCCTGCCGGACATCGAAGGCGACAAGCCGAAGCGGCAACGCTTCAAGCGTTACCCAATCGGCTTCTTCCATATCGATATCGCTGAGGTGCAAACTGCCGAGGGCAAACTGTATCTGTTCGTCGGCATCGACCGTACCAGCAAGTTCGCGGTCACCCAGCTGGTCGACAAGGCTGACAGGCGGACAGCGTGGGAGTTCCTCGAATACCTGCTGAAAGCTGTGCCTTGCCGCATTCACACCATCCTGACGGACAATGGCATTCAGTTCGCCGAGCAGCCTCGCAACCGCAACACCGCCTGGTCGCGCCAGATGCGCTTCGACATGATCTGCGAAGCGAACGATATCGAGCACCGGCTCACGAAGCCGAACCACCCTTGGACGAACGGTCAGGTCGAGCGGATGAACCGCACCATCAAGGAGGCAACCGTCAAACGCTTCCACTACGACAGCCATGACGAGCTCCGGACTCACCTCGCCGACTTCATGGCAGCCTACAACTTCGCCCGCCGGCTGAAGACGCTCAGTGGCCTCACGCCCTACGAATACATTGCCAAGATCTGGACGTCAGAGCCAGACCGGTTCATCGTCGACCCGATCCACCAGATGCCGGGACTAAACACCTAATGGTTGTGAGTAGCCCCCACCAAGTTGCCCAGGAACCGGCAACACCGGTAACACATGCCGACTCCCTCAGTGGTGGTGCTAGTAACGATACGCTCGGTAGTGGATACGGTGTAGGTACGATGGCCGGCGGCATTGGCGACGACGGCTATGTCGTCGACAATGCCGGCGACGTGATCGTGGAGGCTGCCGGTGAGGGAACCGATACGGTTACGACCTCGCTGCTCAGCTACACGCTGGGTGGCAACGTCGAGAAGCTCGTTTATTCGAGCAGTAAGGCCTTTACCGGCGTCGGCAACGCCCTTGGCAATACGATCACGTCCGGCAGCGGTGCGGACCTGTTGCAGGGCCTCGACGGCAACGACACGCTGTCCTCGGGTAGCGGCAACGACACGCTGGAGGGTGGCGCGGGCAGCGACGTGCTGACCGGTAGCACCGGCGGTGACGTGATGACCGGTGGCACGGGGGCGGATCGCTTCGTCTTTACGAAGGTCAGCGACTTCGGGACGGCTGATCTGCTCGACCGGATCACCGACTTCGTCGCGGCGGATGGGGATCGCATCGACATTGCGACGATCGACCCGTCGAGCGCCAGCAGGAACCAGGCATTCACCTTCATCGGCACCGCCGCGTTCACGACGACGTTCGAGCTGCGCTATCAGGCGGCCGCCGACGGCTATCTGCTGGTGCAGGGCGACAGCAACCGCGACGGCGTCGCCGACTTTGCGTTCCTGGTCTATGCGACGTCGCTCAGCGCGGGTGATTTTATGCTGTAATGGGTCGGGAGCGGCCGGTGCCCTGCGGGGCACCGGCGGTTCGGGTCGGCATCGCTTTTTTGCAACGCAACATTTTCTGGTCCGAAAAACCTTTATCTGCCCCGGATCGAAGCGCTTCGCCCTGTGCGACGCCGCGCCTAAAGGGGTTGTTGCATGCCCGTTCCGGGGTTAGGCGGTTTCGCATGCGGCGATGCGCCGGGCGGGCAAAGGGTGCTACGAACATGAAGATCGCGGTTTTCGGACTTGGCTATGTCGGCATGTCGAACGCGGTGCTGCTCGCGCAGCACAACACGGTTGTCGCCGTCGACATTTCGGACGACCGCGTCGCGCTGGTCAATGACCGCAAGTCGCCGATCGTCGATGCCGAGCTGGAACGCTTTCTCGCCGAACGCACACTCGACCTGACCGCGACCACCGATGCCGCACAGGCACTCGACAATGCCGACTATGTCATCGTCGCCACGCCGACCAATTACGACGTGCAGACCGACAAGTTCAACACCAGCTCGGTCGAGGCGGTCATCATCAAGGCGGCGGCAGCCGCACCGAACGCGACGATCATCGTCAAGTCGACCATCCCGGTCGGCTTCGTCGATGAAGTCCGCCAGCGGCTGAACGCGCCGAACGTTGTGTTCAGCCCCGAATTCCTGCGCGAAGGGCGCGCGCTGTACGACAATCTCCACCCGTCGCGGATCATCGTCGGCGAGCGGTCGGAGCGCGCGAAGATCTTTGCCGACCTGCTGCTGCAGGGTGCGGAGAAGAAGGATGCACCCATCCTCTTCACTGACAGCCGGGAGGCGGAGGCGATCAAGCTGTTCGCCAACACCTATCTCGCGATGCGCGTCGCCTTCTTCAACGAACTCGACAGCTATGCGATCGCCGGCGGCATGGACACCAAGCAGATCATCGAGGGCGTCGGCCTCGATCCGCGGGTTGGCATGCACTACAACAATCCGAGCTTCGGTTATGGCGGCTACTGCCTGCCCAAGGATACCAAGCAGCTGCTCGCCAACTATTCGGAAGTGCCGCAGAACCTGATCCGCGCGATCGTCGATGCGAACCGCACCCGCAAGGATTTCCTGGCCGATCAGATCATCGCGCGCCGCCCGAAGAAGGTCGGCGTCTATCGCCTGACGATGAAGGCCGGATCGGACAATTTCCGCCAGTCGTCGATCCAGGGGATCATGAAGCGGGTGAAGGCCAAGGGGATCGAGGTCGTCGTGTACGAACCGACCCTCGACGAGGACAATTTCTTCGGGTCGAAGGTCGTGAAGGACCTCGACGCGTTCAAGGCCGAGTGCGACGTGGTGATCGCGAACCGCGCCGCCCCCGAACTGGCGGATATCGGCGACCGGCTGTTCACCCGCGACATCTTCGGTTCGGACTGAGATCGTTGATCTGATTCAGCGAAGCTGGATCAAAGCGGCACCGGCCCGCTCCCCCCACCCGGCCACCCATTCAGGATACGCTGTGGGTGGCCGGGTGGGGGAGCGGGCCGGTGCCGCATCCCCGCTAGTGGATCGAATGTCGCCTGTTACCCCCGCCCGATCCGCGACAACAGGCTGACCAGGTCGGACTGGCGGGATACGCCGGTCTTGGCAAAGATGTGGCGCAGATGGACGCGCAGCGTCGTCTGGCGGCAATCGCGCGCTGCCGCCGCCGATTCCAGCGAATGCCCGGCCATCAGCAGCGCGGCGAGCGCGACCTCGCTGGGGGTCAGGTCGAATGCCTCGCGCCACAGCTGCGTCGCCGGGGCGGGGCGCTCGGCCGGGTCGATCAGCGACACCACCGCCGTGCCGGGCGTCGCATGCAGCAGCCGCATGCCCCATGGCACCGGCCGCGCGACCAGGATCAGCGGCGTGCGGCCGGGCGCGGGGTGATAGCGCAGCGCCGCCGCCTCCGGGGCGATGCGCGCGGTGGCGCGAGCGAGGGCGGCGTCGATCCGCGCCTGTTCGCACGGCAGCAGCGTCCAGCGTGCCACCCCGTCGCCGCCGGTGACCAGCAGGGCGTCGCAGGCAGGCGTCGTGCGCAGGATGCGCCCGGTGGCGTCGATGAGCGCGCCGGCTTCGTCCGCCTGATCGACGCGGCCCTGCCAATACAGGTCGCGGCCGGGATCCCCCGATCCCTGGTCCGCGACCTTCCCCCATTCGGTCGAAACGACCGTGCGTACCCCCGTCATATGGCTCCCCCGAACCGGTCGTTACCGAGGGGTGAAGGCTAAGCCCGCCGCAGCGGAATCGTCCGGTGGCAAGGTGTCGCAAAGCGTCGCATCGGGTGGTGACGCCGCGGAATCGGTGTAGAATCAGCCGGATCGACCGGTCAGGTGGGATCGATCCGCGGCTGTGCGAGTGCGCTCAGCGTGGCATCGATCGCCCGGTCGCCGGCATAGCGCGCGCGGATGCGGCGGACGAATCCGGCCGACCCCCATTGTTCGCCGCGCGCCCGCGCATCGTTCAGGATCGTGACCAGCGTCGCCCGGTCGCCCGCCACCGCCGCGACGAAGGCGGGCCAGCTATGGTCGGGCTGGTCGTCATTCTGGGTGATCGCCACCGCGCGGCTGAGGATCACCGCATAGGTCGCGGCCGGGCCGTTGCCGGCACGCCGGTCGCTGTCGATGGTCCGCTGGAGCGCGGTGCTGTAGGTGATGAGCTCGGGCTCGCCCCGCGCGTGGGCGCGGGCGGCGAGGTGGCGGGCATAGCCGGCAAGGTCGCCCTCGGCGAGCGCGGTGACGCTCAGCGCGTCATGGACGCTGGCTAGCGTCGGATACTGGCTGGCGAGGGTGGTGAGCAGCGCCTGCGCCTGCGCGGTGCGCCCCGCCGACCACAGGCCCCAGCCATAATCGGCGAGCAGCCATGGCGCGCCGGGCGCCAGCGTGCGTGCGGCGTCGAATTCGCGCTGGGCGGCGGGGTCCTCGCCATTGTCGGCAAGGATATTGGCATACCAGAGATGCGCCAGCGGATCGCCCGGGGCGTGGCCGATGGCGCGGCGGAACAACTCGCCCGCCAGCTGCGGCTTGCCGTCCCACCAATAGGCGATGACCCCGTCGACCCGGTCGGCGACCGCCGAGCGCGGATCGATCGCCCGCGCCGCCGCCGCCGCCGCCCGCGCCCGGCCGATGCTGAGCGTGTCGGAGGCCGATCCGAATTCGCGGGTCAGCAGCCATGCCTCGGCCAGCGCCTCCTGCACCTCGACATTGCCGGGATGGGTCTGGGCGAGGCGGGTGAGCGTGGCGATGGCGGCGTGGAGGCGCGGGGCGCTGCGCATCGCCACATCGTCGCGCGCGGCGACGAAACGGGCATGGGTCACCGCGTCGAGCCGGTCGATCGAGGGGCCGATCCAGTCGATCGCGGCGACGCTGACCCCCAGCAGCGCCAGCGCGCCGAGCACGATCGGCCAGCGCCGCGGCGGGGCGGGGCGGGGCAGCGCCAGCGGGTCGGAGGCTGGCAGTGGAACAGGGGGCGCGGCGGGTGGCGGGTCGGCGGGCGCGGGGTCGGGCGGCAGCGCCTCTTGTCCCGAGATCCAGGCGTCGAGTTCGTGGGCCAGTGCATAGACGCTGCGGGCGCGGCCGCCGGGCAGGGCATGGACCGGCAGGCCGCGCTCGCGTGCCCAGCGGATCGCGGTCGAGCGGTCGCGGCCGAGATAGGCGGCGATCGACTTCCATCCCTCGATCCGTCGTGCCGCTTCCCCGCCCTGCGCCATCGTGTCGCCACCCCCCGGCTTTCCTACTCGATACCGGGTACGCCACGGACCGTCCAGCGAGGGGGCGGGCAAAGGTGACGAAGGTGCCACGTAACGCATGGTGCGCGGGGTGGGGACGCGCATCCGGCCGGACCGGCCGAGCATGACGGGGGCGGGGCGTGTAGGAAAGGGTTAGGTGGCCTGTGTCTGCAGGCTGGCGAGGATCCGCTCAACGACGAGGTCGATCCCGCCACCAATCCGCATTTCGGCGAGACTTTCGGCGATCGAGGCGTCGAGCGCTGACAGCAGGGCGGGATCGGCGGGGGGCGGTGTGTCGTTGGCGGACATGGGGCGGCAGGCTATCGTGTCGAGATCGGATCTGGAAGACGGACCGGTCGAGCAAGGGAGAGCGTCATGACGACGAAGCCGGAAGGCGGCGATGGAAGCGATGATCTTGCCCGGATCAACGCGGCGATCGCGCGGGGGCTGGCCGATGCCGAAGCGGGGCGGGTCACGCCGGCGGAGGAGGTGTTCGATCGGCTCGAGGCGAAATATCGGGCGATGCTTCGGCACAAGGTTGGCGGCTAGTACCTTTTGCAGCCTCAGCGCGTGCGGCGGCGCCCCTCCACCAGCTTCGCTGGTCCCCCTCCCCATAGGATGGGGAGGATTAGTGGTCTACATGTCGACACGTCGACCCGTTGCCTTCGCCGCCATGCCGCGCACATCCACCCGTGCCTTCAGCCTTGCCCCCAATAGCGCGGTGCCGCTGATCTTGCGTTGGACGAACAGGGTTTCGACATGGGGCACGTGCCACGTCGCCCGGTCGGTGGCGAGCGCGCGGGCTTCCTCGCGGACCACCGGCACGAAGGCGCGGTCGCCGAAGTCGAAGGGGCCGGGGCGCGCCATGGCGTCGTCGATCGCGGCGATGATCCGGTCGACCGCGCCACGATGCGCCGCTACCGCCGCTTCGCCCAGAAAGCCGGTTTCGACCGCCACGTCGCGGATCGTGTCGCGGTCGTGCGCGAGGCCAGCGGCGATCAGGCGGGCGTACGCGTCGGCAGTGTCGGGCGGGACCGGACGGGTCGCGCCGAAATCGAGCAGGACGATGCGGCCGCTGTCCGCCTGCCAGCGATAGTTGGCGAAATTGGGGTCGGTCTGCATCTTGGCGAATTCGAACAGTTCGCGGAGCACCAAGTCGATCAGCGCGGTCATCGCCGCGTCGCGCGTCGCCTGCGGTGCGGTCGCCAGCCCCTCGATCGGGGTGCCGTCGATATAGTCCATGGTGAGGATGCGCGGCGTGGTCAGCGCGTCGACCGGTGCCGGCACGACATAGCGGGTGTCGCCGGCAAGCCGCTCGCCATAGCGGCGCATCGCGTCGGCCTCGCGCAGATAATCGGCTTCGTCGGCCAATTGGCGCTTGGCCTCGGCGAGCAGTGGTTTGAGGTCCAGTTCGCGCGGCAGCAGGTTGGAGACGCGCAGCAGCGTCGCGACATTGTCGACATCGGCGTCGATGCTTTCGCGCACGCCGGGATATTGCACCTTGATGGCAAGGCGGCGGCCGTCCTTCAGCTCGCCGCGATGGACCTGCCCGATCGAGGCGGCGGCGATCGGGTTCGCGTCGAACTTGCCGAGCTTCGTCCGCCAGTCGGGGCCCCATTCGGCGATCAGCAGCCGGTCGAGCTGCGCGGGCGGCATGGGCTGGCCCTGATTGCGCAGTTGGGCGAGGATGGTCGACAGTTCGGGCGGCAACAGGTCGCCCGCATCCATCGAGATCATCTGCCCCAATTTCATCGCCGCGCCGCGCAGGTGCGACAGGCGATCGGCCATGCGCTTGGCATTGGCGGGGGTGAGGATCAGGTCGCTCATGTGCGGGCGCTCGCCGCTGGCGAGGCGTCGTGCCCCCTCGGCCAGCACGCCGCCCGCTATGCCGCCGGCCAGGCGGCCGAAACCGGACAGGCGCGACAGGCGGCCGGCGGGAACGGCGCGGCCGGGGCGGTTGGGTTCGTCGGTCATATCGGCGGAGCGACTGGGGTGGCGTTGGGTTCCGGTGCGTGGGGGACGGCGCCGAAGAAGGCTGGTTCACGCGGAGGCGCGGAGATGCGGAGGGAAGAAGATATGGGTTCACGCGAAGGCGCGAAGGGCGAAGAAGAAATGGTTCGCGCAGAGGCCCAGAGGGGGTGCGCCTTTGGTGGACGTCCCTCCGCGCAAGCGGCCTTTGGCTACCTGTCAGCGGGGAAGAGGTGTCTCCCCGATCGCGGGCGCTCGCTCGGACCCCTCTGCGCCTCCGCGCCTCTGCGCCTCTGCGCCTCTGCGCCTCTGCGCCTCTGCGCCTCTGCGCCTCTGCGCCTCTGCGCGATCAATCTATCTTCTTCGCGCCTTCGCGTGAACCATTATCCCTTTTCCATGAAAATAGATCAGAAACGGGATAACGTATCGGACCATCCGAACCCTGACGGTGAGCCTGTTTTGATGGAAGGAAATGCGACCATGCATATTCGCCCGATCCGGAGCGATACCGATCATGAGGACGCGCTGCGCGAAATCGAAACATTATGGGGGGCGGAGGAAGGGACCGAGGCAGGGGACCGGCTCGACGTGCTGGTGACGCTGGCCGAAACCTATGAACGCCAGCGCTGGCCGATCGAGTCGCTCGATCCGGTGCAGGCGATCGAGGCAGCGATGGAAACGAACGGCTATACCCGTGCCCAACTGGCCGCGTTGATCGGACAGTCGCGTGCGACCGAGATACTGGGTCGCCGCCGGGGGCTGACGCTGCCGATGATCCGGGCGATTTCGCAAGCGTGGCACGTTCCTGCCGAGGTGCTGGTACAGGATTATGCGCTGACCGGTCGTTAGGGCGGTGATCGGGATGTCGACATGTAGGCGTGTCTAAGCTGTTAGGCGGCTATTGCCGATCAGGCCCTTGATCGGGGTAGGATGACCCGGTCCTTCCCTGCATAACCTGCCCCGGGCAGAGGCGAAATGCCCCTCGCACTGACTTGTCAGGCGCGACGATGGCGGTTCGGCAATGCCAAGTAATCGCGACCGGTCGTCACTCGCGAAGGATGTAGTACAAATTCTTAATCCTGTATGTCTATCGGCGGGACATGCAAATCCCGGTCCATCCGATCGATCTGACGACGATGTTTTTCGCCAATGGGATGACGTCGCTTGCGACTGCATTGCTGTTCCTGGGGTTCTGGCGCGTTACCAATTACCTGACGCGATCGGACAGCCTGTTGTACTGGGGGGCGGCCTATGGGCTGTTGAGCATCGGTTTTATGATGATGGCGTCCAATATCGTCGGGTTGGTGGTGCCGCGGGGCCAGTTGATCGCGAACCTGGCGATCGATGCCGGGATCGCGCTGTCGCTGGTCGCGACCAACCGGTTGTTCGGCCGCCCGGTGCGTGAGAACTGGCCGATCGCGGTCGCGGTGGTGATTGCGGTCGGCGAAGTTGCCTATGCCCTGTCACGGCCGGTGCCCGATTACAGCGTCATGCTGATCGTCGGCGTCGCGGTGCGCGGCCCGTTGACGGTCGCCACCGGGCTTGCATTGTGGCGCCATGCCGATGCGTCGCATCGCCCGCCGGCTAGGCTGGCGGCGATATTCCATTTCGCCTGGGCCGCGACGATGGCGATGCGGGCGGTGCCGGTGCTGATCGAAACGCAGGATATGCATGCGTTCGAAATCAGTTCGGTCGTGGCGCTAGTCGTCCGGCTGCTGCTGTCGTGGGTGATCGCGATCTGCCTGTTGTGGATGATCGCACGGCAGCTCGACGAACGGCTGATCCGCTATGCCAATTGCGACACGCTGACCGGCCTGTCGAACCGGCGGGTGATGTGGGAGGCGGGCACGCAGCGCATCGCCGCGCCCGACCGCAACGGGGGCGATGTGGTGCTGATCCTGCTCGACATCGATCATTTCAAGCAGGTCAACGACCGCTGGGGGCATCCGGCGGGCGATGCGGTGCTGGCAACGGTGGCGAAGCGGATCGGCGAAACCGTGCGGCCGGGCGATCTGGTCGGCCGGGTCGGTGGTGAGGAGTTCATGATCCTGCTCGGCACCGCATCGCCGGTTGTCGTCGCCGATCTGGCCGAGCGCGTCCGCTCGGCGATCGAAGCGACGCCGATCGTCGTTGCCGAGGGCCATGAGATCCGCTGCACGATCAGCTTGGGGTGCAGCCGGACCGGCCGGGGCGGCGCGAGTTGGGAAACGCTGATCGCGCAGGCCGATGCCGCGCTCTATGCCGCCAAACATGGCGGGCGCAACCGGGTGGTCGACCATGCCGCGCTTGCCGAAGCAGCCTGACGCGGGCGGGTTGACGTTCCGCTACCAGTTATCCCTTTTACATTGGAATTTCCCGAAAAAGGGATAACGGTGCGGTCATGTTGGACCTGACCGCACAACAGACCCGGCAATGGATCGATTGCGAACAGCTTTACGCCACCTATCGCGACACGACCCGCGAACTGGCGACACGTTTTGCCGGGGCAATGTCCTGGAAGACGGTCAAGGACCGGACCTATCTGTACCGCAAGACGGGCGATACGTGGAAAAGCCTGGGCCCCGAGGATGATCGTACCCGGGAAGCGTATGCCGCCTTTCATCAGGGGCGCGACGCGTTGCGTGCGCGACGCGAGATGCTCGACCAGCGGTTGCGCGAAATGGCACCGGTCAACCGGGCGATGCGCCTGGGCCGGGTGCCGGTACTGTCCGCGCGGATCATCCGTCGGCTCGACCGTGAGCGGTTGCTGGGGGGCGGGCTGAAGATCGTCGGGACGCACGCCCTCTACGCCTATGAGGCGATGGGGGCGGTACAGTTCGGCGAGGAAGCGATGACCACGATGGACATCGACATCCTGTACGACGCGCGGGTGTCGCTGAAGATGGTCGGCACGATGCAGGCCGACGGACTGATCGGACTGTTACAAGGACTGGACAAGAGCTTTCGCGCCAGCGCGCCGGGCAGTTTCCGGGCGGTCAACGATGCCGGCTATATGGTCGACCTGATTACGCCCGCCGCGTGCTTTGCGACCGTCCCACGGTCGCAGGCACGGATCGGCGAGCGCGACGACGATCTGGCGGCGGTGGAGATTGCCGGGCTGGCATGGTTGGAAAACGTACCGGTGATCGAGCGGATCACCATCGACGAACAGGGGTTTCCGCTGCTGCTGATCGTGCCCGATCCCCGCGCGTTCCTGTGCCACAAGCTGTGGGTTGCGGGTCGCAACGATCGCGAGGTGATGAAGCAGCGGCGCGACCGGCATCAGGCACATACGCTGGCTGAGATGCTGGCGACCCGGCTGCCGGGAATGCGGTTCGACGATCCGGTACTTACCGCCGTGCCGGCGGCGGTGCTGGCGCCGGGGGCCGATCTGGTCGCGTCGTTTGCCGGTGGTTCGGGAGTGGGCTGGGACGAATGAACGGCGCGATCCGGGCATTACCGGATCGCGCCCTATCTTCAGAACGATGCCGAGATCGTCACGCCGTACGTCCGCGGGTCGCCGGGCTGGCCGACGATCAGGCCGGTATTGCCCGACTGGGTCGCGAGCAGTTCATAGTAATTCTGGTCGAAGGCGTTGCGCAGCCACAGGAACGCGTTCCACCCGGCATCGGCGCGATAGCCCAGACGGAAATTGGTGAGGGCGTAGCCGTCGATATAGGTATAGGCCGAGGGCGACGGGTTGGACGAGAAGCGCGAGCGATAGCTGCCGTCGAAGCCGAGATAGGCATTGCCGTCCTCTCCGCCGATCCGCGCGGGCAGGGCATATTCGGCGCCATAGCTGAACGCCCATTTCGAGATGCCGGGCAGCCGCTGTCCCGATACGTCGCAGGCATTGGGGCTGATCCCGCCGGGGGTGCCGGGCGCGCTGGGCGTCTCGCCCGCCGCCGGTGCGCGGCCGCCCGACAATTCGGGCGGGCAGGGCGCGTCGGTGAAGCGGACATATTTCGCGTCGGTATAGGCGGCGTTGGCATAGAGGTTCAGCCGCTCGGTCGGGCGGAAGGCGGTGTCGAGCTCGACCCCGCGGGTGCGCACCTGATCGGCATTCGCCAGATAGCCGCGCAGCACACCGAGCTGTCCGTTGGTGACGGTCGCCTGATAGTCGCTGATATCGGTCCAGAAGGCGGCGAGGTTGGCGGTGATCCGCCGATCAAGCCACTGGGTCTTCACGCCCAGTTCGTAGTGATTGACCTGTTCGGGCTTGACCTGTGCCGCCGCCAGGATCGGGTTGTTGCTGCCGTCGAGCGGCAGGCCCGACAGGTTGATGCCGCCCGACTTATAGCTGCGGGCATAGGTGGCGTACGCATGGACGTCGCGCGCCACGTCATAGGCGAGGGTGACGTCGCCCGACACGTTCCAGTCGTCAAAATCGGGGCGGTAGCTTTGCGGGGCGAGCACGCCGCGCTGGTCGTTGGTCAGCGTGGTCGATCCGCTGCCGGTGGTGACGACCGAGACATACGACCCAGTCTTCTTGTCATAGTTCACGCGCACGCCCGGCGCGATCGAGAGCGCGTCGGTGATGTGCCACGTCGCCTTGCCGAATACCGCCGCGCTGGTGTTCGAGAAACCGATGGTGTTGCGCGCGGTCAGGCCGTTCAGCACCGCCGGGTTGCACGCCGCGGTCGTCGCGGTGGCGCAGCCGGCGCTGCCCGGCGCGACATTGCCGGGGTTGAGCAGGAAGCGCGAGGCGGCCGGGCCCTGTACCTGCAGTCCCTGGGTATCAATGGTCTGGTGGAAATAGAACAGGCCGGCGACGTAATCGACCGGACGCTTGCCGTTCGACGCGACGCGCAGTTCCTGGCTCCACTGGCGCTGCTGCGACGGATTGGCGGAGACGGTGGTGATCGGCAGGCCGGTGAAGTCGCGGTCGTTCGACGGGTCCCAGTCCCAGAACCGCCATGCGCTGACCGAGGTCACCGTCGCGCCGCCGAGATCGAGATTGCCGACCAGCGAGACGCCGCCCAGCTCCTGTCGTGCACGCAGCGGCGTGTCGAGGTCGGTCAGCCGGTCGAAGGCGTTGGTCGAGGGCGGGGCATAGCCGAACGCGGCGGCGAGCGCGGCATATTGCCGGTTCAGCGGGCGCTGCGTCGTGCCGGTGCGGACATAGATTTGCGCGCAGCAATCGGGGTTCTGGTGCCCATAATCGCCGTACAGCGTCACATCGAGGTTCGGCGCGGGCGTCCACAGCAGCTGGCCGCGCACGCTCTGATTGTCCTGTGCATTGGCATAGCCGCCGAGCACGGTGTTGCGGATCGTGCCGCGCCGCGAGGTGACCGAGGCGGAGATGCGCGCGGCCAGCTTGCCGTCGACGAGCGGGCCGGAGGCGGAGGCCTTGGCCTGGATGAAGTCGTAATTGCCGGTGGTCAGTTCCACGCGCGCTTCGGGGGTGAAGCTGGGCTTGCGGGTCGTGATGTTGATCGCGCCCGCCGTGGTGTTCTTGCCATAGAGCGTGCCCTGCGGCCCGCGCAGGATCTCGATGCGTTCGGTGTCGGTGAAGTCGAACGTCGCAGAGGCAATGCGGCTGTAATAGACGCCGTCGACATAGATGCCGACGCCCTGTTCGATGCCGTCGTTGGTGAGACCAAAGGGCGCGCCCAGGCCCCGGATATTGGCAGCCGAATTGCGCGGGTTGGTCGAATAGAATTGCAGCGTCGGTTGCAGCTGGGTCAGGCGGTTGACGTTGTACGCGCCGGTATCGGCCAGCGTCGTGCCGCCAATGACCGAGATGGCGATCGGCACCGACTGCACGGTTTCGACGCGGCGCCGCGCGGTGACGACGATCTCGCCGCCGCCCTGTGCCGGGGCGAGGCGGCCGGTGTCGGGGCGGGGCGTGTCCTGTGCGTCGGTGGTTTCGGGGGTGGCGGGGGTGGCTTGGGCGGGCGCGACCGGTTCGGGCGCCACCGGGGTGGCGACCTGCGCCAGAATCAGCGCCAACGACAATGCCATAGATAATCTCCCTGTATTGAGTGGGAGAATGGCGGAGGCGGCATTGCCGAGCAATAGAGTGGGGATTTAGGCCGGGGGTAGTTTTGCTTGGGGGGCAGTAATCTTCGGCAAGGTGCCGGCATCCGCTTCTTGTGCAGGTTTAACCTGCTAACCTTTATTATGGATCGAGTATAGCGGTCATGATAAAGGCTGCCGATGCGCCGTGACGACCTGTGCCATGCGATCCGCCAGCGGCTCGAACGCCTGCCCGAACCCTATGCGGCGCATTATGGCGTGGTGCCGCCGCCCCCACCCGAGGACGCGGTGCCGCTGGGGCAGGGGCTGGCTAGCCATCAGCGCGCGACCGAGGCGCTGGCGCAGATCGACATGCTGGCGCGGCAGATGGGCGACCCCTATCCGGTCAGCCGCCTGCTCAGCCGGCGTGAGGCGGTGAGCAGTTCGTCGATCGAGGGGACGCACAGCACGCTCGACGAGCTGCTGACACTGGAGGAGGAAGCGGGTAACGAGCGGCGCGACGCGGCGCGGCAGGTCCGCGACTATGCGCTGATCCTCGACCGGCTCGTGCCGCAGGCGGCGGCGCAGGGGCCGGCGATCTTCACGCGCGAGCTGATCGCTGAACTGCACCGCGGGGCAATGCGGAGCGATCCCGACTATGGCGATATCCCGGGGGTGCTGCGCGACCGGGTGGTGTGGATCGGCGGGGTGCGCGACATCGCCTATTCGCTCTACAACCCCGCCCCGCCGGCGCGGGTGCCAGCGTGTCTCGACGACAGCATCGCCTATCTGCGGGCCGAGGGGATGCAGGTCATGACCCAGAGCCTGATTACGCGCATGGCGATCGCCCATGCCTATTTCGAAGCGGTGCACCCCTATCGCGACGGCAATGGCCGGGTCGGGCGGCTGTTACTGCCGCTGATGATGGCCGCCGATGGCAAGGTGCCGCTGTACCTGTCACCCTATATCGAAGCGCATACATCCGCCTATTACGACGCTCTGAAGGCGGCGCAGCAGCGGCTCGACTGGGCGCCGATGGTCGCTTTCATCGCCGATGCGATCATCGGTACGGTCGACGAGCTGATGGCGACGCGCGCGGCGCTGGTCCGGCTTGGGGGCATGTGGCAGGCGCGGCGGCGCTATCGGGACAAGTCGGCGGCGCTGCGCGCGCTCGACCTGTTGCCCGACTATCCGGTGATTACCGCCGGACGGCTTGGCGAACGGCTCGGCGTGTCGGCTCCGGCGGCGAATACGGCGATCGCGCAGCTGGTCGAGGCGAGGGTGTTGGTCGAGCGGACCGGCTATCGTCGCAACCGGGTGTTCGTGGCGCAGGACGTGTTGCGGGTGCTCAACCGGCCGTTCGGCGCGGAACCGATCTTGGATTAGAGCGGCCGGCCCGCCTGCGCGCGCTCCAGCTCGACGGGATCGTGGGTGCAGGTGACGGTCACTTCGTCACGGCGGTCGATCGACAGGCTGCGAAGGCGCGACTGGTTGTCCATCCGGCTGCGCGCGTCGACCTCCATCAGCCGTTGATAGGCGCGCAGGCCCGGCGTGCAGCTGCGGCGGGCCGATCGCATCTCGCCACGGTAGAAATAGGCGTCGCCGGCATGGAGCAGCCAGCGGCCATCGGCCTGGCGGATCGCGACGCCGGCATGGCCCCAGGTGTGGCCGGGTAGCGGCACCAGCAGGAGTTCGGGCGGCAGGCCGGTCAGGTCGCGGACCGCGTCGAAGCCGAACCACGGCTCGCCGTGCGCGCCATAGCGCTGCCAGTGGTGCACCCCGTCGAGCTGGCGCGGACGCCAGCGGTTGCGGGCGACGATGCCGGCGCGCGGGCCGGTCGCGTCGTCATATTCGCGCTGCATGACATGGACGGTGGCGTTCGGGAAATCCTCGAGGCCGCCGGCATGGTCGAAATCGAGATGGGTGACGAGGATGTGGCGCACGTCGTTCGCGGTGAAGCCCAGCGCCTCAATTTGCCGGATCGCCGTCTCGTGCTCGCGCAGGCGGATGTTGAGCAGCATCCGCCATGGCAGGGTGATGCGCGGATCGAGGTGGCGGTGCGGATGGTCGACGTCTTTGAGGCCATAACCGGTATCGACCAGCACCAGCCCGTGCGCATCGGTCTCGATCAGCAGGCAGTGGCAGACGATCTGCCCGAGCGGACCGACGCTGCGCCCGTCGAACAGCGCCCCGCCCAACGGGCAGTCGGTGCCGCAATTAAGGTGGTGGATGCGCATGGCGGTGGCTCCCAGTTGTGGTGGGGCAACGGGTGGGGAGGTGATAAGTGTCTTTAGTGGTAGGCAAATCTTATTAATCTGGGACAGGAAGAAGGTTGGTTCACGCGAAGGCGCCGAGGCACGAAGAGAAGAAGAGAGGGATTTCGCGCAGAGGCGCAGAGAGGTCGCGGTCGAAGCGAGCGCTCGCGATCGGGAGACGCCTGCGTCCGCTGCAACGGGGATGAGGCCCGCTGGCGCGGGGGGGGGGGGGGGCCGCGAACGCCTCCTCTGCGCCTCTGCGCGAAATCTACCTTCTTCCTGCTCTCTTCGAGCCCTTCGCGCCTTCGCGTGAACCTATGCGAACCGCGCCTTCGGGATATGCGTGATTCGGCAGGCAAGGTCCGCCTCGCCCGAAGCTACGACATAATGGTCGCCGTCGTCCGCAATGCCGGTCGTGAACACTACGTCGCGGACGTACATCTGCTCCTCTAAGTCTCGGGTCAGCTCGGGGTTAGCCTCCAGCAGCGGAGCATGGTCGGTCGCCACCGTCCGGCTCGGGTCGTTCGCGTCGAGGATCGACCAATAGGTGCGATAGACGCCGATGATCTCCTTAGGCTCGACGCCGTGCCACAGCGTCAGCCAGCCCCGGTCGGTCCGGATCGGCGGCGTGCCCCCGCCCATACGTGCCGTCGCGACCGTCGCGGCATGCGGGCGGATGCCGGGCTTCAGGTACGGTTTCCAATGCCGCGCATCGGGCGAGGTGGCGAGGTTGATCGACGGCCCGGCACGCCACTCGCTACCCGGCGGATAGGCGAAATAGAGGTCGCCGAGCGGCCGGGTCTGCGCCCAATACTGCCCGTCGATCCGGCCCTCGAAGATCAGCATGTCCTTGTTCTGATGGTCGAGCACGATGTCGGCGAAGCTCCAGTCGAGGCCGTTGGTCGAGGTATAGAGCGTGGTCGAATGCCGCTCCGGGCTGACCGAACAGGTCGTCATCAGCCATTCGTCGCCGACCTTGCTGATTCGCGCATCCTCGACGCCGTACATCTGGAAATCACCCTGTGGTGCCACGGCGCGATCGTAATGGAGCGCGACGACCTCCAGCCCGTTGGGGGTCAGCTCGACCGGCAACAGCCATGACAGCGAGGTCAGCGCCATCACCTGCCAGCGCCCGCCGTTCAGCAGAAACTTGCGCGGATCGGCGGTGTCGACCGCGTCCAGCGGCCGTGCGTCGAGCATATACCGCCGCTCGCTCCAACGGATATTGTGGATATGGCCGTCGAAGGTCGGTTTCCGCAGCGCCTCGGCGACCCGCACCATCATCAGCAGATTGCCGCTGGGCAACCGCGTCAGCGCCGGGTTGAACGCGCCCAGCACATAGGTCTCGACCCCCAATTGCCCGGCGAGCGGCGAGCGCGACAGGTCGATATCGTCGGGGGTCAGGACCAGTCGGTCGATGGCGAAGCTCATTCCTCCGCCTGATCGCGCGGGACGATGGTCAGTTGCTGGACGATGGCGCGGCGGGGCTGGGTCAGCAGGTAATGGACGCCGACCGCGATATCCTCGGCGCGCAACATGGTTTCGTCGGCGATGCGTTCGCGCTGCTCGTCAGGCTGGATATCGGGCAGCTGCATGTCGGAGCCGGTCAGGCCCGGTTCGACATTGCTGACGCGAATGCCCTTCGGCCCCAGTTCGCGGCGCAGCGCCTGGGTAAAGCCCTGAATCCCGTACTTGATCCCGGCATAGATGGTCGATCCCGGCCCCAGTGCATAGGCGCTGGTCGATCCGATGAAGACGATATCGCCCGCGTCGCCGACGCGTTTGGCGGCGTGGTGCGCGCTCAAGAGATAGCCGGTGAAGTTGATCGCGATCACCTCGCGCAGCGTCGCCTCGTCGGTGTCGGTGATCCCCTCGGCGGCGACGGCGGCGTTGATGATGGCGGTGTCGATGCCGCCCATTTTCTCCTCGGCGGCGTCGAAGAAGTGGGCGACATTGTCGGCCTCGGCTAGGTCGATGGCGATCCCGCTACCTCTGCCGACTTCCTCGATCCGGGCGAGCGCCTCGGCGAGATGGTCTTCGTTCCGGCCGCACAGGAATACCTCGGCTCCTTCGCTGGCGAGCAGCACCGCGATGGCGCGGCCGATGCCGGTGGTCCCGCCGGTAATCGCCGCGCGGCGACCGGCGAGGGTTGGTTGTTGCGTGTGCGCGTCGGTGGCGGGGGTCATGGGCGGCTCCTATCGCTGTCGGTTCGACAAGCGAGGCAGGGCGCGGGAGGTTCCTTTGCGAATGCAGTAACTTGGGTGAGGGTGGTCGATCCACCTCCGTTCAGTTCGAGCCTGTCGAGAACGGATAGTGTGCGGCGGGTTCTCGACAGGTGCTTCTCGACAGGCTCGAAGCTGCTCGAACCGAACGGAGGGAAGGGGGAATTTACCGCCCCTTGAGCGCTGCCGCTTCCGCCGCCGCGTCCAGTGGGTCGCTCGCTGCCATCGCCTGCCCATCGGCCATCAGCGTGGCCATCGGCGATCCGGCTTGGGCATAGGCGGTGCCGCCATTGCCGGCCATGCCGCCGCGCAATTGTTCGATCCGCCATGGTCCCTGCCCCTGCGCACAGGCGATGCCGCCGGTGGTGCCTGTTCGAAGGTGCGGCACAGGCCGCCGGCGCGGTCGCGGAAGGTGATGCCGATGCGGACCGGGCGCGGGGTGGTTTGTGGGGGTGCCGGACACCGGTGCGGTAGGGGCGAGCCACATCTCACCCAAAGCGTCGCCCCAGCGAATGCTGGGGCATCGCGCGGCTCCTGCGACGCTATCACCGGAAGATCCCAGCCTTCGCTGGGATGACGTCGGTGCAGGGCGGAGGAAAATTCTTCCCCCCGCAAAAAATCCCCCTCGCCGGGATTAAACCGGAAACGGCATCCGTTCTCCTTGTCGAAGCGCCTTTGCAGGCGCACCAACCAAGGAGACATTGCGATGAAGACCCTGTTCCTGTGGGCGCGGCGTTGGCCACAGTGGCGATTACCTCGGCTTCGGCGCAGCTGGTGGGCGGCGGTGGCGGGCTGACCGGTGGTCTGGGCGGCAGCCTGAGCGGCAATCTCGGCGGCAGCCTTGAGCGGAGCGTCACCCCGACCCTCGACCGGGTCCGCGATGGCGCCGACACCAGCGTTCGCAGCGCGCGGCGCGGCAGCGGCGAGGTGACCGCCGAGCGCAGCGTCGATCGCCGCAGCGGCCGGGTCCGGGCCGGCGGGTCGGCACGCGGCGACGACGCGGCCGACAGCACGGTGCAGGCGCTGGGCGGGACGCTCGGCGGCGCGGGCAGCTTGAGCGGCGCGGCTTCGGGAAGCGGGTCGGGTTCGGCCGGCAACGGATCGGCATCGGGATCGGGCGAGGGCGCGCTGTCGCTGATGGGTAGCGGGGCACTGCCCGCGCTCAACCCCGGCAGCATGGTGCGCGACGCGATCGGCCGCGTCCAGTCGGTCCGCCGCAACGCCGCCGGCAAGGTCGAGGCGGTGATGATGGCAGTCGGCCGCCTCACCGCGACTCTGCCCGCCGACAATTTCCACGTGCAGGGCGACGTGCTGGTTTCGGCGATGGGCGAGGGTCAGGTGACGCGCGCTGCGAAGGGCCAGGCGGAGTAACGGCCTATTATTTTTATGGGAACGTCGGCGGCAGGGGGATCCTGTAGCCGGCGTTCTATATTTGCGGACCAGGCTGGGTACTCGTTCGCGGAGAAGCAATGCGGCATCGGGTTTCAACTTGGGGCAAGCCCGGTCACCATATCGATGTAGCGCCAATGGACCGTCGGTTGCCCGATACGTCGGATCAGAGTAGCGGGTTTTCGTTAGCCCGGACTGGGCAGTTTTTCGGTTAGAGACGTCATAATGCAACGGATGCTTACGAACGCAGGCACGGTCGTGCGTGAAGGGGTGACCCCTTCGCTGATGGCAGCGCCGCGTGGATTGAAGCGGACGATGGTTATTGTCGGCGATGCCATGGCATGTGTCATCGCGACCGTCATCGCCATCTACCTACGCCTTGGCTATCTACCCGTTCCGACACGTCCGCTTGTCTTTTCGGTGATGTTTTCGGCGGTGTTGTGTCTTGGCGTATTTGCGCTAGGCAACGCCTACCGTGTTCTGTTCCGATATGTTGGTACCTCAACGGTACGGATGCTGGCGCGCAACGTCCTGATCTACGCGATGCCCTATGCCGGCGTCTTTACCTACTACGGCATTAATGGTGTTCCGCGGACATTGGGACTGTTACAGCCTGCCATTTTGTTGATGGTCATTCTGACTGAACGAATGCTGATTGCACAGCTGCTGCAACAGATGGGGTCGGAGCGAACCAGCAGTGATCGGCCGCGTGTTCTCATTTATGGTTCCGGATCGGCAGGCCGACAGTTGTTGATGGCGCTGCGGCAAAGCCAAGAAATGATCGTTGTCGGCTTTGTCGACGACGATATTACCCTGTCGGGTCAGACGCTGGATGGCCTACAAGTAATCCGCCCGGCACAATTGGCCGACGTCATTGCCAAGAAGCGGGTGTCCGACGTGCTGCTGGCCATCCCGTCTGCTACCCGCAAGCGTCGCGATGATATCATCGTCGACCTGCGCCGCTTTTCGGTGAACGTTCGGACACTGCCAGGGATGCTCGACCTTGTGCATGGCCGTGTCAAAGTATCGGACCTGCATGAAGTGACGATCGACGACCTGCTGGGACGTGATCGTGTCGCGCCCGACAGCATGTTGTTGCGTCGCAACGTCACGGGCAAGGTTGTGCTGGTCACCGGCGCGGGTGGTTCGATCGGCAGTGAATTGTGCCGCCAGATCATTGAGAACGCACCGGCATCGATCCTGCTGCTCGATCATAGCGAGTTCGCCCTGTACGCAATCCACCGCGAACTTTCCGAGCTGGTTGGGCAGGAAGGGCGCAACATCGAAGTCGTTCCGCTACTGGGGTCGGTTGTAGACGAACGAATGGTGAACCATGTTTTTGGAACATGGCGACCGCAGTTGGTGTTCCACGCCGCAGCCTACAAGCATGTTCCGTTGGTCGAGCAGAATGTGGTCGAGGCCGTCCGCAACAACGTGATCGGCACGTTGCGTCTGACCCAGGCAGCGTTGTGTCACGGGACTGCGCATGTCGTGCTGATTTCCACCGACAAGGCTGTCCGCCCGACTAGCATTATGGGGACGACCAAGCGCCTTGCCGAGCAAGTCCTGCAGGCGCTGGCGACCACTCAGTCCCAAACTTGTCTAAGCATGGTGCGGTTCGGCAACGTTCTGGGTTCCAGCGGCTCGGTCGTGCCGCTGTTCCGGGCTCAGGCCCATGCCGGCGGCCCGGTGACGATTACCCATCGCGAAATGACCCGCTATTTCATGCTGATCCCAGAGGCAGCACAGCTGGTCATCCAGGCGGGGGCGATGGCAAAGGGCGGAGAGGTCTTCTTGCTCGACATGGGCGAACCGGTAAAGATCATCGACCTGGCGCACAGCGTCATCGCCCTGTCCGGGCTGACGGTACGCGATGACGCCAATCCCGATGGCGATATCGAAATCCGTGAAGTCGGCCTGCGGCCGGGTGAGAAGCTGTACGAGGAACTGCTGATTGAGGATGCGGCGGAAGCGTCTGACCATCCCCTCATCATGAAAGCCAGCGAAGCGTTCATCTCGTGGGAACGTCTGGAACCAGAGTTGATCCAACTGCAGGCGCTGATCGAACGAAACGACGAAGCCGCGCTGATTAATGCGCTTCAGGCGCTCGTGCCCGAGTTCGTCGGCCGGCGGGATGCCGTTGCGAGCGATGTGGTCAGACACCCTGCAATGTCGGGATAATCTTCTTGGCGGCGGGGCCGATCCATGCACCGCGCGACTGACATTGACGTTTCGAATGCTG
This sequence comes from Sphingomonas epibiotica, assembly GCF_039615155.1. Lineage (NCBI taxonomy): Bacteria > Pseudomonadati > Pseudomonadota > Alphaproteobacteria > Sphingomonadales > Sphingomonadaceae > Sphingomonas > Sphingomonas epibiotica. Next base: position 29,433 of record NZ_JBDGHY010000011.1, on the reverse strand, counting down.
TTGGGCACTCATTGCCCATGTTACGTCAAATCTATCTTGGGCCGGTCGGACGATTGATATCGTTCCTCATGCGAACTATTGCGTGGTTCAAACGGCCATTCATGGTCTATGGCTATCGGGACCGCGTTTCGGGGCAATTCCGCAAGCTGACCCGTATCAGTTCCAATGCCATATTAGGCGACGGCCACCAGATCGCGATCGGCGACAATGTCTGGATCTGGCATCACAGCATCATCGATGGCAGCAATGGCGTGTCGATCGGCGAAGGGGCGCAGATCGGCGCGTGGGTCGGTATCTTTTCGCACGGTAGCCAGGTTTCGGTTCGCCTCTACGGAGCGGACTATATCACCATCCCGAAGGAAGATCGGAAAGGCTATACCAGAGCGGGCGTGCGGATTGGCCGCTATGCCTTTATCGGTGCCGGCGCGAAGATCATGCCCGGCGTCACGATCGGTGATGGCGCACTGATCGCAGCCGGTGCCATCGTGGCGTGTGACGTTCCCGATTTCGGTATCGCCCGCGGCAGCCCGGCCAAGGTGGTAGGTGACGTCCGCAAGCTCGACGAAAAATTTTGGAACGATCCCGACGTTGAGCATCGATATTTCGATCAGGAAGGTCGGGCCACCTGGATCGCGGCAAAAGCATCTCTTTCACAAGAGATCGCATAGCGGTCGGTGCACAGAACTGCTTTTCCGATCCTTCCGGCAAGGTGCGGTACGCAACAGGTAGCCGAGCTACCTGAAAGGTTCGTGACGCAGCCGACGGGCTCAACAGGGCAACTGCCTCGCGGCGGGTCGACTTTGGCTTAGGGCTTGTCGCTCATCGGTCACGATACCACGAGCTTCGATAGGGTCGCCAACCGCTCTAACGTCGGGAGCTGTGCAAGCGCGGGGCTAGCAAGAGCAGTGCCGACCAGCGCAATTTTACTGAGCATGTTTCACCGGGGAACCGGCAGCATGGTGGTGCCAGTTGGCACCGGGCGCACCGATGACTTCGGGGCACTTGCCGACCGGTTGCTTCCCAACGATGCTTTTCCGTCATGGTGGTGGATTGCTGGAGAAGCAGGATGCTTGGAGCGCTTTCCGACCATGTTGAACTGCCGTCATCACCCTGCGGGCGACCGCTGACGCGGCGGGGTGATTTTCGATCCGGGGCGGTGTTGCTTGACGAGCACGATACGTTGGCATCGCGCGCTCCTCCCGTCTTGCCCCAAGCCGAAATCACCGCCGCGCCGGTGATCCAGCCTGATCAGAAAATGCTCTAGCCCTGTCGGGATGTCACGTTGGCCGTCACCATTTCGATCCACGGTACCAAGCGGGCGTGTTGCGTGTCCTTGTTGAATTGCATGCCGATGTTCCACGATGCCTGTCGCAATTGCGCGGCTTGCTCGGGATCTTTTTCGATCGCGACCAGCGCTTGGGTCAGCGATGCTGCATCGCCCGCACGATATTGCATCCCCAGGCCGGACCCTTCGATCCAGTCGCGGACCTCACCCTGCAGGGAATTGACGACGATCAATCCAGCGGCGGTATAGTCGTAGAACTTGTCGCACATTTCGACATTGGAACTCGCCGAATAGCAGGATAACCCGACGTCACACCGCCCGTAGACCCGCGGCAGCATGTCGGGGGCCAGCTTGCCCAGATAGACAAGGTTCGCACATCTCGCAGCCGCGGCTTCAATCTTTGGCCGCTCGGGACCATCGCCGGCGATGTATATCGTAGTGTCGCTGCCTGCGCGTTCCATGGCAGATGCCGCATCAATCATCGGACCGACGTCATAGGACGGGCCCAGCGATCCGGCGAAGATCGCCTTCAGCCCCGGGCCATCGAACGCCAGGGCCATCGCGTCGGGCAACGGTTGCTGCATGACTCTGCGGAATGTCGGCACATCGATCCCGTTATAGACGACTAGCGACGGGATCGACCGGTTCACGGGCAGTTCGTCGAGAATCGAAGTCAAATAAGGTTTGGCGAGTGCCATCGCACCGTCAAGCTTGCCGAACATGGTACGGCGGATGCGATAGATCGGCGCGAACAGCAGGTGGCCGATTGGGCGCGCGCGTGGCGGAAGGCTTTGCACCATCAGTTCCGGCCACAGGTCCATCTGGTCGTAGAGGAGCGTTGCACCGGTCTTCGTCGCAAGCCTGACTCCGGCCAAGCCACCCATGGTGGCGGGTTCGGAGGTTAGGACGACGTCGGGGGGGGGCAGGGTCCGCGCCCGCCGATAGGCACGCCAACCGAAGACGATATCGCGCCAAAACCGGCCTGGACTGATGTTGCGCCGGTATCCTGGCGTTGGAACCAGTCGCAAGACCAACCCCGACGACAGGATGCGATCTTCCCAGTCTCCACTGCGAAACGTTTTGAAATGATGCGAAAAGTTTGACGTCCACCAGATGACGTCATGGCCGGCTGCCGCTAGGGCGGATCCGATCGTGACATAGCTATATTCGCGCCATCCTTCGCCGGGCAGCGGGCCATAGGGATTGAACAGCCAGATGCGGAGGCGGGGGCTGGACATGCTCAACGATCCATCAGGACGGAACGAACAGTCGCGACGATGATCCGCAGATCCCGGCCGAAACTCGGGCGCTCGGCATAGGAGGCACCCATCCGCAATTTATCCAGCATGATGATCTCCAGATAATAGCGGTCGGGGTCGCTTTGCGCCGCCAGCAATTCATTCTCGTTGCGATATTTGATCGACGCCAGATCGGTAATTCCCGGCCGGACGCTCAACACCTTTGCGCGGAGATCCTTCGGGTAACGCGCGACGTAGGAGGGCACGTCAGGGCGCGGACCGACCAAGCTCATGTCGCCACGCAGAACGTTGATGAGCTGCGGCAGTTCGTCGATCTTCCATTTGCGCAGGACGGCACCGATTGGCGTGATCCGCCGGTCGTTGCCGACGGTGATCTCGCGGTCGGTGGCGGTTGCCGGGTCCATGGTTCGGAATTTTAGAATATTGAAGGATTTGCCGCCGCGCCCGACCCGCTGCTGTCGAAAAATCACCGGACCGGGTGAAGACCGGCGAACGGCGATTGCGGCGACCAGCATCAGCGGCGCGGTCACGATCAGCAGGATCGCGCTTACCAACACGTCTACCAGGCGTTTCATCATGATGTTATTTTCTCTGACCGTGCGGCACGGTTGAGGGCATGCCTAGCACCGCACGATGACGCGCCAGTACGCCCGGCATGAATACCCCGCCATAGGACAGGAACAGCGCCAGAATGCCGATGCCGGCCAGCGGATGGCGGAGCATCACCGCTAGCAATGCTGCCGACAGGCTGAGAATCAGGATTTGGCATTGCAAAGTTCCCAACGGAATGCCGCGATTATAGAGCATTGAGGATTCGGCATTGATCATTGCCATGATTGGCAGGATTACGATCGCGAACAGGATCGGTAATTGTGGTGCGGCCAGTGCCACCACGCCACCGATCACCGCGAACGCAGTCACACCGCCCAGCAGCAGGCGACGCTTGTCGAGTATGGTAGCCTCGAAGCTTTCGAACCCGCTGCCGGTCTGGCGATAGAAGATGCGCGAACTCATTGCGTTGATCGTTAGCGATATGATCGCGGCGAAAGAGTGCAGCGACCGGAACAGCGTAACGTTGACCGAAAGGGCGTCCAGATTGCCGGTAAGCTGGGCATGGATCGCCGGAAGGGACACGGCACAGGCCGCAACGAGCTGTTGTGCCAGCGATGTGCCGATATAGCCGCCGATCCAGCGGCGACTGAACGCAGGCGGTACCTCGTTAATCGGTGCGGTAATGGTGTCGACCGTGGCCGCGGCATGGGCCTCGCGGACGGGCAGGGCCAGCGTCACCAGACGCGCCAGCGGAAAGCTGATGATTGGCAGCAACAATATCTGCCATGACAGATGCACCAGCCAGTAGAATGCGATCACCACCGCCAGTAGCGACAGTTCGAGGCCGGACAGCAGCCATTGCCGGCTGCGCTGCGCGATCCAGCGTTCCCATACGAACCCCATCGCTCCAAGAGGCCACGCGCCGATCAGTAGCAGTTGCTGTGCCCAGGAGGTGGGGTAGGACAGGCCTGCAATGAAAACCGCACCGATCAGTGCCAGCGCTACCAACGCATAGATTTGGCGTAGGTTGATGATGGCGTCCAAAGGTTTTACCCCGCGCAAATGCGCAGCGCGGGAAGCCGACTGGATGAGGATGTCGAAAAATGCCAGAAACGGAAGATAGCCAATGACCAGCAGGATATAAGCGTCGCCTGATATGCGGCCAATCGTTAGAACGGAGAATGCGAACGCGGCAAGCCGCGCAACCGACGTCGCCAGCTGCAGACCTGTAAGAAGAAGGTTTTGCATCCGCCTATGTCGATCGCGCGATCACAATGCCATATCGCTGGCTGAAAGCAGCCAGCATCCCTAGTACCGGGAAAATCCATCCGATCCGCCATGCTAGCAAATCGTGGCCCATTCCGAAAATGGCGGTCGCAGTCAATCCCGCCAGTATCGACCGGCAGGCTGTATCGTTGAACATGATATCGACTTGGGCAAGGCGGTACAGGCGCAGCCACGCGATCGACAACATGGTGAAAATCAACGCCGCCGTCGCCCAGCCATTTTCGGTGATGATTTCGGCATAGGAGTTGTGCGCGCCGATCGGGTCACCATCGACGCTGCTGATACCCGTATAGAGCGGGGTCATGCCTGGTCCGATGCCCAAGGGATGATCGGCTGCAACGGCAAGGGCCGCCCGTGTGTACACGAAGCCGAAGCGTTCCTTTTCGGCGGAATCGTTCTGGACCAGGATCGTGCGGAAGCGTTCCGACACGTCCTCGACATTGTTCGACGAATTGAACACTCCCATCGAGACGACCATTACGCTGATGACCATCACGAAACTCGCCAAGACCATACGCATGCTGATCGATCGCCGCGCAACCAGGAAATAGACGATCAGCCCGGCCGCAGCGGCCGCCCATGCGGACCGCGATCCCGAGACCAGCAGGATGGTCAGCCCGCCAGCAAGCCCGACATATGATATCATAGTGTTGGTGGTCGAGATGTTCGCGCGGATTACGCGATCGAGGAAGAAATAGATTGAAAAGGCGGCGGTCAGTCCGGTCATGTTCGGATCGCCCGACGGCCCCTTAAACCTGCCATCGAGAAAGATGTCGAACACGATCGACAAAGGCCACAAACCGACGCTCCACAGGAGCAGCACGAGAGCGTTCAGCGCGATGAAGCCGCCGAACAGAGCCATACCGATCGGGAATCGGTCGTCCTTTTCCGTCACCCAATATACCGCAAGCGTGAAGAACATGCCCGACAATGCATAGAAGATGAACGACGGGGACCGCCATCCCGACAGGCAGGACAGGCCATAGAATGCGATGACCAGGAACATGGCGACACGCACCATGGGTGTGATCCGGTTGAACAGCAGCGTTCCCGGAGACAGGAACAAAACGAGCATGCTGACGCCCGTGAAAATGGCATCGGCAGGATCGCTGCCGACAAAGTTTAGGCTGAGCAAAGCGCAGCCAAGCATGACAATGGCCTGGAGTGTACGTTGCATCGCCTATGCGTCCAGATCCGAAAGCAGTTTCGCCAGCGATGCGCGCGCTATCGCTGGCGACAGGCTGCGCTCGCGATAGGCGCAGGCTTCCTGACTGAAACGACAATACGACGCATCACTGTCGCAAATGTCGAGGACGGCCAATGCCATCCGGTCGGACGTCGTGACGATACCGCCGCCAAATTCCGGCATACATCCCACATTCGTTGAAACGAAGGGAACTCCCTTGGCCAGTGCGTCGACGGCGACGATCGGCTGCACGTCTTTTGATGGCGACGTGATGAGCAATACATCGCTGGCTGCCATGGTGGCTTCGAGTTCGGAACGCTTGCGACCAATGATGAAATGCAGCCGGTGGCGTATCCCTGCCTGATCGGCAATGGCCTTCACCAGCGACAGATGCGAGGTCTCGCGTGGAAAGGCAAGGGTAAGATGGAAACGCTCGGGCAATGCCGCGAGAACGCGAACCGCTGTCTCGGGCGATTTATGCGGCTTCATTTCGCCAACATGGATCAGGTTCACCCGTTCCGCCGACAGGGCATGGCCCATCGTCGGCGCATAAGTCGAACTGTTGGGACAGACATAGAGAGGGACCTGGTGCCGGCGAAAGCGTCGTACATCTTGAAAGCGGAACCGATCTTCCCATGACGACAGGACGATGGCGGCGGAGAGCTGCCGCATGATCGCCCGGCTGCGCGTGGATTCTTCCCAGCGATACGCCATCGCCCTCGCAAAATGGGACGGACGCCGCTGTTCCAGAAAGAGGTCCGCCGACCCATGGCTCGACAATATGACATGGCGGGCATGTTGCTTGAACCGCGGCAACAAAACCGCCCCGGTTGTGAACCACCCTTCGGCGATTACGATATCGGGCTGCTCCTCGGCATTGAAGCGCAGCAATTCATCGATGTCGCCGTCCAGCCTGCTCCACGGCAGGCCGCTGCCCGATACGTCAAAATGGCGAACCGCATAATCGATCACTTCACTGATCCCGTCCGTTTCAGCACGGGGAGCAATGACGGTGACATCCGCGCCCAGTTCCCGCAGCAGCGTCGCATGGACGTGGGCGGCATAGGTCATGCCGACCAGCGACGGAAAGAACGAAGGCGTATGAATATGGACCTTCACGGCCTGTCACCTGGTCCGGCGGGAAGGAACATGCCGCGTCCTATGCCGCGACGTGACGCCGAACCGAGGCGATCACCCGTTCGGCGTCGTTGTCGGTCATGGCGGTATAAAGCGGCAAGCTGACCAAGCTCGCGAACGCTTCGTCGGCACGGGGGAAATTGCTGGCCTGCAGGTCGTAGCGGTCGCGCCAGAACGGTTGCCGGTGCAGCGGGATATAGTGGACGCTGGTTCCGATGCCGTCGTCCATCAATCCGGCGATAAAGCGATCACGCCATTCCGGCCGGACGGCACCGTCACGATGACGGACCGCATAAATATGCCAAGCATGGGCGTCGCCATCGGCGGCATAGGCGGGAAGGACGAGCGGCAGGTCGGAGAATGCTTTCCGGTAGCGATCGGCCAATTCGTTGCGCCGCGCCGCAAAGGCATCGATCCGCCCGAGCTGCACGCGTCCCATCGCGGCCGCGATGTCGGTCATGTTGTATTTGAAGCCCGGTGCCACGACTTGATAGTGCCAAGCCGGTGTCCGCGACTGGAACCGGCCGAACGCATCGCGGTCGATACCATGCAGGCGCATGATCCGCATCCGTTTCGCGAGCTCGTCATCCCGGGTGGCGATCATCCCGCCTTCCCCTGTCGTCATCGTCTTGTTGGCATAGAAACTGAAGACGGTGACATCCGACTGCAACGTGCCAACAAGCCGCCCGCGATAGCGCGTGGGAAAGGCATGGGCGGCGTCTTCGATGACCTTCAGCCCGTGCGACCGGGCGATGGCATGGATCGCATCCATGTCGCAAGCTAGACCGCCATAATGCACCACGACGATCGCCTTGGTCCGCGGCGTGACGGCGCATTCGACCGCTTGGGGGCAGATGTTCAGCGTCGCCGTATCGCAGTCGACCATGACCGGATCTGCACCGAGGTACCGGACCACTTCCGCCGTGGCGGTAAAGGTCATGGTCGGGACGATCACCTCGTCGCCGGAACCGATCCCGATCGCCTCCAGCGCCAGATGCAGTCCGGCAGTTGCCGAATTGACCGCAAGCATATGGCCACTGCCAAGATATTGACCGAATTCTCGTTCGAATGCAGCGGTTTCAGGACCCGTCGTCACCCAACCGCTTGCGATCGCATTGGCGACGGCATCGATCTCCGCCTGTCCAGTGTCGGGGCGGGAATAAGGAAGGAAGGGGGGGGCGCTATCTTGCATAAGGCTGTTCCTGCGAAGGCTCGGCGGGATGGATCGGACGCGTCTTGAAGCGATCACGGCCAGTGGTCTTCACCGTGGCCGGAGAGGATTTGCGCCACGTGTGGTCCTCGGTCCCCTGCGAATACATGATTGTCGCGCCATAGCGCCGATAATCCGCCGACCATGAAGTTGCAAGTTGCCGGTAGGGAACTCCTGGCCTGGAACGGTTGGCGTTCGCCGGTGCGGAGCGGACATCTATTTATCGGGAGCGGTACAAAGGCATCGCTCCCGATAAGCTGCGGGCGGAACCACGGTCTTGCGCGGGTTGGTATCAGCAGTCCTTCTAATTCGCCCCGATCGTCTGCAGCGCTGCGATTGCCTCGTCTATCGGGAAATGATGATTGCCGATGAACAGGCCATGGGCATCGATATGGTCGGCATTCTTGAGATCGCCGAAGATGCTGTGGCCGAAATAGCGAACGACTTCCTTGCGTGCGAAATTGCCGCTCACGATCGGGCGATATTCGAAACCAAGCGTCTCGAGCCGGTGCATCAGCGTGGTGCGAGTCATCGTACTGCCGGGACGGATGACCAGGCTGAAGCCGAACCAGCTGCTCTTGCCGATTTCCTGTTGGATTAATAGATCGGGATGGTCCGAAAGCCCCTTTTGCAGCAGCGTGCCGTTGCGGCGACGCTCCTCGATCAGACGGGGCAGCTTGGCGATCTGTTCGATCCCGATTGCGCCCGACATCTCAAGCGGGCGCAGATTGTAGCCGGGCAGGACGAAGCGGAACGACTCTTCGAACGCATCGTCACCCTTGCGACCGACGACCTGGTTCTCTGCTGGCAACTGCCGCGTCCAGCCATGCGCGCGCAGCGACAGCATCAGGTGGTAGAGTTCCTCGTCATTAGTAGTGACGAGCCCGCCTTCCATCGTCGAGATGTGATGCGAAAAGAAGCAGCTTTGGCTGCCCATGATGCCAAACGATCCGGTCTTGCGACCATCAAACTCGGCACCCATCGATTCACAATTGTCCTCAAGGATGACCAGATTATGCCGGTCGGCCAATGCCTGGATCGCCGCGAAGTCGTTGGGATTGCCCAGCAAGTTCACGCAGAAGATCGCACGGGTCCGTGAGGTGATCGCCGCCTCCAGCGCAGCGAGATCAAAATTGAGCGTTGCAAGGTCGATGTCGACGAAGCGCAGATGCAGCCCATATTGTTCGAGCGGGCTGTACGTCGTGCTCCACGAAACCGCGGGCACGATCACCTCGTCGCCCTTGTCGAGGCGTAGCGCCGGGTTCTTCGTATAGCGTAAAGCTGCGATCATCAGCAGGTTGGCCGACGATCCCGAATTGCACATTACCGAATAGCGGGTACCGGAATAGGCCGCGAATGCTTCCTCGCAGGCCTTTACCTTGTGCCCCATCGAAAATTGGCCGGAGGCGATGACGTCCTGCATCGCCTGATATTCTGCTTCGTCCCACGATGTTGTGGCGAGCGGGAACCGCTTGGTCATGATGCTTGTGCCTGCTGCTGATAGAATTGGATAGTGGCTGCGATGCCGTCCTGCAGCGAGGTTGGGGCGGTCCATCCCCATCCGCGTTGCAACGATACGTCGCTCAATTTGCGCTGCATACCAACCGGCCGGGTAAGGTCGAACCGAAAACGACCGGTCCATCCCAGCGCCTGCGCCACGGCTTCGTAATATGCGCGGATCGTATGATCGTCGCCCAGCCCGATGTTCATTAGTTGCGGCAGGGCCGCGGGCGCTTCCGCCGCGCGCCATACCGCATCGGCTAGATCGGCCGCGTACATGAATTCACGGCGGGCGGTGCCGTCGCCCCAAATTTCGACCTCGTCTTCGCCACACGCGACGGCTTGGCTGACTTTGGCAATGATGGCGGGGACCAGATGCGATGCTTTGGGATCGAATTTATCGTGCCGGCCGTATAGGTTGCACGGAATGATTGTGCGATAGGCAAGGTCGGCATCCGCGCGCGCAATATAGTCGCACAGACGGGTCGATACAATTTTGGCGAGAGCGTAGCCCTCGTTGGTCGGCTCCAACTCGCCGGTCATTATGTCACTCTCGCGTAGCGCATGATTGCGACCGCGCGGATACATGCACGAACTGGCGAGGTTGATGAGTGCCGGCACGCCCATCTCAAACGCGCCCATGATGACGTTGCGGCCCATGTCGAGGTTGTTGACCAAGAAGCCAACGGGATCTGCCATGTTGGCCTGGATACCGCCGACTTGGCCGGCGGCGTGGATCACCAAGTCGGGACGTTGTGTGCGGACGAAGTCCAGCACTGCCTGTCGATCAGACAGATCAAGCTCGGCACGACCGGGTGCGATGATATCCCAATCGGCCGCGCGTGAATGCTCACGCAGGTTGCGGCCAACCATGCCGTTGCCGCCGGTGATCCAGACCCGGCGACGCTTCGCCGGGACCGTGCCTGCCGTCATGCCCCCTTGCCGATCGGTGCGTCGCGCATGATGTGCATGTCCGCCTCGACCATCTCGCGCGCCAGATCGCGGGGGCTGGTCTTGTGCGTCCAGCCAAGCATTTCGCGGGCCTTGGTCGGATCGCCGATCAGTAGTTCGACCTCTGTCGGACGGAAATAGCGCGGATCGATCGCGACCAACAGGCGCCCGGTTTCCTGGCAATAGCCCTTTTCGTCGACGCCTTGCCCTTCCCAGCGCAGGTTGATGCCGGCATCGGCGAACGCCCATTCGACGAAGGTGCGGACGCGCGTAGTTTCACCGGTCGCCAGCACGAAATCGTCTGGTGTGTCGGCCTGTACGATACGCCACATGCCCTCGACATATTCACGGGCGTGGCCCCAGTCACGCTGGGCATCGAGATTGCCGAGATACAACATCTTCTGGCGACCCAGCGCGATTGCGGCGGCTGCGCGGGTGATCTTGCGCGTCACAAATGTCTCGCCGCGCAGCGGGCTTTCGTGGTTGAACAGGATGCCGTTACTGGCGTGCATTCCATATGCTTCGCGATAGTTGACCGTGATCCAGTAGGCATAAAGCTTGGCCGCGGCATAAGGGCTGCGCGGGTAGAAGGGCGTGGTCTCGCGTTGCGGTACTTCTTGCACTTTGCCATATAGTTCGGACGTCGATGCCTGATAGAAGCGGGTCTTTTCCTCCATCTTCAGCAGGCGGATTGCCTCCAGCAAGCGAAGCGTGCCGATGGCATCGGCGTTGGCCGTATATTCCGGCGTTTCGAAGCTGACCTGGACGTGGCTCTGCGCGGCAAGGTTGTAGATCTCGTCAGGCTGGGTTTCCTGAACGAGCCGGATCAGAGCCGTTGAGTCCGTCATGTCGCCATAATGGAGGTGGAAGGTTGGGTTCGGTGCATGAGGATCTTCGTAAATGTCCTCGATGCGGCCGGTATTGAACGACGACGAACGGCGCTTGAGGCCATGGACCGTGTAGCCCTTGTCCAGCAGGAGCTGTGCCAGATAGGCACCGTCCTGACCGGTGACACCGGTGATGAGTGCCGTTTTACCCGTGGCCATATCGTCCTCTTTCATGAAATTGTCTGGCAAGCCCGCGCATGGGCATAATGATTTGCGACTATCGAACGACGTTCCATGGGTCCAGCGGACAATATCGCCGATCCTTGGAGTAGCTCGATAAGGCCCGGCGGAACCCCGTCAATATCCCAGAATTTGAAAGAAGCGTCCGCGCAGTTCGCGCAGTTCGGGGGTTTTGAAGTCGCAGTCCATGCCCGACAACACCGATGCCCAGAACAGAAGCGTGCTGTCGTTGCCGTCGACTGTGCGGAACGACGCCAGCGTCCGCAATACGTCTTCGGCGGACATGTCGCCGGTCGGGAGGATGCGGGCATTGGCCGCGTCGAGCGCGGCGCGCACACCCGGCGTGGAAAGCCGTGCCTCTTCGTTTGTGACGATATAGGCACCAGTCCTAACCCGGGCGAGGCGCTCGTCAAGGTGTTCCGCGATGGCAGCTTCTGTCTTGAAGAAATCACCCATACGTAGGTGGACGCCGTGATCGTGCGTCGGCATGTCAGAAATGCCGAGTTCTCTGCGCAGTCGCAACAGTTCGTGGCGGATCGGTTCGTCCGGAAAGGAGGCGTAATCCGCTACCTTCTGAAAATATCCGTCCAGATACACAGTCCCCAGCAGCTTGATGGCATCGCGACGCACCTTGAAGCGGGTCACAATCTTGGGCAGTCGCAGTTCTGACAGAATCTTCGCAATGCCGTGCGGTGCCGGGTGACGCGACAATTCGCTGCTTCGGTCGAAGGCATGGGGATAACGAAGGTCGTGCGTCTCCAAGAGGGCTGCACCGGATCGCACTGCAAACAAACGCGCATACAGTAGCTGAAATATTTGATTGCCCAGCCCGCCATGCGTGCGAACGACAACGCGCATCTGCATAATTCCGTTGTAGAAGGGACCAACGCGGCCGATTTGCCGGGTTGCTACAGGTAAACCTCGGCGCGCGTCAATCGTAGCGGACGGCGATGATGTCAGGGCATGAACTTCACCCTGTTGCGGTCGGCGGGGTCGTACCACAGTCGACTTGCGCCTTGCGGTGGAGGGCTGTTCGGCAGGTTGCGCAACTGCACACCCCCCTGATCGAACATCGCCATATCCGACAGTTTCACCTTGCCATTCCCGGGTGGGGCGTAGCGCAGGACCAGTTGCCCTGAGATCGTGAGCAACAGCGCAAATCCAGGATTTTGGGGATTGTCCAATATGCCCTCATACGGGCCAGTCATGCGCAGATTGCTAGAAAACACCATGCTGCTGCCGGCGAACTGAATGCCCACGCGATGTTTTTCGCGCCAGCCCATGTTCTGATATGCAATCCCCGCTGAGCCGCCATTGCCGGTATGTAGCGTCTCCGCTTGCGAATTGACCGCCGCCAAGTCGATGCGCCATCCGGCGCCGACCGGACCCTGTACGAACGGGCCGTTGGCCGCATAGGCCAGAGGCGACAGCCGCAGGTTGTTACAGGTCCCCCGTGTCCGCAGGAAAGTGGCGGGGCCCTCGACATCGCCACCGATCATCGACAGGGCATCGACGTTGACGAGGTCGAGAAAAGCACCCTCGCTGCCCTGCAGAACCACGTTACTCAACAGTATGCCGACCGCTGCATGCAAATGGAGGTTTGCGGCATCGAGGGTATCGAAATGAATCGTGGTCGCAGTGCTGCTGTCATGACCAACCACAAAGCAGCGCCGGGTGACAACCTGCGTATAGTGGTTGACATAGGCACCACCCCAATTCCCGTTGCGCCCTGCTTCGCCGAGCGTATGGCTATCAATGACGAGCCCGATGGCCGTAGCGTGCTGGCGAGCCTTGTCGATGTCGATGCGTTCGAGCTGCACATACCATCCGCCATATTGGAAGATGCCGACGGCATGGGGGATATGCGCCATGTCAAGGGTAAAGTCCGATAACCGGCAATGGCTGGCCTGATGCAGAAGGATCGCACACTCCCCCCCGCCGACGATCTGCAGGACGGGCGGTTGGGTATAGCTCGCACCGGCGGCAACGGAGCGCACGTCGATAACCTTTCCCTGGCCGACCGTCGCGATCACCGCCGCTCCATCATGGGTCGGGCTATCGGAGACCTCTATCAACGGCGTCGATGCGAGGTCTGCCCCGGGCGAGACAAGGCGAACGCCACGAACCTTGCCTCCATTTAGCAGCGCGTTCAGCACCGGTAGGGTCGGCGCGCGTGCCGGGGCGGACATGCGCAGGATCGTCGCCCCGGGTCCGGCCCCTGCAATCGACGAACCGTTGTTGTGCAATTCGAACAAGGGCCCATTGTCGGGGCCGATGACCTGGGCATGGCCGATCTTGAACGAAACCGGCTTCGCACCGTCGCGGATCGTGTGTCCCAGACGATAGATGCGGGGGCCCGGCAAGTAGATTGCCCCGCCGCTGGCAGGCAGGGCGTCGACTGCCGCCTGGATCGCGGGGGCATCGTCGCCCCGGCCATCGCCTGCGGCCGAAAACGGCGCAGCGGTCACGTCGATCGTGTCGCCTTCCAACGGAGCGCTGCTCCTGTCGTTCGTCGTGCGCGCGGTGGCATCCGATCCGGTAAGCATCAGGGTCAGCAACGAACCGCCCATGGCAGCTGCATCCCGGCGGGTGAGTGAGGTCGGCATACACCGGACCTAAGCGGTTGATGGCCGGTCAACAAGACAGGCGGGGATTGTCGCGGGTTCCGTTCCCCTGATCTATCGGGTAGGGCGGCCAGGTTATGTCGCCCCTATCCCGCCCCGCCCGTTTCGTCCGACCCAGCTTTGCTTTTTTGGTTCTCTGCATTCTGCTTGGGCTGGCTTGGTTGACGGGGGGCGCATCGCGTGCCGATGCGCTTGGCCAGATCATCATGCGGACGGGAGCCTGGCTTGCCCTGATAGGACTGGGCCTGTTCGGGCCGCGTCCCATCCTGCGTCAAGCTGGACCCGTCATGTGGCTTCTCATGGGATCGCTGGGCCTCGTCCTGTTACAGCTGGTGCCGCTGCCACTCGATCTGTGGCAAGGCCTTTCAGGTCGTGACGCGCTTCAGGGCACAACGCAGCTTGCCGGCCAAGTGCCGGAATGGCGTCCGTTGTCCATCGTGCCGGGAGCGACTTTGAATGCGGCGGCATCTCTGGTTGTACCGGTAGCGATATTGATCGCTACGCTCGGCATTGCCGAGCGTGAGCGGACATGGCTCCCGGCGATCCTCCTAAGCCTCGTCCTGCTCTGCGCGTTGATCGGGCTGCTTCAGTTTTCCGGCGCGGGCTTCAACAACCCGTTCGTGAACGATGCGCCGGGACAAGTGAGCGGCACTTTCGCCAACCGCAACCATTTCGCGTTGTTCATGGCGATCGGTTGCGTTCTGGCACCGGTATGGGCGTTCCAGGAAGGGCGGCGTCCGCAACGGCGGGCACCGGTGGCCGTAGGGCTCGTATTGCTGTTCGTCCTGACCATCCTAGCCAGTGGATCACGCGCGGGCATCATCGTTGGCATCTTGGGCGCGGTAACGGGAATACTAGTCGTCGGCGCTTCATTGCTCCGCGAACTACGTCGCTATCCGCGCTGGGTCGTGTTGCTGCTGTTGCTTGCTGTCGCGGGCGTGATCGTCGGCTTCGTCGCGCTTAGCGTCTCTGCCGATCGAGCGGAATCTATCAATCGCGTCGTAATGGACGAAGGTGATGAGGATATGCGGATGCGCGCGCTTCCGATCCTTTTTGCTCTTGAAAAGCTGTATTGGCCGGTCGGCACGGGCTTTGGCAGCTTCGATCCCGTCTTTCGCATGGCGGAACCAGGCAGCTTGTTGAAGCCCACCTATTTCAATCATGCGCATAACGATTTCCTTGAGATCATGCTTGACGGCGGACTGGCTGGTGCCTTGCTGCTAGCCGGCGCAATAGGATGGTGGGGATGGGCTAGCTTCCGAGCCTGGCTCGTTGGTGCGGGACTGGCCAGGGCGCGGGCCGGATCGGCGATCCTGTTGCTAATTCTGGTGGCGAGCCTGTTCGATTATCCTGCGCGGACGCCGATGATGATGACCGTCATAATGCTTGCCGCATTGTGGCTGAACGAAGGCAGCAAACTATCATCTCGCTTGGCTTTACCCTTCAGGGGCCAGCAACTATAGGCTTCGCCTTCTTCTCAATCCATCGTGGATTTCCCAAGCGCATGCGCAAGTTTTGTATCGCCGTATTGATGGCTAGCGCCCTTGCAGGATGCACGCGCCACGAACCCATCCAAAGTTCGCCTCATTTGACTGTCGTCGAAGGTAGTTCGATCCTGCCGGCGCCGGATCGAGGCGATCTGACAGCTGCAGACCGTCCTGCGCTCATCGGCCCGCTCGATACGATTCAAGTGGATGTGTTCAACGTCCCCGATCTCAACCGGGAAATGCAAGTCGATGCCAGCGGGCGGATCGCGATGCCGCTCGCCGGGACGATCGATGCCCGTGGCCGTACCGCAGAGGAACTGGCCAAGCTGATCGAAGCGGCACTCCGCACGCGATACGTCCGCAACCCCGAGGTGACCGTCAATATCAAAAGTTCGGTCAGCCAAGTCGTGACAATCGATGGTCAAGTCGTGGAACCTGGACTGTATCCGGTGACAAACCAGATGACGTTGATGCGGGTCATCGCGTCTGCGAAGGGGCTGTCGGAGTTCGCGCGACAGGACGATGTTGTCATCCTGCGCACCGTAGGTAACCAGCGCATGGCCGGCCTATATAACGTCGCCGCAATCCGGCGTGGCGCTTATGACGACCCACCCGTCTTTGCAAACGACGTCATCGTCGTCGGAGATTCGCCGCAGCGTCGCCTGTTCCGTGATTTCGTATCGCTTTCACCGCTACTAGCCGCTCCGTTGATCGCGGTTCTGCAATAAGGCCCTGCACGACATGAACCTGATCGCTTCCAGTCCGCAGGGCGGCATCGCGCCCGTCCCGGTTGCGGTGGCCGGCAATGATGCCCCTACCATTCGCCAGTATCTGCGCATGGCAATTCGCTGGCGCTATGTCATCCTTGGCGCTGTCGCTATTTGTGTGCTGCTCGGCCTGATCGCTACTCTGCTGATGACGCCGCAATATACGGCGTCGGCAACGATCGAGATTTCGCGCGAATCCAGCCAGGTCACAAATTTCCAAGGCGTGGAACGCGAAACGAGCGTCTCCGATCAGGAATTCTACCAGACGCAATATGGGCTGCTGCAGTCGCGTTCCCTGTCTGAACGCGTAGCGACCCAGCTTCGGATCGTCGACGATCCGAAATTTTACGAACGATTTGGTGTTGCTCGTAGCGAACCAGCATTCCAGCTAGTCAACGGACGATATCCGGCGGCAGGGCTCACGACCCGTCAGAGGATCGCCGGTGAAATACTGCGCCAACATCTGGATGTAGCACCGACCCGTCTCTCGCGACTTGTCGATATTCGTTTTACCAGCCCCGATCCGGAATTTTCGGCCAAGGTAGTGAATACATGGTCGGATGCCTTCATCCAGACCAATCTCGAGCGTAAGGTGCAGGCCACCTCCTATGGCCGCAACCTGCTCCAGCGTCAGCTGGCACAGCAAAAAGAGCGGCTTGACGAAAGTCAGCGCCAGCTGGTCGCTTATGCGTCGCAGGAACGCATCATAAATCTGCCGGCGCAGCAGAATGGCGACGGATCAACCGCAGAGCGTTCGATCGTTGCCGATGATCTGGCATCGCTCAATGCCGCCCTGAGCCAGGCGACCGCGGAACGGATTGCCGCCGAAGCTCGCTTCCGCGAAGGAAGCCGGGCAGGCGCATCTTCGGAAGCGCTACGCAATCAGGCGATCAATTCGCTGCGTCAGCGTCGCGCCGAATATGCCGCCGAATATCAGAAGCTGATGACCCAGTTCGAACCAGGCTATCCGGCGGCCCTGGCGCTGAAGTCCCAGATCGATCAACTAGATCGCAGCATTGCGAATGAAGAACGTCGCGTGTCGGGATCGATCGAAACCGAATATCGCGGTGCGGTCGAACGGGAACGGGCACTCAAGGTACGTGTCGAACAACTCAAGGGCAGCTATCTCGATCTGCGTCGCCGTTCGATCCAGTATAATATCTTTCAGCAGGAGGTGGATACCAATCGCGCCCTGTATGAAGGGTTGCTCCAGCGCTTCAAGGAGATCGGCGTAGCCGGAGGCGTCGGCGTCAATAATATTTCGGTGGTCGATCAGGCGGACGTGCCACAGAAACCCTCCAGCCCACGTCTGCTCATCAACCTCGCGATCGCGCTACTAGTTGGACTCGGTATTGGCGCGGCGTTGGCCTTTGCGCTCGAACAGATGGACGAGGCAATTGCCGATCCGGCAGAGGTCCAGCGACGGCTCGGCCTGCCGCTCTTGGGGTCGGTGCCGAAGGTCGACGGCGTCACGCCCAAGGAAGCGCTGCTCGATCGCAAGTCCGATCTGGTCGATGCCTATCTGGCGATCCAGACCAACCTCGCCTTCACCACTGAGCATGGCGTGCCGCGCTCGCTGTCTGTCACCTCGACCCGCCCGGCCGAAGGCAAGTCGACGACTGCGCTGGCGCTGGCGACCATGCTGGCGCGCAGCGGCAAGCGGGTGATCCTGGTCGATGGTGATATGCGTTCGCCTTCCGTCCATCATCTGGGCGGTGTGAACCACGACCATGGGCTGAGTAATTTCCTTGCTGGCCAAGATGATATCGCGCCGCTGACTTTCGACATGAGCGATCTAGGCTTCACTGCTATGTCGGCCGGGCCGATCCCCCCCAACGCCGCCGAACTGCTGACCGGCAGCCGGTTGTCGCTGCTGATCGAACGGCTGCACGAGCATTTCGACCATGTCGTGATCGACAGCCCGCCGGTGATGGGGCTGGCCGACGCGCCGTTGATCGCGAGCCGGGTCGAGGGCGTGGTGTATGCCGTGGAATCGCACGGCATTCGCTCGACGCTGGTCAAGACCGCGCTGGCGCGGCTTGCCTCGGCCAATGCGCATATCTTCGGCGGGGTGCTGACCAAGTTCGAGGCGCGCAAGGCGCATTACGGCTATGGCTATGAATATGGCTATGGTTATGGTCGCGACAAAGCCGCCGAGGCCAAGGGCTGATGGCCAAACGTCGCGTCACCCGTCCCCGGCAGTCGGCGACCGAATGGGGGGTGCGCGGCGCGCTGGCGATCGCGGCCGCGGGGCTGGGTACCCTCTCGGTCACCCATTCGCTGGCCTATATGATACGCGGCAGCGCGCCGGCGCGGGCGCATGCGCTGGCGCCCTGGGACGGGCGGATCACGGCGTTGCTGTCCGAGCAATTGTCCGGCCCGGACGCGACGCCCGCTGATCGCAAACGTGCCGACGACCTGGCACGGCTTGCGCTGCGCCAGGACCCGACGGCGGTGCCGGCGGTCGCAACGCTGGGGATCAACGCGCAGGTGCGGGGTGATACGGCGGCGGCGCGGCGCATCTTCGCTCATTCGGAAAAGCTGTCGCGGCGTGACCTGCGGACCCGGTTATGGGCGATCGAGGATGCGGTCGGCCGCGGTGATATTCCGGGGGCGCTGCGTAACTATGACATCGCACTGCGTACGTCGCGGGTCGCGCCGGACCTGCTATTCCCGGTACTGGCATCGGCGATCAGCGATACCGATATCCGTCAGGCACTCTTTGCGACGCTGCTACAGCGGCCGGCATGGAGCGACCAGTTTCTGGCTTTTGTCGCCAGCACCGGTCCCGATGCACGCGCGACCGCCAGTCTGTTCGAAGCGCTGCAACGCCGCCGCATCGCGCTGCCGGCCGGAGCAGCGCCGGCACTGGTCGGGCGGCTGTTGGCCGAGAACCATGTCGACGACGCTTGGCGCTTCTATGCCGCATTGACCCCCGGTGCCGACCGGCGGGTCGCGCGCGATCCCGGCTTTACCGCCAATCTGACGTCACCGACGCCGTTCGACTGGACTCCGGTCACCGATAGCGGCGTGTCGGCGACGCTGCAGCGGGGCGAGCAGGGGGGCATCTTCGATTTCGCGGTGCCGTCCAACCTTGGCGGTCCGATCCTGCGCCAGACGCAGCTGCTGCCGCCGGGCAATTACGCGATTGAGGGGCGCAGCATCGGAGTCGAACAGGCCGACAATGCCCTGCCCTATTGGACGCTTACGTGCCCCGACGGGCGCGAGCTGGGCCGGGTGGTCGTGCCCAATTCAGCACAGGCGAACGGCCGCTTTGCCGGGCGCTTTACGGTGCCGGCAGGCTGTCTGGTGCAGCAGTTGGTGTTGGTCGCGCGGCCGTCGGAGCAATTGTCGGGCCTGACCGGTCAGATCGACGACATCCGGCTGCGGCCGGCGGCAAGCTGAACCAACCTATGCGACGGGGGGCTGATCAGGCTATGAGCGATGTGATGCGGATCGCCTCCCTCCTGCTGGCCCTGTGCCTCTCTGCGCCGACCATGGCGCAGGATCGCTATCCGGACGACACGCAGGATCAGGCCGCGCCGGTCCAGCAGCCGCTCCCCGAAACCCGCCAAGGCGAAACCGCGCGGTCGGCTGCCGGGCAGGCCGGACAGCGCCAGACGCGCGAGGAAGTGGCTGCCGAGGCCGGGATCGAGCCGATGGGGCGGATCAACGGGCGGGTCCAGAACCGGGTCCAGTCGCGTATCCGCAACCGCATCGACCGCTATTACGATCCGCAGGCCAATGCGACCTCGCCGTTCGCGGTCGCGGGCGATCAGGCGCGTACCGCCGGACGTCCGCGCCGGTGATAGCGGCGGGCGGGCGGGGGCACCGTCCGGCCATTTCCTACTCGAAAGCACGAATGGTCGCAGGCCGCTGCGACATGCGCCTGCGAGTAGGCCGCATTCTGCATCCCATCTTCGTGCTTTCGAGTATCAAAGCCCCATGACCCGCAAGCCCCCTGCCCCCCGCACGCCTGCCAAGCCCCCGGCTCGTCCGCAGGGCGATCTGTTTCGGCTCGACAGCCCGCTGACCGCCGAGATCCGCGGCGAACGGTCGTTGATGGCGTTTCCGTTCTTCGCGCTCGCCAAGAATGCGTGGATGAAGCCGCTGACCTATCAGGCGAACGCCATCTCGATCGAAGTACGGCCCTCGGCCAGCGGCGTCGCCACCATCTATGACAAGGAAATCGTGTTGTATGTCGCCAGCTTGATGCTGGCGAAGATCGAGATCGGCGAAACGGTGACGCAGGATTTCATCTTTACCGCGCATGATCTGTTCACGGTGACCGGCGCCAATCATTCGGCGCGGTCGTACGGTCGACTGTCGGAGGCGCTCGAACGACTGCAGGGTACCCAGATCAAGACCAACATCGAAGCCGGGGGTGAGGGCGAGGAAGGCTTCTTCTCGTGGCTGTCCGAAGCCAAGCTGCATTATTCGCGCACGCGCGGCGGCGAGCGGCGGCTGAAGGCGGTCAAGGTGCGCTTATGCGACTGGCTGTTCCGCGCGATCCTGCTCGACCGGCATGTGCTTGACTATGCCGCCGCCTATTTCCAACTCGGGCCGATCGAGCGGCGCATCTATGAGGTGGCGCGCTCGAGCGGCGAGGAGCGGTTGGAAACCGACCTCGCGACCTTCCGCCTGCAGATCGGCTATCAGAACCCGCTCGCAAATTTTCGCAATTCTTTGAAGCAGATAGCGGCAGCGGACAGCATTCCCGACTATCGCTTGGAGCTGATCGAGCAGGAAGCGCCCGAGGATGAGGCGCCGCGGCGTGGCCGGCGCGCGACCCCGGTACAGGTGGTGCTGACCCGGCGGCCGCGCGCGCTCGGCAGCGACGAAGCGGGTGATTCGGGTGCGCCCGAATCGGCGGACGCGCCCGCCGCCTAATTCCTATTCGAAAGCACGAATCGGACCGGGTATTTTCTACCCGAAAGCACGAACGTACCGGCATATTGCTATCCGAAAGCACGAATCGTTCGCGGCAATTTGCGCCGAAACGAGCGTAATTCCCGCTTTCCTACCCGAAAGCACGAACCGGGAACGCTTCCGATGTTGGATTTGATCTGCAAAGGTCGCGGAAACCGGCAGCGGGGCCGGGAGACAAGGGAATTGGCCGTGACAACATAAAGGAAAGCCCGGCACGAAGGCCGGGCGTCCCAGGGTTTTGGAGCGACGTCGCCAAACGTCGAACCGGTCTTAGCAGGCCCTCCAAATACTCCTGATCGATTGTCGGTTCAAGGACGCGCGTTTCGCGCCACGCCCCTTTTTTGCATGTTTGTCGCGGCCCCGGACAAAGGGGACGATGATGGCGCTTATCCTGGCGCAGGCGATCGCGCGCATGGCCAATTCGGGCCATGGCACACGACCACGCAGTGGCGGCGTGCACCGCACCGGTGCGCTCGTGCGGCGCGGCAGCGTTGAGGCGGGGACGGTCGAGGAGAGCTTCTTCGCGGTGCCGGCCAAGGGCGAGACCGACCGGCTGCTGCGCACGGCGCGCGCCGCGCTCGATGCCGGGCGCGCCCGACGCCGTGCGGCACGCGCCGAGGGCCGCGCGCTGACCGCGGCTGAGGCGGCGCTGTGCGGCCTGACCGCGGGCGCGGTGCGGGTGTTCGAGGAGATCTGCACCCTCGCCCGGCTGAATGGCGGGCGGGTATTCCCGACCTATGACCATCTGGCCAAGGCGACCGCGCTTGGCCGGGCGACGGTCGCACGGGCACTGGCGGCGCTGGAGGCGGCCGGGTTCCTCGTTCGCCAGCGGCGCTTCTGTCGCAACCACGGCGCGGGGCCGCGCTATCGCCAGACGTCGAACCTCTATCGTGCGCTGCTGCCCGGCGCGTTGCTGCGCTTCCTGCCGCGCCGCTTTCACCCTGCGCCACTGCCCAACGATATGGCGGCGCATCGGGCGCAGGCGGCGGCGGAGCTTGCGGCGATGCGCGCGACGCTGAGTTGCCGGGAACTGGCCGAGGTGACGTTGGGCGGCGCGCTTGGCCGGGTGCTCGCTTCGCTCGGTGCGGCGATCGATCGTGCCGCGTGCGAGTCTCATTCCGATCCGCAACCGCTCTCAGAATCATTTAATCAGACGACGAATGTCGTCGGCCTTGCCGGTCGACGGCGTCCGGCCTGACGGCCAACGTTGCCGTAAGGTCCAAGACCCAATGCACCGCAACCATAACAAACAAGGACAGAACGCACCGGCTGACGCCGGCGCGATGCTCTCCGACGAGAGCAGGGAGCCGTGGGTGGCCGAATATTACATAATATTGCCCGGAACCAGCGAATTTGCGTGGGATTGCGTGATCGTATAACGCGTTCAACAGGAAGATTTTCCGGCGCGGTCCGAACCGAATACGGCGTTCCCGCGCGCTTATCTTCCAACGGATCCGTTCGATGCAATCACCCTCCGAACCGGCGCCACGCCGGCCCCGCTGGCGCAAGACCAAGATCGCGCTCGGTATTCTCGTAGTGCTGCTGCTCGCAGCGATCGCCTTTCTGTTCCGGCCGATGGCCTCCTCCGCCGGCCCCGCGGCGCAAGACGACCGCCCGCTCGACATGGTCGTGATTGGCGGCGGGGTAATGAGCGTGACGCTCGCCACCTATCTGCAGGAGCTAGAGCCGAACTGGCGGGTGGCGATGTTCGAACGGCTCGGCAATGTCGCCGAGGAAAGCTCGAACGGGTGGAATAACGCGGGCACCGGCCATTCGGGCTTTGCCGAGCTGAACTATACCCCCGAAAACCCCGATGGCAGCATCGACACGATCAAGGCGGTGGCGATCGCCGAACAGTTCGAGATCGCGCGCCAATTCTGGGCGCATAAGGTGAAAACCGGGCGTCTGGGCGCGCCGAAAGGCTTTATCAACCCGACCCCGCATATGAGCTTCGTATGGGGCGACGCCAATATCGACTATCTGCGCAAGCGGCAGGCGGCTTTGGTCCGGAACCCGCTCTTCTACGGCATGGAATATACCCAGGACCCGGCGAAGATCCGCGCCTAGGCGCCGCTGGTGATGGAGGGCCGCGACCCCAACCAGAAGGTCGCCGCGACCTACATGCCGATCGGCACCGACGTGAACTGGGGCGTCATCACCCGCCAACCGGCCGCAGCGCTGACCAAGAACCCCAATTTCGACCTCGAACTTCGCCACGAGGTTCGCGGCCTCAACCGCGGCACCGACGGTATCTGGAACGTGACGGTGCGCGATCTGGCGACGGGCAAGGACCGCACCGTCCGCGCGCGCTTCGTGTTCATCGGCGCGGGCGGCGCGTCGCTGAAGCTGCTCCAGATGTCGGGCATTCCGGAGGCGAAGGATTATGGCGGCTTCCCCGTCGGCGGCCAGATCCTCGCCTTTGAAGCGCCGGCGATCACCGCGCGCCACGACGTCAAGGTCTATGGCAAGGCCGAGGCCGGATCGCCGCCGATGTCGGTGCCGCATCTCGACGCGCGCAAGCTCGATGGGAAATCGGTGATCCTGTTCGGCCCGTTCGCGCTGCAAAGCACCAAGTTCCTGAAGAACGGATCGTGGCGCGACCTGTTCAACAGCGTCTATAAGGACAATGTCGGGCCGATGATGGCGGTCGGCGCCGAAAATGCCGAGCTGGTCGAATATCTGGTCAAAGAGGCGATGCGACCGACAAGGATCGCCAGGCCGAGCTGGTCAAATATTTCCCGAACGCCAAACAGGGCGACTGGAAGCTGATTACCGCCGGACAGCGGGTGCAGGTCATCAAGCGCGATCCGAAAAAGGGTCCGGTGCTGCAATTCGGGACCGAGATCGGGACCGACAAACAGGGGACGATCGCCGCGCTGCTCGGTGCGTCGCCCGGGGCCTCGACCTCGCCCGCGATCATGCTGGAGGTGTTGAAAAAGGCGTTCCCGCAGCGGCTTGCTAGCATCTGGACGCCGAAGATCGAAGCGATGATCCTGTCCTATGGCCGCACGCTCAACGACGATCCGGCCTTCACCAACCAGATACGGCGGATGACCAGCGCGGCGCTGAGCCTGCCCTTCGTCGATGTGCCGGCAGGTGTCCGCGCGGGTGCCGCCGCCGCCCCGGCGCCGGTCGCGACCCCGCCCGTACGCAGCCTGAACCGCGAGCAGCAGGCGATGTAAGGGCGTGGGACGCGGACTATGGCGGCATAAGGCGAAACCGTTCGTCCTGAGTAACCATTGAGCTTCTCGAAATGGCGTATCGAAGGACCGCCAAGGGTACTTCGATACGGGTCTTCGACAAGCTCAGCCCCTACTCAGCACGAACGGTTCTACCCGGCCGTATCGATCTCTGGTCAGCCTGCGCTGGGGCGACGGTTTGCCCCATCAATGCGGCACGACGCCCAGCTCGACCCCGGTCTTGTCGTGCAACGCGAAGCGGTCGACCAGGTCGGCGCTCGCCCGGTTATAGCCGGTCACCGCCACCTCAGCCCCGTTCTGGCGCAGCCGGGCGACGACCTTGTCGAGCGCGTCGACCCCCGAAATGTCCCAGAAATGCGCCGCGGTGACATCGATCGTCACCGGCACCGCCCCCTCCACCGCAAAGGCGCGGCGAAAGCGATCGACCGAGGCGAAGAAGATCTGGCCGGTCACGCGGTAGGTAACGCCGCCATCGTCGACGACCCGCGCGACCGCGAACATCCGCTGCACTTTCCCGGCGAAGAACACCCCCGACAGCAGCACCCCGGCCAGCACGCCCAGCGACAGATCGCGGGTCGCGACGACGACCGCGACCGTCACCAGCATCACGATCGATGAGGTCGGCGGATGGCGCCTGAGATTGGCGAGCGAGTTCCAGCTGAACGTGCCGATCGACACCATGATCATCACCGCGACCAGCGCCGGCATTGGCACCCGCCCGACCCACGGCCCCAGAACCGCGAGCAGGAACAACAGGAACGCTCCGGCGACGAAGGTCGACAGCCGCCCGCGCCCCCCTGAGGTCACGTTGATGACCGACTGCCCGATCATCGCGCAGCCGCCCATCCCGCCGAACAGCGCGGCGACGATATTGGCGCCGCCCTGACCCGCGCATTCCTGCCGCTTATCGCTGTCGCTATCGGTCATGTCGTCGACGATCTGCGCGGTCAGCAGCGATTCCAGCAGGCCGACGGCGGCCATGGTCAGCGCAGTGGGCAGGATGATCCGCAGCGTGTCGAGCGTCAGTGGCACCTGCGGCCATGCGAAGCTCGGCAAGCCTTCAGGCAGCTTGCCCATGTCGCCGACGGTGTTGACCGGCAGGTTCAGCGCGATGCTGACGACGCTCAGCACCAGAATGGCGACCAACGGCGACGGCACCGCCCGCGTGACCCGCGGCAACAGGTAGATGATGGCAAGCCCGCCAACGATCAGCGCATGGCTGTGCCACGTCACGCCCGTCAGCTGCGGCAACTGCGCCAGGAAGATCAGGATGGCGAGCGCGTTGACGAAGCCGGTGATGACCGACCGCGACACGAACTGCATCACCCGGTCGAGCCGGAGCAATCCCGCGACGATCTGGATCAACCCCATCAGGATGGTGGCGGCGAACAGATACTCGACGCCATGGTCGCGGACCAGCGGCCCGACCAGCACCGCGACCGCCGCGGTCGCCGCCGAGATCATCCCCGGCCGCCCGCCGATAGCAGCGATGGTAATCGCGATCGCGACCGAGGCATAGAGGCCGATGCGCGGGTCGACCCCGGCGATGATCGAAAAGCCGATCGCCTCGGGGATCAGCGCCAGCGCGACGACGATGCCGGCCAATATGTCGCGGCGGATCTGCGCCGCTCCGCCAAACCATTGGCGGGGATAGGAGGTAAAATCGAAGGTCATGGAAAATCCACATCAAGCCACATGGCGCCGGCAGCGGCGCGACGATTTCAGGTCATGTGCGATGTTGTCCGGCGGATCGGCGGCCGGAATAGCCACCCGGAATTGCACCGGGTCCTTGCGAATGGTGCGATCATAGCGGGAGCAAGGTTCGACAGGCAAGAGGTGAAGCTCAGCTCCACCTCCAACCGGCAATGCCGGTAGAGACGACCATGCACTAATTAATAACCCGGATTGCCGGGTGGGAGCTATCGGCTTGACCGGTGTGTGCGATCACGCTGGATCGTAGAGGCCAGCAAACTCACCCTCTGCATAGTAGCGGATTTTGCCGACAACGAGCGGGTGCTGCCCCTGCCTCAGCAGCAGAATGTCGTCGGCATTCATCCGCATGATCTCGTCGGGCGTCGCCAACCGGCGGGCGGCGACATGGCCGCTGGCGCTTTCCGATCGGGCGCCGTCGCTGAAGATGCCCGCCGGACGAGACGTGCCGAACGTCTCATATTCGATGGTGGTGTCGCCGATCGTACGCGACAGCATGTCGGCGGTGGCAAGATCGTTGACTCCGAAGGTCTGGATCACGCCGGCGTTGGACATGAAGGTACCGGCGCGCTCGCCATAGGTCGCCTTGAGTTGGTGCATGTCTTGAAGGATCGGCCAGAGCTGCATCCCGTAACCCGCCATCAGCCCCATCGCGCGCTCTACAGGGTCGAGGCGGCCGAGCGCGGCGAACTCGTCGAGCAGGAACAGAACCGGGCGTTCCGGCCGGGCAGGGGAGCGCGCCATATCCGTGACGGCTTGGCTGACCAGCAGTCGCAGCCAGCGGGCATAAGTATCGAGCCGGTCGGGCGGTAGGCACAGGAACACGGTGCCCGGTCGTTCCTTCAGGTCCGCAAACCGGAAATCGGACGCCGACGTGCTGTCCACGATGCGTGGGCTGTCGAGGAAATGGGTATGGCGCTGAGCAGACGACAGCACGCCCGCGGCTTCGCGATCTGACTTGCCGAGATGGCGGTTTGCAGCACGCGCGATCAGGCCGTGCGCACCGGTGCTGGCTTGCATGTCGGCGAGCAGCTCGGCGAAGCCGGCGGGATCGCGGGTGAGCTTGTCGCGCACCGTCGCCAGCGTGGCGAGGGCAGGGGGCTCGTGGATGACGGTGTGCAGGATGATGCCGGCGATGAGCGCCTTGGCTTCCTCGTTCCAGTGCGCCTCGCCTGATTGTCCCGGCGCATCGTGGACCAGTGCGTCGGCGATCGTCTGCGCATCTTCCGCGAGGTCCGGGCTGACAGCATCAAGCCACGCCAGCGGGTTGTAGCGGGCCGCTGGGCGCCCGGAGACGCCGAAGGGGTCCAGACACCACACATCGCCCTTCCTGGCCCGCGTGCGTGCCGTGACGCGGGCATTCTCGCCCTTGGGGTCGATGCAGATCACCGAACGGTCGAGCAACAGTAGGTTGGGGATGATCGTGCCGACACCCTTGCCCGATCGGGTGGGTGCCATCGTCAGCAGATGGGCCGCGCCGCCATAGTGAAGGAGCTTGTTGGTCCGACCCGACCGGCCGATGATGAGGTCGCCGTCACCTTCCATCTTCGCCAGGTCACGCCGATCGCCGAAGCGGGCCGAACCCATCAACGTATTGCCGCGGTCCTTGCCCCGACGATTGAACTTCCAGATCGCGAACAGGGTGAGGCCGGTCAGCAGGAATGGCACGTCGGTCGCAATTTCGCCGACGCCGAAAATTCCCTTGAGCCAGCTATTGGTTGCCACCAGCACGACGAAGGCAATGAGCAGTGCCCATAGCGGCCTGATCCGGCGGGGCGGCATTACCAGTCCGATCCTACGGGTGTGACCGCAAGGCTGCGATCGGCGTCGGGATGATCGTGCAACCGGAGGATGATCTGCGTCGCCAGGTGAGGTGGCACCGCTTCGTCACGCAGCATGTCGAACAGCGCGTCCTCAACGGGAGAAAACACCAGCCCCTCGATGACGTTGTTGTGGCGGGCATCCGCGTCCGCCTCGCGCCATTCTTGTTGTTCGGCCGGGGTGCCGCGGACGTAATCCAGCGCGCGGACCTCCGCCCTGACCGCTTCTACATCAAGCCCGCTCATCGCCCGTCTCCAATGCTTCCGCCTCCGCGTCGAACGCCCGCCTGCCGCGTCGCTTCCAGAGTGCAAGCGTGTCGCCCGCGGTGTCACCTTGAGCCCTTCCGACCAGCTCGAGCAGCGCGCCATAGATGGTCGCGCGATCGTCGTCGGCGAGGTCAACCAGTCCGGCCTTCTGGACGAGGCCACCCAGCTCGATCAGGTGGCGGGTGCGTTCGCGTCGTTGCACGACCCAGCCTCGCGTATCAGTCCGACGCCGCACCGCTTCCAGGCGCAGGATCAGCGCCCGGTTGCGACGCTCCGCTGTTGCCGTTGCTGTCAGTCTTTCGCGTACTTTTACGCCCGCGCCGCTGAAAGAAGGCGGCGCCACTCGCACGCCATCCCTCCTTCTCGTCCGTGTTCTGGGATTTGACGGCACTGAGCAGCACGCCGGCAAGCGTTTCCATATCGAGCGTATCCGCGCCGGTGGAGGTGACAAGTGCCCCGAGTTGTTCGACCCGGCGCGCCTTCAGAGATCGCGCCTTCTCCTCCAGCGCCTTCAGTTCCGCGTCATAGTCTCGCACCTTGCGCATGGTGCCTCCATTCTCTCGCGTCATGATCGTACCAGCCTAACAAACCAATCATGCAGGACAACCCAATTCAGGGGATAGCATCAGGTCAATCAGGAGATGCGTAGCAGATCGTGAGTGCGCGCTTATACGTCGTTGCCGACGTGCGCTAAGAAAGGCAGAATGGCAGCTGCAATGGCGATCTACCATTTCAGCGCCAAGGTTATCAGCCGAGCTAACGGCTCCAGCGCGGTCGCGTCCGCTGCGTATCGCTCCGCATCCGAGCTGCATGACGAGCGACTTGGACGTAACCACGACTTCTCGAACAAGGCGGGTGTCATTCACTCCGAAGTGCTGTTGCCAGAAGGCACACCGGAGCGATTGTCCGACCGTACGACGCTGTGGAACGAGGTAGAGGCGGGAGAGAAGCGCAAGGACGCGCAGCTTGCCCGTGAGGTGGAGTTTTCGATTCCGCGCGAACTAAATGAAAAGCAGGGCATCGCGCTCGCACGCGACTTCGTGAAAGAGCAGTTTGTGAAGCGCGGGATGGTCGCGGACCTCAACGTGCATTGGGACAAGGCGAAGGACGGAAGCCCGAAGCCGCATGCGCATGTCATGCTGTCGATGCGCGACGTCGGACCAGACGGGTTCGGACAGAAGAAACGCGACTGGAA
>NZ_JBDGHY010000010.1:0-87671 GCF_039615155.1 Sphingomonas epibiotica | reverse complement strand
AACGACCCTGCCTTGAGGAACGATAGGTGATCGAGGCCGGTTTCGATAGCTGCTCGCGGTGATGCAAGATGCCAGATCGTCATGCAGGACTACAGGTTTGCCCGATCTCGACCGAGAGATCGGCCTCGGGTAGGTAGCCGTCGCGGTTCGCGCCGGGCATCTACAAGCTGCAGTTCGACATGTCGGGCTACCCGGACGCGAAAGCGGCGCCATTCTTCCCCGAGATCGATCTCGTGTTCCGCGTCATCGACCCTGCCGCGCACTACCATGTCCCCGTCGTGGTCAGCCCCTACGGCTACTCCACCTACCGGGGCAACTGACCACCAATCACGCCTCGATCCCTGCCTCGAACATCGGCTTGTATAGCTCGTGCTCGAGCGAGCGCAGGTAGCGGTCGAGGCGGTCGACCAGCGCTGCGACGTCCGCAGCATAGGTCGGGACGTCCGAAGCGATCGCGTTGCCGCTCCAACGCCGTATGTGGTCGGAGTAGCGCAGTCGAAGCTCGCGATCCTCTTCCATGATCCGCTCGTAAGTCGGCATCCGATCGGCGAAATAGCCTCGGGCCTCCTTGTTCCAGCCCTGCTGTGTAGGCAGATACTCCCGTACCGCATTGGCCAGGTTCATGCGTAGCCGGCCGAGGTCGGTAAGCGGAGGTCCAGCCTTGACGCAGTCGCGAAGCGCGTAGGCAGCGGCGCGGATCGCCTCATGGGCGCGCCTGCTATCATCTGGCATCATCATCTCGTCCTGCTCGCCATCCTCTTACTAGCCGTCGTTGCTGGCGCGCCGCGCGCCGATCATGGCCGTCGCACGCTCGGTCGCCGCGCGCGTGTCGTTGGCCAGCTTCTTGACCTCCGACGCGACCACCGTGAACCCCCGGCCTGCCTCGCCCGCCCGCGCCGCCTCGATCGTTGCGTTGAGCGCGAGCAGGTTGGTTTGTGCAGCGATGCCGCCGATCGCGGTCACGATCGTGTCCAGCTCGGCCACCGTGTCCTGCAATGCCTGTCGGCGCAGGTCGAGCGATCGCTGCAGCGCCTCGCTTTCGGCAAGGCGGTGCTCGGCTTCCCGCTCCAGCAGCACCTGGCGCGTGATGTCGGCGGCGATCTTAACAACCTTTCTCGGCCGTCCATCGGCATCGAGGATCGGGTTGTAGGAGGCCTGGATCCAGATCTCGCGGCCGTCATGCCCGATCCGGCGATACCGTCCCGCATCAAACTCACCCCGCGACAGCCGCTCCCAAAGCCTCGTGTAATCGGTCGAGCGCGCCTCGGCAGCGTCGCACAACATGCGGTGGTGCTGGCCCACGAGCGCCTCGCTGCCATAACCCAGCATGATCTGCGCGTTCCGGTTGGCGGACAGGATCAGCCCGTTCAGATCGAACTCGATCACGGCCTGGCTGCGATCGACGGCCGCATCGCGGCCGCTGAACTCCGCATCGCGCTCACGCGCCTCGGTAATGTTGGTCGCGAACTTGACGATCTTCAGCGGCCGTCCGTCCGGATCGAGAATGGGATTGTAGGTCGCCTGCAGCCACACGTCGCGGCCGTCCTTGCTGATCCGGCGGTATAGACCTGCGTCGAAGGCACCGCCGGCCAGCTTGCGCCAGAACGCGGCATAGTCGGGCGAGCGCGCATAGTCAGGGTCGCACAGGAGGCGATGGTGACGGCCGATGACCTCGGCCCGGCTATAGCCCAGCGCGTTGAGGAAGTTCTGGTTGGCCTCCAGGATCGTCCCGTCGAGCCCAAGCTCGACGACCGCCTGGCTGCGGTCCATCGCCTTTGATCGCGCCTCAAACTCGGCGCTGCGCAGCTTCGCGTCCGTCACGTCGGTGGCGAAGCCGACGATCTTCACGACCCGGCCGTTCGGATCGAGAACCGGGTTGTAGGTTGCCTGGAACCACAGGTCGCGGCCCTCACGGTCGCGCCGCTTGAAGATGCCCGTCATATGCTCGCCGCGGCAAAGCGTCTCCCAGGCTGCCGCATAGACGTCACTCGAGGCGAGTTCGGGAGGACACAAAATCCTGTGGTGCTCGCCCGCGACATCCTCCGGTGCATAGCCCAGTGCCTTGAGATAGCCGTTACTGGTCGCGAGGATGATGCCTTCAGGGGCAAGCTCGATCGTCAGGGCCGAGCGCCGCATCGCCAGCGTGAGCGCTTCGAACTCGGCATTGCGCTGTCGGCTCTCCGTCACGTCGGACGCGAACTTTACGATCCGCACCGGGCAACCATCCGGGTCGAGCACCGGATTGTAGGTGGCGCGGAGCCACAGCTCGCGGGCATCCTTGCCGACGCGGCGGTAGGTCCCGGCATCGAACTCGCCGCGGCCGAGCTTCGCCCAGAAGGCGGCATAGTCGGCTGTGCCGGCGTAAGCGGGGTCGCAGAACATCCGGTGGTGCCGCCCGACCACCTCGTCGCGCGTATAGCCCGTCAGGCGAAGAAAGACGTCGTTGGCGTCGAGGATGATGCCGTCGGTCGCGAACTCGATCACCGCCTGGCTGCGATCGAGCGCCGCGAGCCTCGCCGCGGAATCGGCAGCCGCCAGCTTGCTCACGGTCACGTCGGTCGCGACCTCCAGAACCCGGATCGGCCGCCCCTTCTCATCGAGCACCGGGGTGTAGGTCGATTGCAGCCAGACCACACGGCCGTCCTTCGCGATGCGCCGGTACTCACCCGTCTGGTGCTCGCCGGCAGCGAGTTTTGCCCAGAACGCCGGATCGCTCGATCTCGATGCGGTGCCACTTGTTTCGTGCGAGCGGTCGGGGAACCCTGCAATTTCGTCCAGCCGGTAGCCCAGCGTATCGAGGAAGCGTTCGTTCGCCCAGCGGACGGTGCCGTCGAGGTCGAACTCGGCAACGAGGCTGGAGCGGACCAGCGCCGCCCAACCCGCATCCGTTGTCCCGCGCGCCCGCAAGGCGAGCACGGCGCGCGCCTTGGCGGCGCCGACCGTCACGACCAGGACCGCCAGCGCTGCAACAGCGATGAGCGGCGCCATGAGGTCGGGCGCCAGCACGATCCCGCCCGTGCCGGCCGCAGACCCGGAGATCACGGCGCTGATCGCGGCCATGCCGGTGAAATGCAGCAGCAGGATCGCTAGCGTCAACAAGGCGGCAGCGGCAGTTCCCGTGGCGGCGCCGCGGCGAGCGATGGCGAGGTACAGCGCCGGGGCGACCGGCAGCACCGCGAGGAAGACCGAGGCGACGACCAGGACGGACGAGAAGCGGAAGGTGCCCGGAAACAGGACGGCGCTCATGCCCAGATAGTGCATGGCCGAGATGCCCGTGCCGACCATCGCCGCACCGGCGACATAGCCGATGCGGTCGTGCCTGAGGACGCACGTCCGCAGCCCGGCCCAGGTCATGACGATGGCGATGGCCAGCGACGCCAGGGTACGTCCCGGCAGGTAGCCGACCACGATGCCGGGATCGTAGCCGAGCATCGCGATGAAGTGGGTCGCCCAGATACCCGTCCCCGACGCGAAGGCCGCGCCGAGCAGCCAGCGGGACCGCTCGCGCGCCGGCGCGGCGCCAAGATGGCGCAGAAGGAACACGACGCTGCCGGTCGCCGCGATGCAGACCAGGGCCGCGAGCGCGACCAGCCACTTGTTATGCTGATGGGTCAGACAGAAGAAGGCGTCGAACATCTGTTGCGCCCTTTCTCGCCGCGCTAACAAGGTAGAATGCCTTAGGTTAACGGGACACTAGGGTCAGGACTCGTTGATCACAGCCAGAAGATGACGGTGGCAGCGAGGGCGATTGCGGAGAAGAAGGCGGTGGGGCAGCGGTCGTAGCGGGTAGCGACCCCGCGCCAGTCCTTGAGGCGGCCGAACATGATCTCGATGCGGCTGCGACGCCGATAGCGGCGCTTGTCGTACCGGATCGGTTCGTTGCGCGACCTGCGGCCTGGGATGCAGGGTTGGATGCCTTTGGCCTGGAGGGCGTCCCTGAACCAGTCGACGTCGTAGCCGCGATCACCAAGCAGCCACTGCGCCTTCGGCATGTCATCGAGTAGCGCTGCCGCGCCGGTGTAGTCGCTGACCTGGCCCGCGGTCATGAAGAAGCTCAAGGGGCGCCCGTTCGCATCGGCGATGGCGTGAAGCTTGGTGTTCATGCCGCCTTTGGTGCGGCCGATCAGGCGGCCAAGATCCCCTTTTTAACCCGCAGGCTCGATGCCGTGCGGTGAGCCTTCAGGTAGGTTGCGTCGATCATGACCGTCTGCGGCTCGGCGCCGGCTGCAGCCAGACCTTCCATCATTCGCGTGAACACACCGGCCTCGCCCCAACGCTTCCACCGATTGTACAGCGTCTTGTGCGGGCCGTACTCGCCGGGTGCATCTCGCCAGCGCAGCCCGTTGCGATTGACGAATACGATGCCACTCAGCACCCGCCGATCGTCTACCCTCGGCCTCCCGTGGCTCTTGGGAAAGAACGGCCGCAGCCGCTCCATCTGCTCGTTCGTCAGCCAAAACAGGTCACTCATCCCGGTCTCCTTGCGGAGCCTGAATCAGATCGCGACGCTCACATCAATGGGTCCTGACCCTAGCCGCCGCGAGCTTGTTCGGGCTTCACCCGGACGATCGAAGCCTTCAAAGTCGACGGACTCACTAGGCCGACCGACCAGCACCAGCATCACCTCGACGATCGCCGACCCCATTCCGGCACCCCGCATACCTTCCTGCCACTTCCCCATTCCGGCGCAAGACCGTGACGGATCAGCCGGGATCAGGGCATACGACGATCATACCAGAGTGCAAAAATTGCGATGGCGTAGAGAATGCGGCCATGATCGCGGCGGCCGGTGCGATGTTCGAAAAACAGGGTATCGATCGCATCCGGGTTCAGCAGGCCGGACGATCGCAGGCCGCCATCGTTCCACATCTCCTCGACATAGCCGCCGAAGTCGTCGGCGAACCATTCAGCCAGCGGCATCTGGAAACCCTGTTTGCGGCGGTCGAGGATATTGGCGGGCAGCCACGGGGCCACGGCCTCGCGCACCGGCCATTTCCCCAAGCCGCCGCGCAGCTTGATCTGCCCCGGCATCGCCAGCGCGAGCGACACCATCCTGTGCGACAGCATCGGCACTCGGACTTCGAGGGAATGTGCCATGCTCGCCCGGTCCACCTTGGTCAGCATCGCACCGGGCAGGTTGAGCTGCAGATCGCACATCGCGAACTGATCGAGCGGATCGGTGGAGATTGCGTCGGGATCGGGACAGAAGGATCGCGCCATGTCCGACAACGCGGCTGGACCGTCGCGTCCGTCGAGCGCGGTTCCGGCGAAGAGCCGCCGTCGCAGTTCGGGCGTGGTTATCTGCGTCTTGGAAAAGAAGCGTGCGACGCCATCGGCCAGCCCCAGCCCCGCCGCGGTCTTCTGCCAGCGCTGGAGCCGGCGGTTCGCACCCGCCCACGGCAAGGGCGGGATTCGCGCTGCATGGCGGGCCGCGCCGCGCACCACGGCCGGCAGCCGCCCGAGCCGGCGTTCGGTCAGATGCCGTTTGTAGCCGAAGAACAACTCGTCGCCGCCGTCCCCCGACAGGGCGACCTTGACGTCCTGTGCCGCCAGGCGGGAAAGATACCAGGTCGGCACGGCGGAAGGGTCGGCAAAGGGTTCGTCATAGACGCGCTGGATCGCGGGCAGGACCGTTCGTGCATCGTCGGCGTTCAGTCGCATCGTGCGATGCCGACAGCCCAGATGATGCGCCACCGCCTCGGCATAGCGCGATTCATCGTACCGCGGATCATCGAAGCCGATGGTGAAGGTGCGGACAGGCCGATCGGACACGCGCGCCATCGACGCGACGACCGCCGATGAATCCACGCCACCGGACAGGAACGCACCGACTTCGACGTCGGCACTCAGCATCTGGTCCCGTATTGTCGCCAGCCACGTATCGCGAAAGGCGTCGATCCATCCGGCATCGGTCCGCGATTCGTCGTGCGTATAGCGTGCGGTCCAGTATCGATGATGTTCCGCTGATCCTTGCGCGCCAAGTTCCAGCGTCGCTCCCGGTTCGAGCATCCGGACCTGACGATAGATCGTCGATGGCCCACGCATGTGGCCGAAGGTGAAATATCCGTGGACGGCATCGGAATCGATGTCGAACGTCATCCCCGGCAGCGCCAGTATTGCCTTCAGTTCCGACCCGAACGCCAGCGTATGTCCGTTGATCGCGTAATATAGCGGTTTGATCCCGATGGCGTCGCGCGCCAGCGTCAGACGCCGCGACGACCGGTCCCAGATCGCGACGGCGAACATGCCATCCAGACGTGCCCACGCATCGCGCCCCCATTGCCGCCATGCGGCCAGCACGACTTCGGTGTCGCCATCGGTGGCGAAACGGTGGCCGAGCGCGGCGAGTTCGTCGCGCAGGCGGCGGTAGTTATAGATTTCGCCGTTGAAGACGATCGCATGGCGACGATCGGCGCTGTGGATCGGTTGATCGCTGCCGGCAAGATCGACGATGCTCAGCCGCCGCATCCCGAACCCGAAATCTCCGTCAACCAGCACCCCGTCGCTGTCCGGGCCGCGGTGCAGGATCGCATCGCATTGCCGACGTATCGTCGCGGCGACGACTGGACCACGCCCGCGCGCATAATATCCCGCGATCCCGCAAATGGGGCTTCTCCTCGATCGAACGCGCGGTCTGTAGGCCCGCGCATCGGCGCTGTCACCCATGCGACTTGCTCCGCCCCATCGCGACTTCTAGGCGATTGCCATGAAGGAAACGGAAAGCGCGCAGGCGGGGTCGGGAAGCAGCCTCATCCACGCCGCGTTACGCAATCTCGGCTGGCTGCTCGCCAGCCGGGGCGTGCTGGCACTGTTGTCGCTCGTCTATCTCGGCCTTGCGACCCGGACGCTCGGCGTCAGGGACTTTGGCCGTTTCGCGCTGGTAACGGGTGCCGCGCAGGCTCTGGTTCTGTTCGTCGGGTTTCAGACGTGGCAGGTCGTCGTGCGGTATGGCGTCGAACATTTGCGGTGTGGCGACCGTGCAGCGCTCGGCAGGTTGTACCGTGCCTGTATCCTGCTCGACGCGACAAGCGCCGTGGTCGGGATCGCGCTCACCGTCGCGATCCTGGTGTTCTTTGGCGATGCGATGGGCATCGAGGGCAGCATGATGGGCGACACCGTGATCTTCGCGGTGGCGCAGATCATCACCGTCCGTTCCGCCGCCGTCGGCATCCTGCGCCTGTCCAGCCGCTTCCGCGAAAGCGCGACGGCGGACAGCGTGACGCCGGTCGTCCGGCTGACCGGTGCGGTGATCGCTACGATATTCTATCCGACGTTGCAGGCGTTCCTGGTGACATGGGCGGTGGCCGAAGTCGCCACCGCCGCCGCCTATTGGTGGCTGTTGGCGAAGAACGGCGATCTGAAGATCATCCGCGAGGGACCGGTCGCGCTAGACGCGCTTCTGCGCGAAAATCCGCAATTGTTCGGTTTCCTGGTCAACACCAATATCAGCTCGACACTGGGACTGGCGAGCAAGCATGTGCCGCTGCTGTTCGTCGGCGGCTTTGTGGGACCGGCCGCCGCCGGGGGATTTCGGCTCGCCATCCAGTTGGCACAGGCGCTGGTGAAATTCTCGCAACTATTGTCGCGGGCGGCGTTTCCCGAACTGGTGCGCGCGATGCGACAGGCACGCTCGGCGACGATGGCCCGATCGTTGCGACGCGGCTTTGTCGCATCGGGAGCGGCGGGCCTCGCCATCCTTGGCCTGATCGCGCTGACGGGACGTCCGCTGCTGACGGCGGTGGGCGGCGATCCCCGCTATGCAGCGGCCTATCCGTTGCTGGTGTGGATGGTGGCGGCGGGCGCGATCGATCTGGCGGTCGTCACGTTCGAACCGGTGCTGATGGCGGCGCACCGTTCGACTGCGGCGATGGTGTCGCGCATCGTCGGCGCGGCGGTGCAGATGGCAACGATGATCGTCCTGCTTCCCGTGATGGCGGCGGAAGGGGCAAGCATCGGCGTATTCGCCGGTTCGCTGGTCAGCGCGGTGCTGCTGAGCCTGTCGGTCGCGCGGCTGCTGCGCCGCTGATCCGTGCACGCACGAAGGCGAGGTCGTCCGGGCGATCGACGTCGACCGCCGCCAGTCCGTCGATCGCCGGCACCACCACCGCCCGTATCCCGGCGCGTCGGCCCAGCGCGTCCACGGCTGCCGCCAGCGTCAGCCGTCCCGTCAGATAGCGTATCAGCAATCCCGGCCCCAGCCGCAGCACGATCCGCCATGGCCGCTTGCGATCACGCTCCACCCTTTGCCAAAGGTCGATCATGCCCGCCGCCCTGGGGGTGGCGAGATAGAACAGGTTGCAGCCCGACCAGTCGCCGTCGGCGAAGCGGAGATAGGTGCGGCGCGACCCGGGTGCAGCTTCCTCGATAAGGTCGCGGCGGGCCAGCAGCACGGCGACATCCGCGTCGGGCGGCGTCGCGGCGAGAAAAGCCGTTATCCATTCCCCGCGCAACAGCGCGTGATCGGCGGTCGTCACCAGCAACGGCGCGCCCAGTTCGGCGAAGGCGACGGCGGTGCTGCCGCTCGGTCCCGCTTCGGCAGGCAACGGTCGGGCACCTGCCCGTCGCGCTTCGGCGACGACGGCTGCGGCGTTCGCCGATACCGCGATACGGGTTCCGCCCGCGGCCCCGATCGCCGATACGACCCGCGCCAGCATCGTCGTTCCACCGACGTCGACCAGCGCCTTGTCCGACAGCCCTTCGCTCACGGCCACCGGGTCCGCTTCCCCCCGCGATCCCGCGAGCACAAGCGCCGACCAGCTCATCGTCCCGCCCCGGAGCGCCATACGCGCCACAGGACACCCGGCGCGGACAGGATGGGGTGGCGTTCGCGCCACGGGGTCAGCGCCACGCGGACGCCGGTATGTCGTTCGATCTTCCACAAGGCATAGCGCGCCGCGCCGTCGAACGTGAACGCGGCCTTGATAAGCCGGGCAGCGTTCAGCCAGCGTCCGAAGCCCGCCCGGGCGCACCACGCCCCGGCAATGATCTCGATCTGGCCCTGCCGCAGCCGGGGAGAGATGTAGCCGTCACGTTCCTCGAACGCGATACCCGCCTTTTGCCATGCCAACGGCAACAGGCGTTCGTAGCGTGCCGGTTGATGGGCGACGATCTGTTCGTGCCGACCGGGCGCCTCGACGCGCAATTCGGTATCGTAGGTCGCCTTGAACAGCGACCGCCAATAGTCGAGCGGCCGGGCCGTCACCGGGCCGTGCAATGCGGCGAAGGTCGCGGCGGTGACGGCGGCGAGCGCGATCGCATCGACGACCCGGTCGCGCACCGACGCATCGCGTGCCGACAGCAGGGCGGAGGGTTGCACGAACCGGGTCCAGATCGTCGTGTCGAGCAGGACGCCCGATGCCGACTTGCGAAAGACGTCCAGCGGCATGGTCGCCACCTTGGCCCGGACGATCTGCCGCGCAACGTCGATCTCGTGATAGCTGATATCCGGCCACAACATCGACCAGCCGGGACGGGAAGACGATGGCGATGCGCGCAGGACATAGAAATCCTGTACGCCGTCGAGGTCGCCGGTGCGCAGCGTCGAGCCGTAGAAAAGTACCGCGTCCCCTTGCAACCGTTCCATCAGCACCCGTGCCACCGTCGTGATGACAGCG
The DNA here is from genome assembly GCF_039615155.1 of Sphingomonas epibiotica. Lineage (NCBI taxonomy): Bacteria > Pseudomonadati > Pseudomonadota > Alphaproteobacteria > Sphingomonadales > Sphingomonadaceae > Sphingomonas > Sphingomonas epibiotica. The sequence continues at coordinate 78,057 of NZ_JBDGHY010000010.1, read as the reverse complement.
GATTGCGGCTCGGACAGTTCGGTCGCGATCAGGGCACGCAGCGACGTCACGGAACGACGAAACGAAGCGGAGTTCCGGCCCGGACCGACATGGTGCCACCCGGGAACAATTCCCCGTCGAGAATGAACCCGTTTTCCAACGTGACCTGCGATGGTTTGAGGTCGTTCAGGCGGTGATATCCCATGCGGTTGAGCCACCCGGACTCCCGGCCCATCAGGATGGCGGGGGCGACGACCGGCATCAAGCGGGGCGGCGCGTCGATCGCCAGCCCGTTCAACCCCACGCCGTCCCGCCCCAAAGGTCGCAGGCCGAGCGGAAACCGCCGAAGCGTGGACAGCAGCATGAGGTAGAACCGCCGTTCGCACATCTCCCCGGTCACTTCGTTCCGGCATGCCATCATCTCGCCCGCGCGCCACGGATTGCTCCGTTTGCCCAGACACGTCTGCAACACCCCGCCTAGCACCGACAGCCCGACGGCCGTGCCGTTGAACACCCCCATCCGGTGGGCCCCCTGCGCCAGCATCGTCGCACGAACGAAAGCACCGGCACCAAGGATGAAGCCGCTGAGCGGAACCTCGGTACCGTCATAGGTGATTTCTATCGGCGCGCGTTCGGCGATAGTGCTTTTGTGGAATGCCGCGACGATCGCGTCGAGATTCCATCCCGCCGGGATACGCAGGTCGTTGGCCAGCGCGTTGGTCTTGCCATTCGGCATCACGCCGATCGGTGGCATCCGTTCGCGGAACATCGGCCGGGCGGCGCTCATCACATCGCGCACCGTGCCGTCGCCACCGTCGATGACCAGCAGGTCGACCTGCGCCTGGGCGAAGCTTTCCAGCGCGTCGACCATCCGTTCGCGCGTGTCGGGAGCAGCGTACAGGATGTTCCGATTGTGCCCGTGGTCGTGCCCGTGTCGGGCGGTGCTGCGATGACTGCGCTGGTTGGCGATGACGGCAATGCGGGGACGCGCCGCGTCGAGCGGCACGGCTTGCGGGCGGAGACGCACAGGCATCTGGATCATCCGTCCGGTCAGGCCGGACAGCAGCGGCAGCAGATCGTCATTGGCCAGCGTCCGCGCGAAGCGATTCTCGGACGGAATGTCGACCATGGGTCGCAAAACTGTAGCATCGCGCATGTACGTTACTTTCAGCAGGATCTCGACCCGATTGCCGTAAAGTACACGGCAGGGTTTCCTTTTGCGATACTTCCGGCGGACCTGCAAGCATTACGAACGGCTGAAATTATATCCCGACCGGCTGGCAGCACGGTCAGTTCGGATAGCGCGTCCGTATGAAGATGCTTCGGCCGTCGGCCGGTGCCGCGAAGCGGGCCGCACTAAATGCCGGCAGCCCCATCGTCGCAGGCGCATCGTTGGAGAAGCCGAACCCTTCTTTCGGCCGGAACAGCGTCCGGTTGAAATCGCGGTCGCCATTCTCGTCATGATAGGTCGCGACCGCATAATGGCCGGGTGCGACCCAGAAACAGCCTGTGGTCCGTGACAGGCGCGCCGCCGTCCGCACACGCAGCAGTTTTCCGCCCTTGGCGAGGAAACGCTTCCGATCGTCGGGATACAGAGTGAAGACGACTTCGCCCTTTGTGCTTCGTATCGCCGTCGCCACCAGCGTAAGCCTGATCTTTCCCGCACCAGAGGTGCCCGCACAATCCTCCGCCTGCGCAATACCGGGCATCCCCACCATCGTGACGAGCGCGGCAAGTGATACGAGTGCGGATTTGACTGGCATATTCATTACATGGGATCGACACGCCGTCGCGCAAGCCGCGTCATGCGAGCCAACTGACCATCGCATCGCCGCGTCGCGCCCGTGCCATCGCCTGCATCAGTCGGACCAGATGGACCAACAGCGAGGTCATCGTCCACCATGCGACCGCGACGATTCCCCAATCGGGCCGCGCGACCAGTATCGCCGCGAACAGGATGACCATGTTGGGATTGCGCCGTGCGGTGACGAGCCGGAAACGGCTGTCGAACGGTCGCCACATATGGATGTGCATGCCGAAGCGGACGATGAACGCCCCTTCGATTAGGCGTTGCGCGACATAGCCGAACAGCATCGCCGCCATCACGCCCCAGAACACGTCATCCGTCAGCGGCCGCCCATAGGCCGCGCATCCAACGCCCCATGCGTACCACCAGATCGGCGGATGGACGAGATCAACGCCGTGATCCCACGCATTGCCCAGTTTCGAGGACGTGATCGTGCAGCGTGCCAGCTTGCCGTCGACCGTGTCCAGCACCATGAAGATCAGTCCGGTCGCCATGCCGGTCCAGAACCAGCCATGCCAGAACGCGATCGTCGCCACGATGCACAGCACCGATCCGATCGCCGTGACTCCGTTGGGGGACAGGCCGATGCGCGCCGCGATGCAGGTCAGGACGAACGCCCATTCGGGCCACAGATATTTGGTCAGCACATCGGTGACGCCCTTGTAAGCACCGACATAGCTCGCCCGTTCGATCGCGGGGACGTTGGCTGGCACCAGCCGTTCGGCAAACGGGCGTTCGCGCTTGCGCAACGCCTCGTCGAAGATGCCGCCCTCGTCCTCCGCGGGCAGGATCGTCAGATGGGGCGGCAGCGTCGTGCCCTGTGTCATGGCATCGCGCACAGCCATACGGTCCGCATCGGCGACATGCGCGAGAACGGCCACGCCGTCGCGCGTCAGTACGCAGTCGCGGCGACCGCGCAGATGGCGCATCCATGCCGGATCGAACGCATATTCGAGGTTGGCGAGCAGGACCGTGTCGCCTGCGGTTCCGCTGTCCGGCAGGCCGAGCGCGCTGGCGATGCGGCGCAGCCGTTCCCGCGCGTCCATCCCCCACAACAAGGTCGGGTTGTCCCCGACCGGTTCGACACGGGGGAAAGGAAGGTCGGTGGTATCCGGCATGATTCTACCTGTTTGGCCGCCCGCGTTCCGGCACGGCGTCGTTCAGTATCGCGAGGATTACCTCTGCCGCCCGCGCCGCGCCCGCCCCGCTCGCATCCCCCGCCGCCGCCTGCGCGATCGCCTGCTGGACGGGGGCGAAGCGGGGATGGGCCGCCCGCGCGCCGTCGATCGCGGCGGGCAGGTCGTCGAGCGTGCGTACCACTTCCCCCGCATGCCACATCGCAAACGCGGGATCCGCGCGCCAGTCGCGCTCCGCCGGGTCAAGTAACACCGCCGGGCGTGGACGGACGAGATATTCGATCAACTGGCTCGACGTGTCGCCCAGATACAGGTCGGCCATCGCGGTATAGCTGCCGTCGACCCCGGCGAAGCTGTCGAGATCGCAGTGAACATGCGTCAATCCGGCGACCTTCGCCAGCACCTCGCGAAGGTCGGGTGCCTGTTCGATCAGCCTCTGATGCGGCGCCAGGATCACGTTCCAGTCGGTTCGGGCGACGAGCATCGCCACGATCTCTCGCCCCCAGGCGGGCCATGACGAGCGGTGCGCCTGCCAGTGCGGGGTATAGAGGAGGACCGGCCGATCCTGTGCGAACAGCGTACGCACCGGGGCGTGGTGAGTGAACGCCGCCTTCACATAGCCGGTGGCGGTGATGCGATCGGGCGCGATGCCCCGCTTGAGATAGGTTTCGCGTTCCTGCTCGCTGGGAACCAGCGTATGGAACGCGGCGCGGCGACGCGGATCGTCTCGCGCGCTCATCGATCCGACCCCGTGCGATGTCTTGACGTATCGGGTTGCCCGCCACGGCATCAGGCGCGGCAACCACAGACTGGTCTGTTCGGCACAGACCACCACCGGCGTCCTGGCAAGGCGCGGCGCAAGGCGGAACAGCATCGGCAGCTTGGACGGCAACACCGGATTGCGCCCGACTTCGTCGCCGTCGTCTCTTCGAAAGCCGGGCGCGCGACGAATGACGATACCGGGGGCATCGAGCAGCGCCGTCCAGCGCCGCAACAGCCGTTCATGCACCGACGTCGATACCCACAGATCGATCGCCACCGTGCTATCGGCAGCGGCGAGCGCCTCCACGATTGGATACAGGTGCGGTATTAGCAACGTTTCGCCAAGGAACAGGAAAGCAATTGACCGACGCCGCGTCATTGCCCCCGTCTCGCCGTCCACCGCAGGATATCATCGGGCCGATCAATCTCAATCCAGTCGCCACTGGTTTCGACGAGCGCCTCAACCGGTTCGGTCTGCGCCAGCGCACTGATCACGTCGTGATGATAAGCGGCGTAACCATCCGCCTCTCCAATCACACGGGCCAGCGCATCGCCATACCCGCTGTCCCGAGCGCCAACGATGATGCCCAATGAACGATGGGTTGCGTACGAGGTTGCAAGGCTTTTCGAAACGCGGATCACGGCACCCTCATCCACCCGGACGAGCATGTCGTCCTCTTCCGGCACGCCCAACGGCTCGACCACCAGTCCGACGCTGCGCGGTGGAACGGCGATCGCCCGTTCGATAATGGCGGATGCGAAGCTGCTGTCGCCGTTCATCAAGCAGAAGGGATTGTGCAGGACGTCACGCGCCGCCCAAACGCTGCCGATGCTGCTTGCCACCGCCCAGAACGGATTGAAGCGCAGTTCGACCTCGATGGGTAGATGCCGTGCCGCAAGGTGGCGTTTGATCTGGTCGGCGCGATAGCCGACCACGACCATCGCCCGCGCGATACCTGCCTGCGCCAGCGCGGCGAGTTGCTGGTCGAGGATTGTGCCGTTCGCCATCGGGACGATGGATTTCGGCATGTCCTGCGTGAGCGGCAACAGGCGCGAGCCGCGCCCGGCACTGAGGATGACGGCCTGCACGAGTCAGGCCACGACCGCTGTCGTCAGGTTCCAATCGAGCGATGTCCAGTCATGTTGCCCGGCGAGGGCGCGCATCGACCGGTTGCCGTTCACCGCGATTCCTCGGTCGGCGAACGCTAGGCAAGGCGCGTCGCTGGCATGATCGGAATAGAAACGAACCAGCAAATCCTCGCGCGCGAAACCCTGTCCCGACAGCCAAGCGCTGACCGCGGCCAGCTTCGCTTCACCATATACATTCGCACCCGCAAGCCGATGGGTGATGCGATTGCCGCGCCGTCGCGCCTCGGTCGCGATGACATCGCTAATACCCAGTCTGCGCGCGATGGGTTCGGCGTAGAAACGATGCGCGGCGGTAGCCAGAACGATGCGATGCCCGGCGGCGCGGTCTGCCGCAATCTGCAGCAGCGCGCCGGGGCGGATGCCGTTACGCACGACATGATCGGCAAAGCTTCCGGCCCATCGATCGATTACGGCCTGCCGCGTATCGCGTCCGATGAGCACGCCGTGCATCACCTCCTTGATGCGGTCGCGGCTAACCCATCCAACCGCCCTGCCGATCGCGACCAGCATCACGAAGGGGACCAGCACGATGCGCCATGGGCAATACCGTAGTATGGTCCTCGCGAGGAACCACGACCAAGTCGGAAAGCGGGTTACGGTACGGTCGAGGTCGTAGAAGCAGATCGTTGGTTTTGCCGACTTGCCGTGTACGCTCGCAAGGTCAGCACACAATGCGTCGAATGCCGGCCGACCTGCCTTCCGATCGCCCATTGGCACATTCCCTGCGATCACGGGCGCTACGCCTATGCCGTTCAACATGTACACACGATAGGATACTTTCAGAAACGGTACAAGCTACCACCCGCCTTGGAAGGCGGTGCCGTTAACCGGTGTCCGAGGGACATCCGCCGTTCGCCAGCGCGAGGAAGCAATTCCATCGCGAGCGGAAATGATCTTCCTGCGTCTGTCCGACGAACACCAGCAATTCATCGAGGTGCAGGCGTCGCCGATGCATCGCTCCGTTCATCAGATCGATGAGCAAACCCGCAAGTCGCTCGGGCGGCAGCAACGGCAATTCGCCCAGCTTCTGAGCACGGCCTATCAACTGAAGCGCAATATCCATCATTCGCATATGCCATCCAGACAATTTCGAGCGCAGGCACGGATCATCGATTGATTCGAAGCACAGATAATTGAGAAAGGATGCGTTATCTGGCTCGACAACATAATCGAAAAACGACCTTGCCCAGCATTGCAACTTTCCGATAGGCGATGCTTCGTTAGTTGAACTAAGAATACCGTCCTGAAGTCTATCTATTTCCTGATCTACTACAATGTCGGCAAGTTCGGACTTGCTACCGAACTGGCGATATATCGTGCGTTTCGTGACGCCAGCCAGTCTCGCGACTTCATCAACTGACAGGCCGCTGATACCGGTGACGCGCAACAGGCCCAGCGTCTCTTCCATGACCCGGTTACGCAGGCCTGCCGCTTCCTCCAATGTCGGTCGTCCGAAGCGACGGGGCGGTTCCATCTGACAGATATTCCAATGAGTATAGGATTCGAAGCTATCGCGGGACCTCATAGCCCACCAGATGCAAAGACTAAACAGCCAGTATCCCAATCGGCCGACATCGACGGGCTCAGGCGGCGTGCAATCGTCGCGTCGTCAAGTTGAAGCCGACCCCCGACAATCCTTTTATTAGCTGTTTGCGCGGCGGAAGTTCGAATGGGACTTTGCGCTTAGGGTCAGGACTCGTTGATCACAGCCAGAAGATGACGGTGGCAGCGAGGGCGATTGCGGAGAAGAAGGCGGTGGGGCAGCGGTCGTAGCGGGTAGCGACCCCGCGCCAGTCCTTGAGGCGGCCGAACATGATCTCGATGCGGCTGCGACGCCGATAGCGGCGCTTGTCGTACCGGATCGGTTCGTTGCGCGACCTGCGGCCTGGGATGCAGGGTTGGATGCCTTTGGCCTGGAGGGCGTCCCTGAACCAGTCGACGTCGTAGCCGCGATCACCAAGCAGCCACTGCGCCTTCGGCATGTCATCGAGTAGCGCTGCCGCGCCGGTGTAGTCGCTGACCTGGCCCGCGGTCATGAAGAAGCTCAAGGGGCGCCCGTTCGCATCGGCGATGGCGTGAAGCTTGGTGTTCATGCCGCCTTTGGTGCGGCCGATCAGGCGGCCAAGATCCCCTTTTTAACCCGCAGGCTCGATGCCGTGCGGTGAGCCTTCAGGTAGGTTGCGTCGATCATGACCGTCTGCGGCTCGGCGCCGGCTGCAGCCAGACCTTCCATCATTCGCGTGAACACACCGGCCTCGCCCCAACGCTTCCACCGATTGTACAGCGTCTTGTGCGGGCCGTACTCGCCGGGTGCATCTCGCCAGCGCAGCCCGTTGCGATTGACGAATACGATGCCACTCAGCACCCGCCGATCGTCTACCCTCGGCCTCCCGTGGCTCTTGGGAAAGAACGGCCGCAGCCGCTCCATCTGCTCGTTCGTCAGCCAAAACAGGTCACTCATCCCGGTCTCCTTGCGGAGCCGGAATCAGATCGCGACGCTCACATCAATGGGTCCTGACCCTAACGACGCGGGGGATGCCAGGCCGCAGGAAGCGTCCCGAGATGCGGATGGAGACGCGGGCGCGACTGCTAGACGCCGCGATCGGGCTGATCGTCGCGAGCGGGGTCGCAGCCGCCTCGATCCGCGGCATCTGCGAACGCGCTGGCTTCTCGCAGGGCGCATTCTATTCGTATTTCGCCAGCAAGGACGATCTTCTCTTCACGCTGGTCGAAGAGCACATGGCGAGCCTGGCCCGAAAGCTCGACACGTTGGTGGCGGATACCCGTCATCAAACCGCAGAATCCATCTTGGATACGATCGGGCGCAGCCTGGATGCCCTGTCCGTTGATGCGCGTCATTCCGTACTGATGGTTGAGCTTCACCTTCACGCACGACGCAATGCGCCATTCCGCACGCGCTTCGAACCGGTCAAGGTCGCGTACGAGGCCGCCTTCGCCGACGTCACCTCCCATCTGTTGAGGCGTACCGGCCTGACGCCAGCGATGCCGAGCATCCAACTGGCGCGCATCCTTCTCTCGCAGTGGTCCGGTTCGATCCTTCAAGAAGTGCACGATCCCTCTCCCTCGACCCAGATGCGTGAAGTGTTTGCCGCACTTGTGAGAAACTGACGCCGAACGTCCCCGGCCTGAAGGGCCGACAGGATATGACAACTTGTCACTCACGATCAGGGTCTGCCTCGTCCACGGTGCCACGGCAGGATGGCAGCAGGGCAACCCGCAGATCAAGCCGAAGCGGTTGGAGGCTGCTTCCGGTCCGGGTACGCACTCCCGAAGCAGACCCCAACCGCGCATTGCAATGACGCGCAGGCGCTCATCGTGATTGTCACTGGGCAACAAGAAAAACGACCGGTTTTCTGGCGATTGCTGTTTTTGCCTCGTCCCCCCTGCCTTGTGGTCGGAATACCCGTTGCGGAAACCACCAGCACATTGCAGGGTGTCAGATATCTTTTCTGGCAGGGTGGCGATGCTCATCGGATATGTGAGGGTGTCCAAGGCTGACGGATCGCAGACGCTGGCACCGCAGCGCGATGCGCTGCTCGCCGCAGGCGTCGATGCCTCGCGCATTTATGAGGATCTCGCGTCGGGTCGTCATGATGCACGTCCCGGCCTGACTGCCTGTCTCAAGGCATTGCAGCCCGGCAATACACTGGTGCTCTGGAAACTGGATCGCCTCGGACGCGACCTGAGGCATTTGGTCATCACCGCCGAGGCGCTGCGTGAGCGCGGCATTGGGTTGAAGGTGCTGACCGGCGCCGGCGCGCAGATTGACACCACCACCGCCAACGGCCGCCTGGCCTTTGGCATCTTCGCCGCTTTTGCAGAGTTCGAGCGCGAGTTGATCGCCGAGCGCACACAGGCCGGCCTTGCCGCGGCACGCGCGCGGGGGCGCATGGGAGGGCGACCCCGCAAGATGGACAAGGCAACGCTGGCGATAGCGATGGCCGCCATGTCCGATCGCAACGCGATCGCAGCCGATGTCGCGCGCCGTCTCGGGATGACGACGACGACACTCTATATGTACGTGAACGGTGACGGCACGCCCAAGGCGCCGGGCCAGGCACTGCTCGACGGTGTGCCATACCGCAAAGAACGGCTGCAAGCCGCGTGATAGATCACGCCGCGCCTCAGCGATCAGGCATATCGTCGAGCAGGCGAGGCGATCACGTCGTGTTCAATCGACCGGGCCGAGATCGCAGCCGGCGTCAGCGCTGCGGGGACGCATACTCCCCGGCGCGGCTTGCCCGTCAGCCGCTGGGGTCGCGCCAGGACCATCAGATTCATCACCGCCGCGCCGATCAGGAACTCTTCTTCCGCTCCGCGGATACCGCGCAGGTGAAGCCGCCTCATGCCATGCTTACCCTTGGCGTCAGCGAAGAACCGTTCAACCCCGCGCCGCAACCGCATAGACCGCTTGTAGAGCCCGGTTTCCACTTCGGCTCTGGCAAGATCGCGGACGTCCTCATCGTCCAGCCGAACCAGGGTACGACGCCGCGCCGTCGTGCATTTCTTCCGAAGCACGCACGCCTCGCAGTCACGCGCATCGGCTGCATAACGGTGTACGCCGGTGGGCAGATGGAAGGCATGATGTCGGAGCGGCTTTCCGGTCGGACAGGTAAAGCTGTCAATGTCACGATCATAGCTGAAGGCCGTTCGCGGCAGCTTGCCCTTGGTCTGTTGCGTACGGTCGATTACCGGAATGTGCGGGATTGCGCCGTGATCCCTTACGAAGCCGAGGAAGTTGGCGCTGCCATAGGCTTTGTCGGCCGCAACCCGCTTGGGACGATAATCAAAGCGATCGGCCGATCGCTCGAGCATGACGCGCCCCGCATCAACTTCCTCCGCGAACCGAGCCGGTGTCGCCTTCACATCGAGAGCGACGCCACTCGGGGTGTCGACCAGCGCATTCAGGGCGTAGCCGAACCGGCCACGCACCGTTCGCGCCGACCAAGCCGCGGCAGGGTCCGTTCGAGAGACGCCTTGGCAGCTTTTCGAGCGCGCCATTTCAAAGACGGCATCTCCAGTGTCGTGCACCCACTCCCTAACCGCGCGCGACGCGTTGGCGACATACGGCAGGTAGCCAGGAACGGTCTTGCGCTGCCAGCTCGCATCAGCCGCTATGAACGATGCATCGATCGCGGCGTCTTTTCCGCCAATCAGTCCTTCACTGATGCAGCGTCGGACCGTGCTTTCGAACAGGATCCGGAACACGTCGGCATCGCGGAAACGACCGTGCCGGTTCTTGCTGAACGTCGAGTGGTGCGGAACCTTGTCTCCCGGCGCGAGACGGCAGAACCAGCGATAGGCCAGATTGTAGCGCAGCTCCTCACACAGGCGCCGTTCGGACGTGATCGCGTAAATGCGGCCGACCAAGGCCATGCGGATGAGGAGTTCGGGATCGATCGATGGCCGTCCCCTTGCGCTGTAGTGACCGGCCAGTGCCTGTCTCAACTCGCCGATGTCGAGACATCGATCGACGCGACGCAGCAGGTGGTCTGCGGGCAACATGGCTTCTATGGTGCGGCGGGACGCCCCTTCCCGCTTACCGCGACAGGCTGGTCCCATCATAGCGACGCTCCTTTCGGCAGGGGTGAAACGAAGGAGCAACCCGGCATGTCCGGCATTTTTCAACAGGCCCGGTCGTTTGCGACGAAGCCGACCAACCCCGGTGCGGGTCTCGTAGGCGTAGTCGATAGTACGAAGTTGGACCGAACTGGCAGGCACCCTCCCCTCGGAAGGCTGCGTTTTCCGCCCGAAACCCGCCTGAAGTTCGTGGTATCGCCTACGCCTCACCCCATGACCGGCCTTACGGGTCGACCGGCTCGTGGTATCGCCTACGCCTATGGTGTCGCCGCGGTTCGGACGCGCGTGAGCCGACTGGATGACGACGGAGTTGGTCATGCCGAAGAGTAAGGCGGCCGAACCAGGCCTGTCGAAAGATCGGGCGCCGGCCGGCACTGCCAAAGACGCAGTGGTTCCGATGCAGGGCGACCTCTTCTCCATGGACAGCCCACTACGCGGTGGTGTTCATGGCGAGCTATCGCTGATGGCATACCCCTTCTTCGCCCTTACGAAGCAGGCATGGATGAAGCCGCTTGCCTACAGCACCGGCGAGATCAGTATCGAGGTGCAGCCTGGCCATAAGGGTGTCGCCAACATCTACGATAAAGAGGTTATCCTCTACATCGCCAGCCTTATGGCTGCGAAGATCGAGAACGGCGAGCCAGTAAGCCAAAACTTCCAGTTCACTGCCAATGACTTCTTCCGGGTCACCGGCGCTACACCGTCATCCAACGCGTACACAAGATTGTACGAGGCATTGGAACGACTGCAGAGCACGCAGATCAAGACTGACATCGAGACTGGTGGCGAGGGCGAAGCGGGATTCTTCTCCTGGGTCGAGACTGCCCGCCTTCAATATACCAAGACGCGAACCGGCGAGCGCAGGCTCAAGGCCGTGAATGTTCGTCTGTGCGATTGGCTGTTCCGGGCGATCCTCAAGGATCGAAGTGTCATGCAATACGCACCCAGCTACTTCCAGCTGAGCCCGATCAACCGTCGGCTCTATGAAGTCGCTTGCTTCCTGCGCTTCTCCGGCGTGACGTCGATAAGGTTGGGTGATCTACAACACCAGATCGGCCATCAAAGCCTGACCCGGCTCTTCAAGCCTTACGTTGTCGAGGCTGCAAACGGCACAGTCCCGGGCTTCGAGTTTTCTATCCAGGCGGCCGAAGGCGCCTCAAAAAGCAGCAAGGTCTCGGACGAGGTTGTTGTCATTCGCGAGGTTCCGACTGTCCTGGCGCCGATGAAGCGATCGAAAGCTGCTTCCGAGAACTGATCGGATTTGATCTCGACAGTCGCAGAGGCGACGCATTCCACCCGGCCCACCTTGTCAGCACTGCCGACCGCGTCGGAGGCCAACTACCATCCGCTGGGGCGTAGCCGATACCACGAACTTTGCCTTGCCGCGTAGTCGATACCACGAACTTATCGCCGCGGGCGTAGTCGATACCACGAATCTTTTCCGGCGAGCGTAGCCGATACCACGAATACTCGTGGTTTCTTAACCTTTGCATCTGCGGCACTGTGCTCGGGCGACCTTCCGTCGCATTTTCTGGAGCTATGACCGTGGCCACATAAACGAATGCCCGGCACGAAGGCCGGGCACCCTGGAACCGTAAGATGGGCAGCGTCGCCAAACGCTGACCGGTCCGCGATAGGCCTCCCATCTAGACGATCCTGACACCTGGTTCAAGGGAGCGCGATTCGCGCCACGCACGAGTTATGCCTGCTGACGGTCCCTCCATCCGAGGGGGCGAACGATGAACTATACGCAAACGGCTTTCACCGGCCGGACCGGGGCGCGGCCGATCACGGCACTGACGCGCGAGCTCACCCGGAGGATGAAGGTCGTCGACGAGAGCGCCGTCCAGATATCCAAACAAGACGCTCGCAGGGTCGTGAAGGCGCTGAAAGGCGCGATCGCGGTCAGCAACGGCGCGATCGAGACGCTAATGGATCTTGTCCAGCTCACCTGGGAGGCCGACTGGGCCGCCGACCGCCCGCTCGTCGTCTGGCCGAGCAACCAACATCTTGCGGACGAGGTCAGGAAAACCGTTGCCTGCATCAAGGCGCGGCTGCGTGAGCTGCGCGCCGCAGGCTTGATCCTCGCGCGAGATAGCGCCTCGGGACGTCGAAGCGGTTTCCGGAACCGTGACGGCGTCATCGTCGAAGCCTACGGCCTCGATCTCTCCCCCATCCGGCTGCGCTATGCCGAGCTGAAGGAAGCCGGCGATCGCCTCAACGCCCTCTATGCGCTCTTCAAGAGCGGCAAGAAGGAGATCGCGCGTGTCCGCCGGATCGTCGGACAGGCACTCGCGCAGGCCGCTGATCTGAGCCTCACCGGACCGCACTGGATGGCACTCCAGGACGCGATTGACGAGATCGCGTTTGCTGCGGCGCAGGCCAGGACTATGGGCGACCGCGAAGGCTACCAGGCCGCGCTCGACCGTCTTCCTGGCGTTGAGGATCTCGTCGGAGAGACCATCGATCGCTTCATGTTTACAGAGGAAAATAACCCGTCGGGGTCATCGGTATCACCCGACATACACATACAAACCATTCCCTCTGAAAATACCGTACATGCTAAGCGAGAATGTAGTTCTGACCCGGAGGTGAGCCTTCCCGATCAAGCGGTGCTGCCCCCCTCCCCTTCTCAGAGCAGCCTCAAGGTGCGGCCTTGCGACCTCGCGGAGATGTTCCCGACAACCTCGATGTATCTGACGGAGGCCCGACCGCGGTGGCCGGACGTCCATAACGCCGCGGCGCGGCTGCGGCATGACCTTGGCATCCGTTCCGGAACGTGGGTGGATGCAATCGATACGCTGGGCCGGGACGGCGCTGCTGTCGCGGTCATGATCACCGCGGAGAGAGAGGCGCGCAATGAGATCCGCCTTACAGCCGGGGCTTATTACGCTGGGATGGTCGCGCGGGCGAAGCGCGGCGAGCTCGACCTTCAAAAGAGCCTATGGGGTTTCAGGACCGAGCGAATGGCTGCGCATTGATGGCCAACCCCTGCCAAGCTAGCAACGAGAGGCCTCCCGCCCCTCGCCTGCTTCTTCCAATCAGGCAGGCTGTGAGGTGGCCGGAGACGCATTCAGCTCGAAGCAGTGTCCTTCTCGGCATCTTCTCGGCGACCCAGAAGGACGAACGCCGCGAGCGGTACGGCGGCAATCGTCGCCATTGCGGTGACAACGATGGGCCACGTTCACGCCTGGGCGATCCGCTGGTAGTTCGTCTGAAACGGGAGCCCCGCATCGATCCCGTCGGCCACGTAGAGCACTCACGCGTCCGGCCAGGTTGGTAACTTTGCACCCACAAGAGGGTTAAGCGATCGTCAGCATCTTGCTGCTAGGTGGTCGATATGCCCCAAGCGACACTCCAGGCCTGGCTCTCCCTCTATGCCGCCGTCGGCGTCATGGTCGCGATGTGCGCCGTCTTCGCGGTCATCAAGACCGCCTATGACTATCGCACGGGAAATAGCCGGCTCCCTACCACGACCATGCTCGACAAGGTCCTCGTCGCGCCGCGGCTGTGGGTTCGTTGGCAGCTCAACTACCTCCTGGGTGCACCGGCTATACTCGGGATCGCGATCTACTTTGCCCATTACCTCGGGTTCGGCACGCTCGTCGACGTGTAAGCCAGCAGCTGGACCCCCCTGCCCCGCCAGCCTGCCGCACTCGGCATCGCGGCGGTTTGCACGGATGCGGCTCGATAGGCACCGCTGCTCCACCCCTTGGTGATCGCCGCAACGTAATCGATCGTCTCCCTGAAGGGTGGGATCCTTCCCAAGGTTCGTACCCTGCCAGGGCCGGCGTTGTAGGCCGCCAGTGCGAGATCGACGCGCTTGAACTCGTCCAGGTGAGACCGAAGGTATCTGGCCCCTCCCCTCAGATTGGCCAGCGGATCTCGGGAGTCGAGAACACCCAGGCCGCGAGCCGTGTCGGGCATCAACTGTGTCAGGCCTACCGCGCCCTTGTTTGAGACGATCAGCGGATCGTAGCGGCTTTCCTGGGCGACGAGCGCATCGAGTAGCCCGGTAGGCACGCCAGCCTCACAGGCGACGGCGGAGATGAGAGGGAAATAACGCGCTCGGCGTGCCTCCTGCCACGGAGCCAAATCTCCTCGCGGACGGTAAGGCGTCATCGAGCAAGCGGCCGGACTGTACATGTAAGGCGCGACGACGCTCTGAGCGACCTGAGCCGCACCCGTCATCACCCTCCCCGTCTGCATCCAAAGCGGAATCGCAATCGGCGGGCTTGGAACGTCCGTGGTCGTATGTGCTTGCTCGGCCAGGGCGATGCTCCGGAAGTCATCCTGTAAGGCTTCCGGCGAAACGCCCTGCTGCTCGCTTGATGGTGGAAGTGGCTTCGGCGCCGTGCGGCCTACATCAATCACCACACCGTCAGCCAAATCACGGAATGCGACCAGTTCAGCTTGCCGCTGGGACGCGTCGGCAGGGCCGAGGGCGACGGAAGCCGCGACCAATCCTGTGACTAATCTCAGCGCGCCGGGGTGCTTCATTTGTCGAAACAGCCATCGGACGGAGGCATGGTCAACGTGGAAAAAAATTACCCTGCCCGGGAGGAGAGCGCATCGGGAACCCGACTTTGCGCTTAAACAGATTTACGACGAAGCGCATCTACTGAAATGCGGGCGACATCACTGTCGAAGTGGCTATGCTCCGCCGTCCGCGAACATAGTGACGGAGGAAGGCTCGCCAGCGAGGAATGGGTTGGACCAAACCCTGGACGCGCCGTCATGCCAGACCCGAAAGGGCACGCCGGCGAAGATGGCGAGGACGGTCGAGCCGTTTGAGAGAGGAACGGTGCGTTCGATGCGTTGCCCCCCTGCCCGGCTCTTCTTCGTCGCCGAGCCGCTTAGCTTTTCGCCAACCGTGGCTGTCCACGTCTCCCCGTTCGATCGGAACGTGATCGAGCGGATGCGTTTGCCTGTCGGCGCCGGTGCACACCCGCAGGCCAGCGCGAGCTCATTATACGCTTGCTCTTGGTCCTTGGCCGGAACGCCCGGCACGAAGAAGGTGGACCCCTGCCCTGTTGCCACTCGCTTGAACCTTTCATCGAACCGGATGCTATTCCGCGATCGGGGGAAAGGGGGATCGCGATAGCCAAGAACGCCATTCAGACAACGCATTTACGGAAAAGCGGTGATACAGAAAGACACATCGCCGGCTTTACGGCGACACGCCGACGCGCAAAGGCGGAATTACGGCGTTTCGTATTTCTGTACCAACAGATCTCGGACCTCGTCAGCGATCTTCGTTCCCCGCATCGCGCACTGTGACTTGATCGTGCGATGAAGGCTCTCCGGTATGTCGATCGTCAAACGCTTCATCTTGACGTCCGCGGCGGGCGTTTCGGCAAGCTTCTCTGCTCCGGCTCCCACCCAGGCATCGGCGCCAGCGGCGGGAGGCGCGCCAGCCGTTGGGCGTCGGCCAATCGTCACTTTCTTGGTCATGCCACAAGCTCCATTAGTTCGGCCCGTACGGCCTCGATTTCCGCTGCCGCCGCACTCTTGCCGTCGATCTCGAAAACAGCGCGCCCAGTGGCCGCTGCCTCGGCAAACACGACGCGCTGGACGATCTGCGCCGTCATGGTCGGGATCTGATATGCTGCCAAAGCCTCAACCACGTCGCGCCCAATCGCCGTTTTTGCGACTTTGCGATTTACCACAAATGTGGCCTTCAGGCTTTCCTTAAAAACGGACGCTTCGACGATAAGCTTGACCACCTCGTCCGCGGCCCAGATGTCGTAAGGCGAAGGCTGGACAGGGACCAGCACCACATCCGCCGCCATGATCGCCGATCGCGCCAGCTCGGTCACACGAGGCGGTCCGTCGATGACGACATGATCGTAGCCCTGGCCGATCTGATCCAACTCTTTGTGGATGGTCGGTCGAGGGAAGCCGACCACCGAGATCATCGGCTGCTCCTCGCGAGCCGCAGCCCAGTCGAGCGAACTGCCCTGGGGGTCGGCGTCGATCAGCAACACGCGCGAGCCGTCGCGTGCGAGGCTTGAGGCCAGGTTCACGCTCAGGGTCGTCTTTCCGACGCCGCCTTTCTGGTTGAGCAACGCAACGATCATGAGAGGGACCTTCCGTGGAAACGTGTAATCGTAAAACCTGCAAAACGTAAAGCCGTCTTATCGGCTTGCCGCTTCGTCGTCTACTCGCAAACCCTGCGATGTGCTTTTCTGTAGGAGGGAAGAGGGCGGGAGGGGGTGAAAGGAGACGGGAATGTCCCTGATCGCTCTCAGACCCACCCAGCGCGTTGTCGATATCGTGGGTGCCCTCGGCGGCACCTGGCGGGGCTATATCGCTACCTGCCGCTGCCCAGCACACCAGGACAGCGATCCCAGCCTGTCCGTGCGCCAGGGGCACGACGGCATTCTCGTCCATTGTTTTGCCGGTTGCGATCCGGGGGACGTCCTGCGCGAAATCTCCCGCCTACGACCCTCCGGAAGCCATCAGCCACCGCCCGCCCGGCACCGCCCTGGCGGGAGCAACGTCGGACGGCTCTGGGAGGAGGCCCTTCCCGCGGACGGTACGGCAGCCGCTGAGTATCTCGACGGGCGGGGCCTGCGCCTGCCACTCGACGATATCCGCTTTCATCCACGCTGCCCGTGGGGTCCAAAGCCTTCCACGCGCTTCCTGCCGGCGCTCATCGTAGCGGTCCGAGAGGGCTCCCACCTCCGTGCGATCCAACGTATCTTCCTCGACACGACGAACGGTGGTTACCTGGACAAGGTGATGCTCGGCGCTCCCGCTGCCGGTGCCTGGCAGGGGGGCAGGGCGGGGGAGACCCTCGCCATTGCCGAAGGCTTCGAGACGGCTGCGGCGTTCACCCAGATCAATTGCATACCATGCTGGGCGACGTTGGGGGCGGCCCGCCTTGATCGCATCCAGATCCCGAGCAACGTCACACGACTGATTATCGCCGAAGACAACGATCCCGAAGGACGGCGCGCGCGCAGCAAGGCCTGGCGAGCCTATCGGGAGCGTGGGCTTGCGCTCGCCCGCATGCCACCGCCGGAACAGTACGGCGACTGGGCCGACGTGCTTAGGCCGAGGAGCTGAGAAGGGGAGGGGGAGCGGGGGAACTGAGCTGCAGCACGCAGACAGTTCTGGAGACCCACCCCATGACCGACCTGTTCGATCCCAAGCATGACCGCGCAACCGCCTGCACCGACGCTGCCCGCATGCTTTTGCCGCTACTCGGCGGACAGACGAAGCTCAGCCGACGCGACCTCAACGAGGCGATGGTCCACGCCTTCGGTGGTTCGGACGCAGAGGGGCGCTGGACGCAGCGCGAGAGCTTCGAGGTGCTCGAGCATGCGCTGGCGCTCCATCTGGTGAGCGGTTCGCAGCCGCTCCAGACCGCGGCCGACCTCCCACTCGCCCTCGGCTTGCTCGATCGCCTGCCGACGCAAACGGTGCGCAGCGAGGAACAGATCGACTGGCAGCAGTTCTCGACACCTGTCGACATCGCAGCCGTGGCCGTCCTGCTCGCGGCTGCACGACCGACGGATGTCGTGCTCGAGCCCAGCGCCGGAAACGGACTGCTTGTCGCTCAACTGTCGACGATCGCCGCCCTGCAGCTCAACGAGATCGATCCGGCGCGGCGGGCGCGGCTCTCCGCCACATTTCCCCATGCCGTCGTCTTCGGTCATGACGGGGCAACGATCGGCAGTACGCTCACAGCTTTGCAGCGCCCCAGCCTCATCCTCATGAATCCGCCATTTTCGCGTTCGGTCGGTCGCGGTGCCGACGCGCTCGCCGCGGTCCGCCATCTTCAAGCCGCGCTGAAGCGGTTGCGGCCAGGCGGGCGCCTCGTTGCCATCATGCCGGACTGGTTCGCCCATTCCGCACGGATGGCCGATATCTGGACGACGACACTTGCGGGAACGGCCCTTCGCACCTCCATCCGCCTCACGAACGGCTACGGAAAGCACGGCACCGGCGTCGCGGTTCGGATCTACGTGATCGACAAGATCGTGGGCGACATCGCAGGGGTCACGATCGCTCGTCGGAACGTGGCTGAACTGGTCGACCTGCTTGTCATTCCCGATCGCGCTGCCCTGCAGGAGGACAACGCATCCTCGGCGGTCAAGCGGGGAGGGGCGGTGTCGCTCCTGCGAGCGATGAAGTCGCGCCCGGCTGCCGCGCCGCGCATCTTCCGGGCGCCGATCCTCAACCGTCGCCTGGGTGAGCTCACTCCCGACGAGCGCGCCGAACTCGATATCGACTTGTCACCGCGCGAAGCGGTTATCGACTATCTGACGCGTGCGTTTCCCGTCCAGCAGATGCGGGACTACCGCGACGACACTGGCGAGGTGCGCTCGCGCCCGTTGATCGACGACGACGGTCAGCCGCAGCTCAAGGTGGAGGCAAGCGACGGCCGTATCCATGAACTGAAAGCCGGCGACCCGATGATGGAGCGCATCAGCCTCGCCTACGCGCTCAACATGCACGCCGCTCAAGGCATCACCGCCGACAACGCGATCGCGGTGATGAGCCACAAGGAGTCCAACCTCTCCAATCAGCGGCTCTTCAACGTGACCGTCACACGCGTCCGTGACGACATCCAGCTGTTCACCGACAATCGCGAGAAGCTGACCCAGGCGATCGAGCGCAACGAGGGTAACAAGACCTCCGCACTCGAGACCACCGGCGAGTTGTCGATCGATCCAGGGCGAGGCTCCATCTCGGATAATGGCGCGTCGCCGAGTGCGACGGGGAGCCAGACCGGCATGGATTCGTCGGGATCGTTCAATCCCTCGCTGCCGCCCGAACTCGATCGCGGCCCCGAAAAATTGGGCGGCGAGAAAGAGGGCTCGGTCGCCTCGCCGGCGATGAGCAGCACCACCACCGCTCCTGACTTCAAGAACGATCCCACTCTGTCGGCCGCGTCGCTCCGCATCGGCGTCGAGCCGCCCGCGATCGAGCTGCCTTTCCCCGAAAAAGACATCGGACTGGAGCTATGACTATGCCCACCGCACGACCTACCCTCGAGCAGGTGCTCGCTATCAAGCATTGGCACCCGTGCGACCTCAACACGCACACGCTTGCCGAGTGCAGCCGCCTCGCCAAGCACGACCACGCGCTGGAATGGGGCGCTGAGACCCTGGCGATGGCTAGCGTTTTTGCGCTGACCTACGCAGTGCTTGCGCCGCTGACACGGGCGCTGCGCGCGCCCCGTCGAGCGGTGGGCGTGGCCGCATGATGTCCGAACGGCTCATCCGCGACGATCTCCAATCATCGTCGGCAACGCCCCACCGGCTCCGCACGATGCTGAGTTGGACCTGTAGGATCATCCATGCACTCTTGCTAATGCTGGGCTTGTCTGGCGCCGTAACGCTCGGGATCGCAGGACTTAAAGAGCTGCAACCGGCCGCGACCGGCACCCCCGTCACGGTGACGGAGTAGGCAGATGGGACCCGGTGATCGCGACTACATGCGCGCGGAGCCGACCAGACGCACGGTGCGGCTCGCCACGGCGCCAGTGGACGCGATCGACGCAGTAACATCGCCGTCTGCAACCCTGCTGCAGGCGGGGCAGGAGCGCGGCTCCCAGTTTTCCGGTCCATCAGCCTCCGTCAGCGCCGAAGGCGCCTGTTGGGCGTCCTGTCGGCCATCACGGGCATGTTCACTCTCGCCTGGGCTGTCGGCTGGACGGCAGGTACGGCGCCAGAGAGACATCCTCGCCGCGTGGCTGAAGCGTAAGGGCCACAGCAAGGCGTTCGAGCGCATCGGCGTGTTCGTATCCGTGCCAGCTACGAACAACATTGACCGCTCAAAGGTCGGCAACGACGAACCGATCTACAAATGCGACAACCTCGTCGCGGGATGGATGCCGTTTGGGGGAACGAGCCCCTTGTCGCGTCTTTTCTCGACAGGCGTAAGCGGCCTGCAGATGCTGGCGATCGCCGACCAGCTGATCGCAGACCACGTCGAAGAGGAAGACATCTACGTGCGGCTCGGGATCCATCCTGGCCCTGACGGAACGACGGCCGAGCCGGACACCAGCCAAGCTGACGATCCGGAGCCAGAGCCGATCGTCGACGCGTCTGAGGAGCCCGCGCCAGAGCCAGTAATCGCGACCAGCCAACCCGCGACACCGCGACCCGCGCCGGTGATCGCCGATGCGGTGCCCCCCTCGCCAAAACCTCGAAAGGCAGGAGCGCAGATCGAGGTCTGCGCCGGCATCATGGAACGCACGCTGCCAGATGGTCGCATCGCGTTCCAGGCGGCCAAGGACGATCACATAGGCCGGGAGGCGCTAACCGCGCTTTGCAAGGGCAGGGCGGTGTGGAACCCGATGTTCGCGAACTGGGTGTGCCCGCCGGAGATCGCGACCGAGATCCGCGCCGCCCTCCCGAACGCTGTGCAGTTGGCGCAGCTGCCATGAACATGATTAGCCTGCCCCGGCCGACCTGCCCGTACTGCGATGCGACGATGCGACGCTGGCCGCTCGGGCAGGCGGTCCTAGCCTGCGATACATGCAGACGGCCGATCGTGCGCTACCTGGCTCAGCCTAGCTCGCGCATCTTTCGCCTCCGGCCTGTCTACACCGTGATCTACGCTGCCGCGTTCGTTGTCCTCCTGATCACGTTGGTCATGGTCGCCTTCAACCCCGTCGAGACGCGACACATCATCCCGGCGATCGCCATCCCGATCGCCATGTTCGGGGCCTGCGACATCGCGGACGGTTGGTTGTCGTGGCGGACGTCGATCGATCGGGGCTGGCGAACGCTACGCCGTGGAAAGGCGGCGCGCGCGATCGGCCTTGCACGTGGCCTCTTCGGCATTGCCGGCGTGGCCGTCGCGATCATCGGGCTGCTCGCGTACGACGAGATGGCAGAAAGCCCGCGCCCGGGGACGACATCTCCGAAGATCGCGGCAGGGCGGATGTGATCCCCTTCTGCCTCATCCTTGGCGACAGCACCGGCGTCGGCACCGCGGGAGCGCTCGCGCGCGAAGGTATCCGATGCGAGATACACGCGCACGTCGGCGCGCGCTCGAGCGGAGTGCTGGAGGCATGGCAAGGCCGCATTACCCCCGCCGTCGCCCTGATCGCGTTGGGCTCGAACGATGTCGGAGATCCACGCCTGGAACGCCAATTGGTCGCCTTGCGCGCGCGAACCCGGGCGCCGCGCGTGACGTGGCTCGCGCCCTACAACCGCACTGCAGCTCTGATCGTGACGAGAGTGGCGCTTCGCTTCGGGGACAAGGTCATCCCGCTCGCCCAGCTACCCACACGGGACGGGGTGCATCCGACCAGCTACTGGCCGATCGCAGGTCTGCTCGGATGGAAACTTCTTTCCGAAATCCGGAAGAATGTTTCCGCCGAACCTCCGGGAGCATGGCCGCCAGAGGCCTCCAGTGTCCCTGTCAGACGGGCAGTCGTCCTGCAGATGCAGTAGCGAGGGATAGACCGCGCGGCGCTGCGGTCAGGCTCAATCCGCCTTCTCGCTGGCAGCGGCTTTGCGGCGACCACGCTTAGGCGCGGGCTGCTCCGCCTCCGCAGGCGCCGGTGCAGCCGGCGCGTCCTTCGGCTTCCGGCCGAGACCGATCTTCTTGGCCATCGACCGCCGCGCCTCGCTGTATTCGGGTGCGACCATCGGGTAGTCGGCCTTGAGACCGTATCGCTGACGATACTGATCCGGGGTCAGGCCATGACCGGACAGGTGCCGCCGCAGCGACTTATAAGGCTTGCCATCGATCAGGCTGATGATGGCGTCGGGTCGGGCAAGAGACTTCCTGACGGAAACCGCAGGCGTGAACACCTCCGCCGGCTCTGTCGGCTCGCTGGCCGGGCTTCCGAGCGCGGTCACCGCCTCGTGCATCGACTGGAGGAACGCAGGCACCTGGCTCTGGTCGGCCCGCGTGTTCGGGTTGGACAGCCAGGCGATCGTCAGCTCGGTCGCGAGCTCGACGACGTTGTTCTGATCGCTCATTCGATCCTCGTCCAATCCAGTTAAGCGGAGCTACCCCGGTAGCGTCGAAGCCCGGTTATACCGAACATCGACGGTGCTTCCAGCGGCAACGGTCTAACGGATGATCAGGTCCGGAACAGTAGACGGCCGATGCGCCGGCTTCGCTCGTAACCGCCGATCACAGCCGCAAAAAGCTGCATTAGTATGCAAGGTTAACAGTATGGGGCCGACACTATATCCTATACAACGGCGATAGCTACATTGACCTCGTCCTGCGGAGTTCAAGCGATGGACAACATATTCTCTGTATCCCTGGTCGTTGTCACCTTCAGTTTAGGGGCTTGGTCCGCTGGGATATACCGGCAGGAACCGGCGATGATCACCGGCGGGATCGGTATTGTTGGGATGTTGGTGTCTCTGCTCGCCTGTGTTAGCGCCGATGCAAAACTGACCCGGTCGCCGACTGAAATCTGACCCAGGCTAGGGTCCTCGCGCGGATGCGGAGGGCTCGGATGGTTGGGGAGCAGATGGCGGTGGAGATCCGGGTATTGGCCAAGCACGGCAAGGGAGTGCGCGAGATCGCGCGGGAGCTGGGGGTGTCGCGCAACACGGTGCGACGCTACCTGCGTGAGCCGGAGGCGGCGCGGTACAGCGCGCGTCCGCCGCAGGCGAGCAAGCTCGATCCGCACAAGCGCTACATCGTCGAGCGTGTGACCGCTGCGGCGCCGGACGTCATCCCGGCGAGCGTGCTCCTCGCCGAGTGCCGGGCGCGGGGCTATGCCGGCGGGTATACGATGGTGAAGGTGTTCGTTGCGGGGTTGAAGGCGTCGCCGACGCCGGGGCCGGCGGTACGCTTCGAGACGGAGCCGGGCGAGCAGGCGCAGGTGGACTGGGCGACCATCCGGCGCGGTCCCGACCGGCTGTCGGTGTTCGTGGCGACACTCGGCTGGAGCCGGGCGGCGTACGTGGAGTTCGTGACCGACGAGCGGGTCGAGACGCTCATCGCCTGCCACGAGCATGCCTTTCTCGCCTTCGGCGGGGTGCCGCGCGAGGTGCTGTACGACAACGCAAAGACGGTGGTGGTCGAGCGCGACGCTTATGGTCGCGGCCGTCACCGCTTCCATCCGGCGCTTCTCGACTTTGCCGGCGGGTGCGGGTTCCGACCGAGGCTGTGCCAGCCTTATCGTCCCCAGACGAAGGGCAAGGTGGAGCGGTTCATCCGCTATCTGCGGGGCAGCTTCTGGGTCCCGCTCGCCAGCCGCTTCGCGCAGGACGGCCTGGTGGTCGACCGTGACGCGGCCAATGTCGCCGCGAAGCGCTGGCTGCGCGAGGTCGCCAACGCCCGGGTACACGCGACCACCGGCGAGATCCCGGCCGAGCGCCTGGAGGAGGAGCGAGGCGCTCTCCAGCCGGTGCCCGCACCCTACGCAGGACGGATCATGCGACGGCCGGAGCGCAGGGCGTCGCCGGCGCCGCGACCGCTGGTCGGCATGCAGCACCCGCTGTCCACCTACGAGATGCTGGTCGGAGCGAGCCTGTGAGCGACCTCCAGCACGACCGCATCGAGGCGCTGTGCGCCGAGCTGAAGCTGGTCGCGGTGCCGGGCCTGTACGGCGCGACCGCGCAGGGCGCGGCCGCACGGCAGGCGTCCTTCAGCGACTTCCTCGAGGATACGCTCAGAGGCGAGGTCGACACCCGCCGACAGCGCAACCGCGAGATGCAGGCGCGGGTCGCCGGCTTTCCGGTCATCAAGACCCTGGAGCAATACGACTTCGGCTTCGCCACCGGCGCGCCGCGCCAGCTCATCACCGAACTCGCCAGCCTCGCCTTCGTGGAGCGCGCCGAGAACGTCGTCCTGCTCGGACCATCGGGGGTCGGCAAGACGCACCTGGCCATCGCGCTGGGCTACCTGGCGACCCAGCGCGGGTGGAAGGTGCGATTCACGACCGCGGCCGACTTGGTCGTGCTGCTGGCGGCGGCTCAGCGCCAGGGGCGCTGGAAGGAGGCGCTGCACCGGCTGGTGAACGTCCACAAGCTCCTCATCATCGACGAGATCGGCTACCTGCCAATGGACCGGGAGCAGGCGAACCTGTTTTTCCAGGTGATCGCCAAGCGCTACGAGCGCGGCTCGGTGATCCTCACCTCCAACCTAACCTTCGGGAGCTGGGACCAGGCGTTTGCGGGCGAGGCGGTGCTCACCGCCGCCATGCTCGACCGGCTGCTCCATCATTCGACCGTCGTCCAGATCTCGGGCGAGAGCTACCGACTGAAGGACAAGCGCCGCGCTGGCCTGGTCGCCCGGCCGAAGGAAAAGGGGTGACGAGAGACGCTGCCCGGGGGTGGGGCTCGCCCCACCCCCGGGCAAGAAGGTGGGTCAGTTTTCAACCGGCGACCCAGGCTCAAGTGGGTCAGTTTTCAACCGGCGTTGACAACACCGGCAGATACGCGTTGTAGCCTTGATTGAGCGCCACGGTGATGAGGGCGTTGCGGTTCACCACCTCGACGGCGTCACTGGTCAGCTTCATCGTTCTCCCTACCGCCGGTCGCCTGACAGTCCCGCTCGAACGTGGCAGAACCTCGCGCATGTGCAACCGCTTGTGTGATTGCGGTCCCCGCCACAAGCGAAAAGCCCTCGGCTACTGAGTTGCGCTTACGGACCGTCCGTGGTTCTTCGGATGCAGAGATCGCTCAGCTTGCCCGCTGCGTCAAACATCCAGAGCGCTTCGACAGATGTTGTGAGAATGCCGTACTCAGCCACCACAGTGTTCGTGCTTACTCCACCTTGGTATTGGCATCCGCCGTCAAAGTAGTGGCTTGTTCCCTTCGGGAGCTGACGATCATCGTGATTTAACACTCGCCACCCACGTGCTGCAACGACGCGCCGCAGATCGCCGGTTGTTGAGCCCGTTGGCAGAATCTTTAACAACCTCGCCTTGGTGGCAGCATCGCCGCCCCATACCACGGGTGGGCCGCAACTCGACAAAGGAAGCACAAGGAGGCCTATAGCCAGAAGCCGGTTCATCCGTCGAAGGTAGCCAATTACGTGAGCCGGCCGCAACAGCACAGCAGGCGAGGCGCGATGGTGCAGTATGCCTCACCGCGCGAGAAGATTAGTGGACATGACCGAGGTTCGAGCTTGTGTCCGAGGTCGGCGCTGAGCCGCCTCACCATGGGTCGTTCGATCGCTGATCGAGGGCTGCTATCTACCTTGGACGGGCTCTGGTGGCACTCCGGTTACAGCGCAGTCGCCTCGACCTCGTTCTCTCGGGCTGCCCCCGCCGTGCGGCGGAGCTGGTGAAGGTGGTGCGGAGATCAGGCTGTCATGCGACTGCTTCCTCACGCGTCCACCGGAACTCGGTCCCGTCGGCCCAGATGCGGTGCATGACAATCGCCAGCTTGCGCGCTACCGCGACGATCGCCCTACGTAGTCCGCGGCGCTTCGCGACGGCCATGCCCCACGCCTTCAGCGTCGACCACCGTTTCGACCGCGTCAGCAGCGCCAGCGATGCCTGGTAGAGCGTCGTACGCATCAGGGCATCGCCAGTCTTGGAGATGGAGCCGTTCCGATCCGTCTCGCCGCTGGCGTACTTCCGCGGTGTCATGCCGAGGTGGGCACCGACATCGCGCGAGTGCTGGAAGCGGCTTGGATCATCGATGACGGCGAGGAAGGTGACGGCCGTGACAGCGCCGACGCCCGGAACAGTCATGAGGCGTCGGCAGGTGTCGTCACGGGCGACGGCATCGAGCAGCATCTTGTGCAGCACGGCGCATTGTTCGCGAAGAGCGGTCCGCGCGATGAGCATCGGCCTCACCATGGCCGCGAGGCTTGGTCGATTCTCGACCAGCTCCATGGCGCGCTGCTCGAACTGCCCGGATGCGATCCGGCCTGAGAGCTTGAGGCCGAAGGCGCGGAGCGTGCCGCGCACCTCGTTCTCGATGTCGCCGTACTTGACGAGCAGCGTCTTGCGGTTGGCGAGCAGCATGCGCAGCTCCTGGCCGACCGGGCTCTTGATGTGGACTGGCCGATACCAGCCAACCCGGATGACTTGGGCAATAGCGCGTGCGTCGTTCCGGTCGGTCTTCACCGGCATGGTCTTGGTCAGCGCGCGCAGCCGGCGCGGATCGATGCAGATCATCGGCAGTCCACGTTCGGCCAGCTCGGCGTACAGCCACCGGGCCAAGCCGCCGATCTCCAACCCGACCTTCTCGGGATGAACGTCATGCTCAAGCAGCCAGTCGGCGATGGCGTCGGGCTCGGACGGTGCCGTACCCTCGAACTCGATCGTTCCATCCTCGTCGACCACACAGATCGCCACCTCGGCCAGCGAGACGTCGAGCCCAACATACTGCAACATGGCATTACTCCGCGTCTGCCGGCCCCATGCCGGCCCAGATCACGGTGCGCGTCGAAGAGAGTGAACCGCAATCACCCCATCTACCGCATCTCCGCGAAACAGGCCGCCGTCATGCGCGCGTGTGGATTCGAGCCGCCCTATGCGCCCGACGAGGTGTTCCCGCCAGCGCGCGAGATCTTCCCGACCGGCAAGAAGACGGCCAGACATGGCCCGATCGTGCGCCGGAGCGCGGCCGGCAACCGGCCCCTAGAGATGGTACTGCTCGAATGGGGCTTTCCGACCAAGGTGCCGAGCAAGCGCAACCCGGAAATCAAGCTCGACAAGTACGTCACGAACGCGCGGAACCTTGCCTCGTCCATGTGGAAGCCATCCATCGCGAGCGCTGAGCGCCGCTGCATCGTGCCGTTCACCTGGTTCGCAGAGCCGCATCCTGAAGGTGGCACCGGCGACGATGGCAAGCCGCGGCAGATGTGGTTCGCCCTTCCCGATGAGCCGATCGGCTTCTTCGCCGGCTTATGGCGCCCGACCGAGCGAGGCGAGGCCTATGCCTTCGCCACGACGAACCCCAACGAGTTCGTGAAGCCGTGGCATCCAAAGGCTATGCCGGTGATCCTGCGGCCCTGCGACCTGCTGCAATGGCTCGACGGCAGCGCGGCCGACGCTCTCGCGCTCGTCCAGCCCTACGCCGGCGAGATGGTCCGCCAAGTCGAGACGCCGCCCGACGATCTCATCGAGATAGACGTCTGACACCGGCCAGCTCCGTCACGTCGACCACGGTCGCATGCCGCACCTTCTCACTGCCTTTCAGGTGGCGCACGCGAACGCGCAACCTCGGCTCGATCCACCGAGCGCGCTTCGACCGCGGCATGCCGGAGGGCGGCCGATCGCGCTGCAGCTGCTCGGCGGCGTAGAACAGCTCGCGGCGATCGGCGGGCAGGGTGACAGCGGCGCCACCCGCGTATTCGAGCCCGTCCTCCGTTTCACGCGCCAGTAGCGCCGAGACCGGCTCCCCCGGCGTCGCCTCGGTGCCGACCACCAGGTACTCGGCTTCGGTCCACGCCTTAGTCTTCAACCACGTCTTTGCCCGACCGCTCGCGTAGCGGGTGCCGCGCTTCTTCGACACGATGCCCTCGAGTCCCATGGCATCGACAGCGTCAAAGAACTGCACGCCGCCCCCGCGCACGTCGGCGCTGAAATGGATAGGAATCGCCGGATCGAACCCGCCCAGCAGCTCCTCGAGGCGCTCACGCCGCTGCTCGACAGCGAACGGGCGCAGGTCTCGCCCATCGAGATGCAACAGATCGAAGGCCATGAACACGAGGCGCTCGGGGCTGCGGCCGATCGCGGTTCGGAGCGCGGGGAAATCCGAGCGCCCTTCCTCGTCCTGAACGATGATCTCGCCGTCGATGATCGCGCGACGGCACCCCAGCAGCTCGGCCGCGCCCAGCAGCGGCGCATATTTGGCGCTCCAGTCGTGGCCGTTACGCGTGAACGCACGCCGGGCTGCGCCATCGATCACGATCTGAGTCCGGTAGCCGTCGTATTTCACCTCATGCAGCCAATCGTCGCCGGCAGGGGGCACGTCGACGAGCGTCGGCAACATCGGTTCGACAAAGGTGAGGGGATGCCCGCCCAGCGATCCGTGCCGGATCGGCTCGTGCCCGGGCTGATCATGGTGGAGCACGTCGCCCAGGTTGCGGCAATCGAGCGCCTGACCGCACGCCGGACAGTCCATGAAGTGCATCGCCTCCGGCAGGTCCGGCGCGACCACTGGAAGGGCGTTGAGCTCTTCCCGGCTCGGAGAAGGATTGAAGCGCTTCACTTGACGGAATCGCTCGCCCGCCGGACTCGTTCCCGCGCCTACGCGCGCACCACAGGCACGTCGGAGATCCGCGTCGTGTACGCCGGCGACTTCGCGGCCGCCCGCATCCGCCACTCCCGCTTGAACCCTTGGGTGCCCGGAACGGCGGTAAAGCGACCGAACTTGCCGTTAATATCGTCCAGTGCCGCCATCAGCCGCTCGCGCCGCCCTGTGTCGGCCTCGTCCTCAAACAGCGTGCGCGGGCGCAGCTCGGCCGAGACGAGATCCTCCAACATCACGCCCGCCTTGGTGTAGGCGTAGCCATCGCGCCAGGCATGCTCAGCACCTTTCCGCGCGACACGGACCAGCTCGAGCCCGTCGGCCGTCATAGGATGGAGGGTCAGCGTCCTCGACGCGCCATATTGAGGCCGATCGGCGAAGCGGTTGGTGTGGAACAGGACCGAGAGTCGACCAGCGACCAACCCATGCGACCGCAGCTTCTCGCCGGCGCGCATCGCATACTGAGCGATCGCGCCCATTAGTACTTCGAAGTCCGTGACCGGCCGGCCAAAGGATCGCGTCACCGCCATCCCCTTCCGCTGGGGCTCGATCGTCTCGACCACTGCGGCCGGCACGCCGCGCAGCTCAGCCACCAGGCGCTCCAAGACGACCGTCCCCATGCTCCTTGCTTGCTTAACGGGCATGTCGCGAAGCGCGGCTGCGGTGTGGATGCCGAGATCCTTCACCTTGCGCGCCGTCGCGCTGCCCACGCCCCAGACGTCCTCGACCGGAAACCGCTCGAGCACCCAGTCGCGGATCGGCTCGTCGCGGAGGTCGGCGACACCGTCGAACAGCGGGTTCTTTTTGGCAGCCGCATTGCCGAGCTTCGCTAGCGTTTTCGTCGGACCGATGCCCACGCAGGTCGGGATGGTGGTCCACTGCAGCACCTGAGCGCGCATCGCCTGCGCGTGCGCCACAAGATCGCGATCCTCGAAGCCCCCAAGATCCAAAAAGCTCTCGTCGATACTATACACCTCTATGTCGCGGGCGAACGGCTCGACCGCTGCAAGCACCCGGCGCTGCATGTCGCCGTAGAGCGTGTAGTTGGACGAAAGCACATGAATACCATGCGCTTTGATCCTGTCCTTAATCTTGTGGATGGGATCACCCATCTTGATGCCGAGTGCCTTGGCCTCGTCAGATCGGGCAATAGCACAGCCGTCGTTGTTAGAGGCGACAATCACGGGCACGCCCTTCAATCTTGGATCAAAGGCACGCTCGGCCGAGCAATAATAGGAGTTGCAGTCGATGAGCGCGATCGGCGTGCTCATATATACCGACGCGCGAGCCCGACGACCACGCCCCAGATCTCGACATATTCGTCGACAACCGTGTGCGGATACCCCTCGGCTTCGGGAACTAGCCATAGCCGGTCATCCATCCGCTTCAACCGCTTCAGGGTACGGTCGCCATGCACCAGAGCGACGACGATGTGCCCCGGCCGGGGCGCTTTAGCGCGGCTGACAACGATCAGATCACCATCGTTGATGCCGGCGCCGGTCATGGAGTGACCGTCCACCCGCATCACGTAGCTCGCGGCTGGCTGCTCAATCAGCCATTCGCCCAGGTCAATCGGCTCCTCAAGATCGTCCTGCGCGGGGGAGGGGAAGCCAGCGGGCGTCCGGCAAAGCAGGATACGGACCTCGCGTGGGACCATCTCATAGGGGATCTCTGTCAGGCGAACGGCATACATGAATCGGATCTCGTGCGGGCAATCGACCCGTCATAACGCGCATGAGAACATTTTGTGAACGGGGTAGCTGATCGGACTGGCGCAAAGTAGTGGCTTGCAGCGATCCGCCCCGCATGACATTCTGTCGGGGACCGGAGGCAGCAGCCACGTTCAGGGGACTGTGGGACGAGCCGAAGGCCGTCTGTGCGCGAGCAAAAGCTCACCTCCCAACCGGCGAGAGCCGCGGCGCACCACCTTAACCCTGCAGGGAATAAGGTGATGACCGACGTTCAAATGCATCGAGCCGCCAGCTTTCGTTCTCAGGACGGCCTATGCTTCTACTGCGAGCAGCCGATGTGGCTCCTTCCTTCAGATCTACAGCCGTTCGCGACGAGGTGGGGCCTGACGATAAAGGAAGCCACTCGCCATCGAGCAACGGCGGAACACCTCCGCGCAAAGTGTGACGGAGGCCATGACGATGCCTCCAACATCGCCGCAGCATGCCAATACTGCAACCAACAGCGTCATCGGCGAGGCGGCCTCTCCGCTCGCTCGCCGGAAGCGCATCGAGCGCACGTTCAGCGCCGACGCGACCGACGCACCTGGCATAGCTTTTGGCCGCTTCACCGTCGTATCACTCGCGGCACTTCACCCGAGGCAGGGTCGGTGGTTCGACCATGCGCCAGCCGAAATCAGCACCGATCGTAAGAGAGTTCGCGAGCGGCACTTTGCCTCTCCGGTGAAGTGCCGCGAGCGGTCAAAGTTCATTCGGGGACATCGTGCAGGATTCACTTGTCGAGTCGTCTGTGCTCTTAATGTTCCATGTTTCAGCCCGACCTCTTCTCCCTCGAGGAGCGCGCTAGGCCGGTCGAGCCGGAGATGCAGAAGCGTCCGCTCGATCTGCCGGCGATCCTTGAACGATTGACCGTCGTCTGCGAGCGGCCGCGCTACAGCTTCATGGTCCTGAACTTAATCGCCCAAGCGAGCGCGCAGACCGGCTCGGCCGGTCCGTACATCCGGGAGGGAAGCCGCCGCATCCCGGTGCGCGACTGGCTCTGCGATGCGCTGGTGCCGGTTGCGCAGCGCGATCCTCGCAGGCGGGCGATCGCGGAGAAGGTGCGCCAGGAGCTCGAGGCCAAGCGCGCGCTCCCGACCGACCCCGATGCGGCCGATCGGGTCGTTGACGCGCAGGTTCGCAAGCGTGTCCGCCAATCCGGTCGAACGAACGTGAGCCGTGCCGTTTCCGAGCTGGTCAGGGCGGGGTTCGTCCGGCGGCACTATCAGGGCTACCGGGTTGACCATCACAACCGGGGCGCCCAGCGGCAGGCGGTCTACACCATCACCGACGAGGCCCGGCGCGCTCTTCACCCGACGAGATGAAGCGAGGCGCGCTGGACTTCCGGCACCGTTAGCTGAATGGAAAGAGGAGGGGGTCAGTAGCGGTTAGGGCGGAAACACTCCGCCGTGACCTGTTGGCGGCATCGTCGAGCAAACGCTTGGACGCCTGACTTAGTTTTAGAGCGGCAGCGCGCGCGATCCTCTTATCCGGGCAACGCTGAATCATCTTCCAAGACACCATGGTCTTGAAGGCGTAGCTGGTCGCCTGATCGATCGTGGTCCGCTTGCCGTGCTGCTCAAACATCCGCCGATGGACCTCTCCTGCCGAGCAAGTCTCCTGCAGGCGAAGCAGCCGCCCCACGTTCTCCACCACCTGTCGGAAATAAGGGTATGCGCTGATCGCAACCGCTTCATAGGCGGCTGTTCGGGCGGCTTCGTCACTCGTCTCAACGCTTGCCGCCTGCAGGGCAAGCTCGCGTGCGCCCTGATCGTCGGGAAACCACATGCGGTTGATTATGCCGAGGGTCTTGCGCTGCACCTGGACGCCGGGAATGTCGGCGGCGAGGCGAGCGTGCAAGCCTTCAGCCTGCATCTCGCCACGGACGACGGACGCGGCCAACTCCATCCATTCGGCAGCGACGAAGCGATCCATGCCGATCCGGGGTGGTGCGGTACTCACGTCTTTTCCTTCCTCGAGATCCTGACGAACGGGACGATGACCTCCTCCAGGGATGTGCCCCCGTGCACGACGGCTCGGCGACCGTCAGGGATGAACGCCCGCCCATGCGGGGCGAACAGCGGTTTATAGCTGTCGGGCAGACCACCGGGCTGCAGAATCCGGCTGCCGACGATCGTGGCGAGCGACTTCTGCCGCAGCGCCTCGCTGTCGTATATGCGGGCACGCTCGCCACGCTCCTCCGCGGCGCTGCCTTCCGACGGACGGCCGATACCGACCACGTCCACGTTGCCGTGATCCGCGGTGACGTAAATCCGGTAGCCGGCGTCGATCAGCGAGGAGACGAGCCGATCCCATTCGCCGAGCCCGAGCCAGTGCTCGATGCGACCGACTAGCGCCTGCTTGCCGAACAGTTCGCCGTGCAGGAGCTCGTCGACCGTGTCCACCACGAGCCCGATGACCTCGACACTACTAGCGATCGGGCCGGAGATGACTCCGTCGCAGGAGCCCGGGTGACCAAGCCCCTTGGCATAGGACACCTGGTTCTCGGCGAGCCCCTCGTTTACCCAGAAGCGCCGCCATGCGGCGGGTTCGGGCGAGGTGCTGCCGATCGTCTTTGCGAATGCCCGTGGTTGGTCGCCGGTGAAGATCGCCTGGCGCGAGACCCCGGTCACCGTCGGAAGCCAGGCGAAGCATGATCGGGTGTCGACGAGGACGTCCGGCCGGTTGGCGCGAAGGCGACGCTCCAGGATGAGCCACTGGTCGAGCGCGATGCCGTCAACGACGATCAGCGCCTGCCTCCGCTCACCGGCGCGGCGACGATGCGCCATGTGCGGCGCGATCTGGTGCACGATGGAGGGAGCGGTGGCGTAGCTGTTGAAGCTCAGGCCGTCGAAGCCGCTTTCCAACCAGTCGAACAGCGCGGCGTCGATGGCTGGCGCGATTCCGACCACCGGGTCCGGATCGGCGGCGTCGGCGGCCAGGCTCCGTGCGGCGTCGACGATCTCGGCGTGTCGTTCCGCGAACCGCAGCCAGTCGCCGTGCGTGGCGCCGTCCTTCGGGATGTCCTGTCGCAGCAGGTCGATGCGCTGCGCGGCCAGGGCGCGAGCTGCCTCATCGTCCCGCACCATACCGACGAGCATCCAGCCCGGGGTGGAGGGCGGTATCAGGTCGACCTTTGCGGGCGCTACGATGCCATCCAGCACCATGCTGTCTAGGTTCACGCGGATGCCGGGCAGCGCGAAGGGGATTACGTGCGCCGGCGGCTCTTCGCCATGTGCCGATGCTCGTGCGAACAGGTTCCAGTCCCGCTGGACGCGGTCGATGAAGGTCGCCCGGTCGGAAAGGATTGATGCCGCCACCTCGACCGACATTCCGTCAGGACGGCAGGCCCGCTCGGCCACATGCCAGGCAATGGGATGCGGTAGGGGCGAGCCGCGGAAGAAGAGGTCGAACGCCTGCTCCCAGAGATCGGTGGGGCGGCGGAGCAGGTCCGGCACGACGCGGTAGAGGTTGGCCGCCAGGAAGTCCTTCGTCGCGACCGTGCTCATCGCCGGCATGCTCGGCCTGGACGCCGTGACCTGCCATAGATCGTCGTAGCGTTCGGACCCGACCGCGCGCACTGCGTTCGCGTCCATTGCGCCGAACAGCTCCGGGATCGACAGCGAATGGACGCGCGCCTCGTTAAGTACGTCCCATGGCACGGTGGTGCCAGCATCGCCACGGACGTGGACGATGTAGGCGCCGCCTTCAGGCGCATCGCGCATCTCGGTCTCGTAGCGATACCGGAAGGCGAGCGGGTCCCGATAGCTGACGAGCTCGAATCCCCTCTGTGCGAGGATCGGAGCGATCGTGGGAGCGAGCAGGATCTCGTCGGGATCGCTAACGACCCACAGGTGAGCGAACTCGCGCTGAAATGGAGCCGTGACGTGCTCGGACAGGGCCGTCATGCCGATCGCACCTCGACGATGGTGACTGGCTCAAGGCTCGGCATCATCGCCGCCGCTTCCTGCAGCTCACGGACGCGACGCTCGTGCTCCTCTTCGAGGCGGCCCAGCCGGGCGCGTCTGACGTTCTCGAGCCCGATCCGGCCTATCGCGCGTCGGCGGGCGTCAAAAGCCGCGGCTACGCGCTGGCGTTCCTGTTCCAGCTGCTGGAGGTGTCCGTCGCGAAGCTCCAGGTAGATCGGCTCGGCCTGCGCCTCGGCGAACCCTTCCAGGTCCGCTGCCGCACAGGTGGCGTAGTCGCCGGCTGTCGCGAGTTCGCCTGTGACGATCATGTCCCACAGCCTGCGCGCCGTGGGAGCGAAGGCTCGCCCGTTCTGCACGAAGAGTGGCATGTAGCGCTGCTCGTCACCCCGGACGGTGGCCATTCGAATCCGCCATAGCGACCAGACGCCCTCCACACCGGCCGGCAGCTGCGGCATCGACACGCGCGGGATCGGGCGACCAGGCGGCTCTGCGGGAAGGTCGTCGATCACGCCGCGGACGGCATCGTTGTCGAGGGTCACCGGCGAACCCCCGCTCGTTAGTGCGGTGCGAAGGTCGGCCGACGTGATCTCCACCTTGGCGAGGTCGGAGAGCGCGTCTCGGATCCCGGCCACGATCTCCCCGTCGAGGGGCTCCGGCAGGTCGCCGCCCGCCGCGAACGCCTTGATGCGGTCGCGCACCTTTGCATCGACCAGCTGAAGACCTTCGGCAAGAGTGATAGGATCGTCGAGCTCCTCGCGCAGCCTAGTGGTCCACGCGGCCAGCAGGTTGTCGAGCCTGTCGTCGAGCGTCGCCAAGACCGACGACGCTGGTGCCGTCAACGGAAGCTGGTCGGCCTTGGGCGTGTAGGAGCAGTGCGGGCACGTCGCCCGCGCCGCCAGCTCGCTCTCGACAAGCCCCGAGCAGGTCTTCAGGTCGGCCAGCGTGTTGCGAAAGCTCTCCAGTTCGTTGCCAGGAAGGATGGGCACGCGGGTGAGCTGCTCGAGGGTCTTGAGCCGCTGATCGTTCATCAACGTCCCCTTGGTCTTGCTCTCCGTGACGCCGAGGCGAGCCTTCGCGTGCAGCGACATGTAGTGGGTGACGTAATCCTTCTTGAGCGTGGCGAGGCGCGTGCGGACCCCGGTCATAGCTGCAGCGTCCAGCACATCGCTCAGCTGGCCGGCGATCTCGTGCCGAGCCTTCCGGGCCTTCTCGAGCCAGGGATCGTCATCTCGAAGGACGATCTCGGTCTGCTGCAGATAGGTGGCGTCCTTCGCGACGCCTTCGATCTGGCCGACCAGCGATGCGACGCGGCGGTAGCCGGCGAAGTCGTCGGCACGCGCGGCGATCTCGGCAGGCGTGGTCCTCAGGTTCTTCAGCTTGGCAGGGCTGTTGTAGGCGGTGTGGGACTCGGCGAACTTCCTTGCGGCATCGATCCGCGTCCTCCCGTCCTGAACCTGCTCCGGCGAAATGACCGAGGCACCCCAGAAGGAAAGCGAGCTCTCGAGACCCGTTCCCAAGGTGAGCGTGCTGGCGATGACCTTCTCCAGCGCGTCCTGGAGATTGCGGACCGCGGCGTCGTCGCCCTTGGCCGCCGCCTGTGCCTGGCCGGCCGGCAGCCCGAACAGCTCGTAGAGGTCGCGCAGGACCGCCACGTTGACGTCCTTCGGCGCCTCGACGTGCTTGAACGCCGCCAGTTCCTCGACGAGCGATGCCGAGCCGTCCCCGAGGTTCGACGAGTCGATCTTCCTGCCGGCGACGGACACGACCACATCGCCCGAATGGACCAGCGCCGCCAGGACCACGGCGACGAGGTCGGGCTCTAGTCCGAAGCGGCCCGGCGCGAACGACTCCGCCATGGAGGTCGCCTCGAAGATCTCCCCGCGGTTGAGCACCTGACCGGCGCCCTTCGCGGCGAGACGCGCGGTGATCTCCTGGGCGTAGGGGGAATGGCGCGGATCGAGCTTGTCGCCGTCGAGCAGCTTCAGCGCGTCGAGGATCATGACGGCGTCCTTCGGCCGCGCCGGGCCGGACAGCGCCTTCACGGCGGTCGTGCAGAGCATCCGGCGGTTGGCGTCGGTCACGATCGTGCCGAAGGACGGGTATTCCGGATACTGCTCGGCGAAGTGCGGCGCGAGCAGGAAGCCTGTCGACGCGTTGATGTACTCGCGGAAGTTGACGGTTTCGTCGCCCTTGATGCCGGCGCGCTCGCGTACCGAGAAGCCCTTCGCCCATTCGCCGAGCGTGCGGGTCTTGCCCCGATAGGTGACGTTGAAGGCGGTAGTCTGCTGGTCGCGCAGCCACTTGCGCATGCTCTTGAGCGCGTCCTCAGCCTTGTTGGTGTAGACGGTCTTGGCGTTGCCGCTGTTGAGCCCGGCTAACGCCGATGCCGACGAGAAGCGCCGCAGGATCGCGGTCAGCGCCTCGTCCTTGCTGGCCAGGCGCAGGAACACCTCGTCGGATTTCTCCTCGTCCTTGAACTTCGGCGGGTCGTAGGGCTGGACGAAGTAGAGGTAGAAGTCGCGTGCCGGATAGGCGGTCGGCCGGTCGTTTGGCGAGCCGAAGAACAGGTAGCCGTCGCGGTGGACCCGGCGCTCGAACCATTCCAGCGGATACTGCCAGATCTTGTGGCCCGGCAGGTGCGTCGCCTCGTCGGTCCGCTCCATCAGGTGAGCGATGGCCTGGTAATAGGCGTTGTCGAGATCCTCGTCGTCGAGGCTCTCGCCGCGCTTGTCGATCTCGGCGTCGTAGTCGACGTCCTTGGCGACATCGAGGAAGACCTGGTCGCTGCCCGTCGCCCGCGTGATGAACTGCCCGTTCACGGCCTTCATGATGTCGCCGATGGTGGCGTCAATGAAGGTGAGCAGATCCTGCGCCGGCTCGTCCGAGGGGAAGTCGGCCGCCATGGGGTTCATCAGCAGGAGCTGGTCCCGGAGCTCGGCGGAGGTCGGACCCATCGGCACGTGGATGTCGGGGGTGGTCAGGCGCTGGATCGCCAGACCGTCGATGATCCGGTGCGCGGTCGGGCGGCTCAGCGCCTTTCCCTTCGGGAACGCCGTCTCGACCTTCTCCTGCAAAGTTTCGGCGATACGAACGACGTCGCGGACGCCGGCTTGCGCGCGGAATGCGGGGTTGGTGCGCACGTCGGTCCAGAAGCTGTCGTAGGTGATGACGCCGGGTCCGTCGGTCGGCACGTCCTGATCCAGCATCCTCCTCATCGTCCCCGACAGCGTCGACAGCGCGTTCCGGTTCTCGGCGAACTCGATCCGCTCGAAGATAGCGAGGTAGTCGGGGTGGACCGGGAAGAGCCGGACGAACTGGTCGAGCTTGTCGCCCATGCTGCCATAGAACTTGGCGAATGGCTCCAGGTGCTTGCGGATCGCCTCGCGCTGATGCTCGTCCTTGCGGAGCAGCCGCTCGGCCACCACGAAGCCGATGTCCTGGCGGTCGATCAGCACCTGCTGGAAGCGATCCTTCACGCGCCTCAGGCTGTCCGCGGTGGAGGCGAACCGGGCGCTGTCGAAGATTGCCTCCTGAACGCCGCCGACGAAGCGGAAGCGGGTGTTCTTCGCGATCTCGCCGATCTCGCGCAGGAAGGACAGGTCGTGGACGAGCTCGGTGTCCTTGCGGGAGCGCAGATAGTCGAGCATCTCGTCGACGACGACGAGCAAGCCCTGGCCGGGGAACCTCTGCTCGAAGGCGTCCATCATCTCGATGAGCGCGGTCTTGTTCTGGGTGACCTTATCCTCGGGCGGGAACTTGAACGTGACGCCCCTGGCCGCGAGGAAGCCCGCAAGCTCCTGCACCAGGATGTCGCGCAGCGACATGCGGCTGGAGATCTCGATGCGCAGCACCTGGAATTGTCCGCCGATCGCGGCGGCGGCGGCGCGCACCTTCTCGTTGCGGACCTCCGGCACCACCTCGGCGTCCTCGGCGACGGTGGAGATCACCGACATCAGGTGCGACTTGCCGGTGCCGTAGTTGCCGACGACCAGGATCCCCTTGTGGTCGACCGCGGGATCGAAGCCGAGCTGGGGGAAGATCACGTCGGCGATGCGGTCGGCCATCGCATCCGAGATGACGTAGCTGGCGACCAGACGACGGCCCTCATCCGCCTTGTTGGCGTCGAGCAGCTGGATGACCGATTCGATCGGCTCGAACTTGACGAGATCGCTGTACTTCATCGGTATGTGCCTTCGTTGGTCGACAGGTCGAGGACGAGCGCGCGTGTCGCGTCCTCGTCGAGACATTCGGGATGGTCGGGATCGGCGTAGCGGAGACGGCCCTGGTCGAGGCGGCCCGGCCAGGAGGCGCAGACCGCACACCGCCGGGCGATGCGGCAGAGCACGTCGGTGGCGTTGGTCCTGAGCTGCGGCAGCATCAGGATCTGGATGCGGTCGAGCAGGAGGATGGGGGACGCCGGCTCCATCGCGGCGATGATCGCGCCCACGTCCGCCCGTGTGCCGGCCGAGTCGATCAGCGCCTGCGCGAGCGCGACGTTCAGGTTGATCGGCAGCACGCCGACGAGCTCGGACAGCGCTTCGAGCGTGACGCGCCGGTCGTCATAGTCGCCGACGAGTAGCACCGGCTTCCCGCCGGACATGCCCGTGGCGTCCAGCAGGCGCTTGGCGTCCCGCGCTGCTGCTCGATGGTCGATCATGACGGCTCACCGGTGAGCTTAAGCCGTTCGAGTACGACCTTCTCCAGTCCGCCGAGCGACTCGCGCTTGCGGACCACGATGGCAAGCAGGCGGAGACCCAGATCCTCGGGGCACGGGTTGGCGGCCGAGATCCAGTAGCGCACGGCGCGATCGGACACGCCGAGGTCGCCGGCGATGGGCGCCTGCCATCGCTCGCCGTAGAGCGCTTCTCCGACCAGGCGGAGCAGTTCGAGATGGCCATTTTGCCCCATGCTTCCGGGGTTCTAGGAAGTAAGGTGCCCTAGGCCAACAAGAAACTGTGTTGCGAACAGCAGCGACGCAGTGCCGCGCCGATCCAATGTTCGATGCGACTCTCGGCTGAGCGTGCTTATGAAGGACACACAGCACTCGGACGGTAACCGCTACGCGGCTCAGTAATCCAGGTTGCGTCGCTCCATCTCGCCGGCGGCGACGTCAGCGATCGGCCCGCAACCTTCCTCCCGCTCGTACAGCGCGATCACCTCACGGTCGCCAAGCGATTGAAGCCGCTCGCGCCATTGCTCCGGGGAGAGTTGCTCGGCGTCGGTCATCATGCGACCATATCGTCCCGACCGCACAGGTAAACTGGAAACGGCCGATCAGCACCATGTACCGCCTCTCGCAAACCCTCGCGCGCGAGCGCATGCTCTACGCCTCGCCGATGATCGCCGCACCGAGCGTGATGTTGATCGATATGCCGATCCGAAACCGCGGGGAGGGGCTGGCACTCGGCCGCTACTATGCAATTATCCTGGAGACAGATGAG
Source organism: Sphingomonas epibiotica (assembly GCF_039615155.1). Lineage (NCBI taxonomy): Bacteria > Pseudomonadati > Pseudomonadota > Alphaproteobacteria > Sphingomonadales > Sphingomonadaceae > Sphingomonas > Sphingomonas epibiotica. The sequence goes on along the minus strand of NZ_JBDGHY010000010.1, from coordinate 38,380 downwards.
GAACGCGCCGAGCTTGACCGCTTTCTCGATGAACCACGCTTGGTCGCTGTTGCACCTGACCTCTTTGATCGACGCCCGTCGGCAATGGTCGGCGACAACGTCCTGATCTCCCGCTACGAGCCGCCGGAGGAGGGGTGGCCCTGGGTGCTAGTCTGCCGCTGGCCGGAGCCATACTCACGCGTTGCGAGGGACACGCCCGGCTGCGACATGGCGCGGGGTTGCTACACGATGGAGGTGTTCGAGCATCCCGCCGACGTCGAGGAACACAGCATGATCCTCCTCGAGCAGCTCGGCACCCACGGGGAGCTGTCGGTACGGGTGCTCACCCCGCAGTCGCTCTCCCATTCGGGAACGGCCTAACGGATTCTCGCGAGCAGAATCATCAACGTCGATGACAGCGGCGTTGGGCATGGGCATATACTCGAGAGAAGCGCCTTAGAAAGTTCAGCCTGCTCCCAAATGCCAAAAGTCAATCCTCATATTTTGTCATGGGCGCGCGAGAGCGCGGGCCTGACACTGGAGGATGCTGCCAAGGGGATCGGCCTTGGCGGTGAAAACGCGGTTACACGTCTGGCCGAAATGGAGGCGGGCGATCGCGAACCGAGCCGGCCGCAGCTGCTCAAGATGGCGGATCGCTACCGGCGTCCGCTGCTCACCTTCTACCTGCCCGAGCCGCCGGCGGCGGCCCCACGCGCTCATGACTTTCGCACGCTTCCCAATCGGGAGATGGGCGCTGAGGCGACCATCGATGCGCTCGTGCGCGATGTCCGCACCCGCCAGGCGCTCGTTCGTGGCGCGCTGGAGGACGCCGAAGAGGCTGAAGCCAAAGCATTCGTCGGTTCAGTCGATCCCCGAACCGGGGCGGGCGGCCTCGCCGCCGCAATGGCTGACTTGCTCGCGCTCGATCGCGCGGTGTATCGACAGGCGCGCACGATTGAACAAGCCTTTCGCATTCTACGCGATGCCGTTGAAGAGGTCGGCGTCTACGTGCTGCTAATCGGCAATCTCGGCCATTGGACGACTAACCTGAGCCCAGGCGTGTTCCGCGGCATGGCCCTCGCCGACGAGGTGGCGCCCTTCATCGTGATCAATGAGACGGACTCTAAGGCCGCCTGGCCATTCACGCTGCTGCACGAACTCGGACACATCCTGCTCGGACAGAGCGGGATAAGCGGCTATGATAGCGAGCAGGCGATCGAGCGCTTGTGCGATGATGCTGCCGCTCGTTTTCTCCTCGCTCGTGAGGAGCTGCAGGAGATCGCCCGCGAAGCGGAGTTCGAGGAACTGGTCGTCGACATCGGCGCGTTCGCCAATGCTCGGAAGGTCAGCCGCAAGATGGTGGCCTACAACATGCTCCGCGAGCGCCTGATCGACGGGGGTCAGTATCGGCGGCTTGCGGCTCGCTTCGATGAGGATCGCCTTGAGTTCCCGCGCAGGGCGGCCAAAGGCGCCCCGGACTATTACGTCGTACGCCGGCATCGGGTCGGCCAGGGGTTGCTGAACCTCGTCGATCGGATGGTTGCCGGCGGCGCGCTGACGACGACCAAGGCAGGCAAGGTGCTCGGCGTGAAGCCTACGGCGATCGGCCGCATGACCGAACAGATGGCTTAGAGGGGTTCGATTGCTCTACCTCCTCGACGCCGACACGCTCATCACTGGTGACCGCCGAGCCTACCCGCTCCGGCGTTTTCCAGTCTTTTGGGAGTGGCTGCGCCATCAGGGCACGATCGGGAACGTGAAGGTGCCGATCGAGCAATATGAGGAAGTCACATCCGGCCGCGGTGACATCGTTGATTGGCTCTGCACTCAGGAAAGCCGTGACGCCCTCATGCTGAACGAGGATCTCGATCCTGGCTTGGTCGCCGACACAACTCTGGGCGGCTATGGCGTTCTCGATGAAAACGGCGTCGATCTGGTCGGGCGCGATCCCTTCTTAATCGCGTATGCGCGGGTTGAGCTAGGGCAGCGAACAGTCGTCAGCTTCGAGGTGTCGAGGCCTGGCAAGCAGGGCGCGAATCGCAAGGTGCCCGACGTGTGTCGTGATTTCGGGGTGCCGTGTTGTCCGCTGTTCGACATGATTGAAGCGCTCGACTTCACCACGGAGTGGCGCGGCAGGTAGGGTCCAATGGTGGACAGCGGGGTCGGACGAAGCGAACGCACCTTGGCTGTTACGTTGAGCTTGTAACACGTTGGATAAGCTGAACGCCAACTGGTGAGCCCATCTTTGACAGAGCTCATTCGGACTTGTTTCGAGTTCGGCCTGCTTTGAGCCCGCAGTTCACGCGATCGGCGCGAGACCGAGCAGCAGAACATCGTTCTCGAGCCGATCAGCATCGGTGATGATAAAGCTGCGGCTTCGCGGCAGCAGGATCTCGAACTCACCGGCATGGCCGCCATCGTGCATATCGATCGCGGGATAGCCCTCGGGCAGATCGAGGCGCAGCAGGGTGGGATGGCTGCCAGATCGGTGGCGTTTACTAAGGAATTCTACGCACCAACTCCGCTCGAGCGAGGAGGATATAAAACCAGGATAGCGGTAGGTCAGGCCCCGGAATGCATCCGGCGGGCCTTCCAGCGCGCCGCGGATACTCCAGCCATGGCCGTGACCCGACCAAAGCGAAAGGGCACGCGCGAGGCGCGACACCTCGAACAAACCGTCGATCGCGTCGCGCCTTGTTTTGCCGGTCATCATAAACATGTCGAAGTCCGGGCGACCGGTCACCAACTCGGTATGGCCCTGCGCCACCAGGTGGAAAAAGGTTGAATCGGCACCGTAAGCGCTGAGTGCCTCACGTTCGGCTTCGTTCAGTTTACGGTCGCGAATAATCGGCGAACCCGACGGCACGGGGATCATCAGAGAAATCCCTCACCGGCATGCTCACGAAACCGCTCATGGTCCCGCACATACTCGGCGACCATCTCCAACGACGCGTGGCGGCTGTGCTCCTTCATTTTGAACAGGTTGGCGTTCTGCCGACCCGCCTCGGTCAGGAACCCCGCGCGCAGAGAGTGGCCGGAGAACAACTCGGGTGGATAGCCTGCAGCGACCGCGGCCGCTTTTACTACCAACGCCACTCCTTGCGCGCTCATCGGTTTGTCGGTGAGCCGGCCTTGCGGAGTGAGCTTGCGGAACACGGGTCCGTCACCAATTTTCGCCTTCTCCAGCTAGGCGCGATAGTGCTGAACCGGCTCGAGCCGCCTGCCATCAGGGATGGCAACAGTATGCCCCTGACCCTCCTGGTCTGTCTTCGACGACGGAATCCGGACAAGCAGACCGCGGCTATCCTCGGACACGCGCGCGATGGTGACCGCGACCAGCTCCGACCGGCGGAACGCCCCCGCCATGCCGACGGCGAGCAGAGCCCGATCGCGATAGGCGCGTAGGTCCTCTCCGGTGATGCTGCGGAGCATATCGCGCAGGACGTCGCCATCGGCAGCGCGCTTCTTGCCCGGCAGCTCGCCCTTTTTGTCCTTGCGGATCCCGCGCATAGCTTTTTCGAGCCGCGCGGCATCGGGCTGGGTGGTCGGCGGCTCCAAATCCGCGGCGCGATGCGCGAACACGATCGCCGCAAGGCGCCGGCCGATCGTGGCGCGGCCGAGTGGGACGGGCGCCTTGCGTGGCAGCACCACTCCCCGCTTGGTGCGGCGCGGTTCGGTTGGCACGAATCCACGCTCGGCGAGGAGAGTGAGGAAGCCCGCGACGGTGGCGGGGCTGGCGGGTAGCGGGCAATAGCCGTTCTCACCGCACCACGCGCAGAACAATCGCCAATCGGACTTGTAGGCGCGTAGCGTTGCCTCGGCCGAAGCGCGCGCGACATAAGCGTCGACCCGCTCGCGGTCGCCGGGAGTGAGGTCAGGAAGAAATGGCTCTAACGAGGTGACCTGATCCAGCAACACTACCGCGCCGCCGACGATTGCAGCTAAATCGCCTGCCTCATGCCCTCCACCATTTCTGTCCATGCTGTCGGCGCCTTTGCCTGACCCGTTTTGGTCCTCGCTCATGACGGCCGCAGCTCAAGGGTGAGCCGATCGGCGTCGATCCCTTCGAGCCACTCGAGATCGGCGCCAACGCGTCGCCACGAGCCGACCACAGGGTCGCGGGGCTCCGGATCGGAGAGAGTGTTCGGGTTCAGGCGCGTGATCGAGACCGTCGTGAAAATGCCGACGGAGAGCGCGTCGCGACCGAAGCGCTTCGCCGCTTCGTCGCCGCGGCAGCGCTCGATGGACGGTTCTCCCTGATACGGCTGGTCGGTGTCACGAACCGCCAGGATAAACTCGTAGTCGGCCTCTGTGTCGCTCTCGTCCTGCCGGCGCGTGCAGGTCAGGCACAGGTCCTCAACGATGACGTCGCCTTGGCACTCCGTCCGCAGGCAAGGCTGCCGCGAAACATTCGTCGTCTCGTCACACAGGCAGCAGTGTAACGCGGTGTCGCCGGCGCGGCGCGATCGGAACTGCGCAAGATGCGGCCAGCACTCCTGCCAGTCGCGGTTCGCGGCGAGATAGCAGCGCGGGCAGACGTAGCTCCGCCGTCCCTTGTCGAAGCCGAAGAACCGTTTAGCTTCGGCCGTCTGGAGGTGGCGGATCGCATCATCGACCTGCCGCATGACGCTGTTCTGCACATCATCGATGTAGCCGAAGGCCGCGAGCCGGCCGTCCTCTTCCATGTCCAGGAGCCGCTGGGGCCAGCGCAGGTCGGCATAGAGCGCCTCGGCCGCGGTCAAGATGGTCCGCACCAGCGTGGCGGGATCGAAGGTGCGCGGTGCCACCGAGTGCATGATCTTGTTCCGCTCGCGCCGGACCTCGTCCCAGAAGGCGCGGAAAGTCTCATCAAGCCGGTCGGCGCGAACCCCGTTGTGAACCTTGACGAGGTCGGCGGCGTCGAGGGTTCGCAGGTCGCCAAACGAGACGTCTTCGCTTGCCGCCCGTCCTGGCCAGTCGCTCGGATCGCCGATCAGCAGAAACGGCGACACCGACGCGATCCGCCCCTTAAGCGCAAGTTCCATGCCTTGCTGGACCAGGCTGTAGGCGTTGGCGAGCGCCGGCTGGGTCCGGCGCCAATATTCAGCGGTGCTCTCGGCATCGCCTTCGGCACCGAGCGCGAGCGCGTTATCGTACTCCATCACCGCCCCAATCGCGATCTGCCACGCGAGTGTGAGCTGGTTCAGACCTGCGGCGTTAAACTCGGCCGGAGTGGGAGCGTCGACGATCATCGCGTGAGCCTAACAACCCCCTGTCGGATTTCCTGAAACAGTGGACGCCGTCGCTGAAGGGAGGCGCAACCTGAAATAGTGGATTTTCACCTAAAATAGTGGATGTTTCGAAATCCGGTGAGAAGAAAGCCGGAAACGTACGCTGAGGCTCGCCGTTTGCGGCGCATAGATAGCGTTACGTGGTAGGTGACGCAGACCGGTCGCGATTGAGCAGAACCAGCACGATTAGGATCAGCAGCGCGGCAATTACCGCTTTACGCTTCTTGCCGGCCGCTGCGGCTTGGTTCGCGGTTTCGCCTCGCGGAACGTGATGGTGATGCGCTGTGCTGGAGTGTCGATCCCAGAGCTGGTCGGCTGGAACCTGAAGACCTCAGCCAGACGACTGCACAACACCAACTTCGCCGAAACGAAAGTTCCGCTGTCGCCATCCTCGAGGGAGAGGTCGAGAACCTGCTTCAGGGCCTGAACATCCGAGCCGGCAGGCTGGCATGTCGGGTTCGCCGCGTGCAGCGCTTCAAGCAAGCCGGACTTCACGGCATAGGTCAGATTGGCCTCTTTCAGCGAAGCGCGGATCGCGACCGCTATCACGCGCTCTCCCGGAGCCACGATCAGGCCGAGCCCGACCTCGCGGTTCAGCTGCCGGTCGAAGCGTGCCAGCTCGTCATACACAGGCGGCTTGAACCCGATGAACTCTAGCGACTGGTTCTCGACCATGGGTTCGCCAGGAACCCACTGCGGCTCGAACGGATGGGATGTGACGAAGAGCGCCGTGCTCAGCGTCGCCAAGCACGCATCGAGGTTGCTACCTAGGCAGGTCGCCGGAGTACCCCGAAGCGCTGCCACCCGATCTGTCTGGCGGGCGAAGGCCTGTGCTTGCGATGCGGTGATGAACGGGTTGTTGCCGTCCCCCTCGTAGAACTCGCGGAATTGTTCGTCGCCAAGATGAGTGGCAATCACTGTCCCGCAGAAGGGGAAGTAGCCGGGCTGGTTTAGCGCAATCCGAGCGTCGCATACCTTCTTCACTTCGGCCGGCTGCACGGGGGAGCCGCTGAACATGCTGAGGTCGGTCTGGGCAAGGGCCGCGCTGCCCACCACCAGGCCGATACCGGCCGCCACCGCGCTTCTAATCACCATACCCCTCCTTGCCCCAAGCGGCTGTACCAGCGCCGGTCCGATCTCGAAATGACAGAATAAGGTGCGCACCGGTTGCAGTCCGGCGCAGAGCAGCGACAAGCACATCGTCCTACGCGCGCCGAGTAGGGGCAGGACGCATCTCGGCAGGGTCGGGACCGGGCTCTAGTCGGCAAGAGCCGACCGGAGCCCCGCGAAGGCGGGCCTCCGCCCTTCCGGGTAACGATCGGAGCTGTTGAAAAAGGGGTAAGAACCCAGGGGTTAACCTCCAGCTGCGCCGGCGATCCCGTCAACGCGCCACCGTCGCCGGACGCAGCGTCAGTGCTCCTCCATCGCCCTAACCAGTGCGTCGGGGCCAAGGAAACGCGCTCCGGATCGACGCCGGGCGAGGAGAGCTCGCACCGTCGCGTTGTCGTTCCGGGCGGCCTCGGCGAGGGACGGCATGCCCCCCGGCACCTGCCGGCCCACCGCGCGCGCGTCTTTGGAGGTGTAGAGGGTTCCGTTCTCACGGTCGCGATGCTCTACTCTTCGGCCGAACACCCGGATGCCTTCGCCACTTGTCTGCCAGAACTCGATAAAAAACGGCGGGGTGTCGCGGACCTCGGCCTCGGTCAGCCCGGTGAACATGTCGTGGACGCTGCAGGCCGCGATTAGATCTCGCTCTCGGCGCGACCGCGCGACGGCCATCGAGGCGGCACGTTCCGTTCGGGCCTCCGGTTCCGTGAGCGGTATCTTCTCCAGGAAGAAGCCGAGGGCGCGGTAGCGGTCAGGATGGAGGCGAACCGCGTCGAGCAGCGATCCTGGTCGCGCGTCGAGTGCTGGCGGGGGCGGTCGCCAACTCATCCGAGCACGGGCAAGCGCATCGTCGTCGACCCTCGCCGCGGGCCGGTAGAGATCGTCGAACCACGTCCTCGCCGCCTGCCACATGTCGGCGCCGGGCGGGTGGTAGGCGCCGAGTTCGACATGGCGGGGTGCGCGCCCGTCGAAGCCGAGCGCGGCGGTTGAGGCATTCGCGGAGCCGATCACCACGCCCTGGTCGGACAGGTAAAGCTTGGCATGCAGCGCCCTGACCTGCCGCAGCCGCTTGTTGTCCGGCGCCCCGAGCTCCCGGAGCGCCTTCTCCTGCGTGCCCCCGAGCGTCACGTCGCACAGGATCCGCGCCTGTCGCGCAGTGTCAGCGGAGCCGAACAGATCCTTCGCCGCGCCGCCGCCCCAGAACGCGACGGCCAAGCGCGCCCCGGCGCCCCGGGAGATCGCCTTGACGCGTTCGGCGAGTGCCGTTCCCGTGAGCAGCTCGGGCGCGGGATTGAGGCTAGACAATTAACGTCGCAAGCCGGCCAAGGCGGCGGCCTGATCGCCTTCGTCAGCTGGGAAAGGCGCCAGACGGTACAGTTCTTGATTTGCCCGAAGTAGTGCAACAGTGTCGCCGGCCTCCACTGCGGACGCGCCATCGCGCACGAACCGGTCGAAGGTTGCTGGATCGGTTGCGGCGTGGCGGCGCGCGGCCAAGAAGCGGAATTGGCGGATCAGGAAGTCTGGATCGCTTCGCAGCCCCTCTCGGTTGATTGCGTCCATAGCCTCGATCGCTGCTTCAGCGGCCTCCACACGCATCGGCTGACCCAGTAGTGCCTCCTCCGCCGTGTGACGCGCGCGGCCGAACTGAAGACGACCAGTGTCGGTCAGCCGGTCAGCGAGGGCGGTGTGAAGTTTTAACGCGCGGTCGAGCTCCGCACGTAATAACACAGCGCGGTTGACGGGATCATGGCGTAGGCGCGACATTTCTTGGCGGATTAAGCGGGCTTCCTCCACCACGCGGCGATACGCATCTGGATCGTCGGCGAGACGACGCTGGTCGAGCAGTTCGTTCGCGCGGGTCCGTAAACGGTTCAGTTCAGCGTCAGCGCGACCATCGAGCAGATCGCTTAGGCGATCGATATCAGCATCTATGGATACGACAGCCTCATCGGCAAGCGCCGGGCCGCTAGTCCCAAAATCTACGAGGGCGAACCGATCCACATAGAAGTTTCGGTCATCAAGGTGCAGCCCTTGGCGTGGCAGCTCTACCGAGCAGCTGAGAAGTTGACTTTCGTCCACTGACCAATGCAAGTTGACCTCGTCACCTTCGTAAAGGGTTCGGCCAGACGGCAGGTCGCTAGCTTCGAGCCGGAAGGAACCCACCGGCTGATTTGACTCCGGGTCAGGTACGCCGGGAGCCTGTTGGTAAAGCTCGAAATCGATCCAATCACCGCCGTCAGGAATAAGGCGCTTTGCTGCACGCAACGGCAGCACGTTCCGGCTCGGTAAGGTCGCACCCTTCTCAATTAGAGGGACTACGATGTTCTTCGCACGGTCGCCATCGCCATCAACCACCTTGATGGCGATGGTGTGGGTGCAGGGAGCGCCGGCAGCTACTGCCGCGACCTGCATGATTACGAGCTCCGCGCCCGCATCCGTCATATGAGAGCCGTCTGCGTCTGTTACGACAAGCCGCACGCGGTTCTCACCAGGCTGCAGCGGCACAGTGAACACCGGCTGGTCGGCGACAAGTTTTTCACCTTGGTCACGGCCGTTACCATCGACTGCGGAAACGCGAAGGCCGGAAGTATCGCCTTCACCCACTACGCGGACGCGCGCCTGTTCCTTGGCCGTCCTTGCTTCGAAGTCGTAGGATATTCGCGCCGACGCGCTCCTCTCGCGTCGCCGTGCGTCCTTGCGCCCCCCCGCGCCCTCGGCAGACCAGTTACGGCCCTCGGCGAAGATTGCCGCACCGCGCGCCACCGCCGTCATGGGATCCACCGACAGGTCAGCGGGCACGCCCAATTCGCGCGGAACCCGATCGCGAACGACTGGCATCTTGGAGGGGCCGCCGATGAGTACCACACGGTCGAGATCATCGGGGCCGTAGCCGTTGTCGGACAGCACCTTGCGGCAAAGTGCAATTGACTCGTCGATTTTGGCCCCGACCAAACGCTCCAGATCGGCCCGAGCTACGGACACCTCGATATAAACGTCCCTCCCTGCGGAGTCAGTCAACCGCGCTTCTTCCTCACCGACGAAAATAACCGCCTCGCTCGCCGTAGACAATTCGATCTTCGCCTGCTCGGCGGCTGCGCGTGCAAGCGCCAACAGACGCCTCACTGCTGGATCGGATTGCCCGTTCGGCAACTCGAACTCGCGGCTGAGCCAAGGTCGCACATGCGCATCAACCAGCATACGATCGAAGTCGGAGCCGCCCAGCATGTTAATGCCCTCATGCGCCTCGATCGACACAGCGCCATCCACCGCACGAACCAGCGCCACATCGAACGTGCCGCCACCAAGATCGTAGACCAGGAAGAGCCCGGTCTTCGCGTCCGAGCGCTCCATCGCGGCGAGACCGGCGGCCACCGGCTCCTGCAACAGCGCCACTCTGTCAAGGCCGGCGGCTTGGGCGGCACGCACCGTCGCCTCCGACTGCAGCTGATTGAACGCGGCCGGAACCGTGACCACCGCGCCCTCCACGGCAACGGCGCCGAGCGCAGCGTTCACTTGGCCGCGCAGCGCGCGCAGCACCTCCGTGCTCGCTTCCTCCGGCGTGATCGTGCCATCTCGACCGAACGGCAGCGTCGAGCTTGTCCCGAGCAGCCGCTTGAATCGTGCGGCCACTTGGCTCGGTGCGGTCTGAAGCTGGCGGTAAGCCCGCTCGCCAACGTAGCGACTGCCTCCTCGATCCGCCATTACAACGGAAGGCAGCGTATCCTTGTCCTCCTTGGTCTTGAACAGCCTGAGTTCGCCACCGCTGTTGCCAACAACGGCGGAGTTGGAAGTGCCAAGATCAATACCGAGATACATTACGCTTCCTTGATTACTAGTTTTCCAGGAAGAACCACACGTCCGTCGCTGGCGATAACCGCAGGTTCAAGGGTGGTCTCCACCACATGCTCTTCACCCCCAATTTCATCAGCGTTCACGGCGCTGGCGGGCAAGGCAGGTGACCAAGGCTCACCGTCATAGATAGCAAGGCGTAGGTCCGCGTCGCCTAGTAGAGCGTCTAGCCGTCGGCGCGCGTAACGAAGTTGCGCCTGACCACCGGCACGCCGGCTTTCGTCAAGAAAGCCGAGCTGACGTTCAAATGCCTGAGCCAGCTTCCAGAACTCGACAGCGAGCTGGGGTGTTGGGTCACATTGCATTGTCGTATGGGTCCTCGGCGTCGTTATCGTCTTCGGTCAGAGATGGCGAAGCAGTCGGCAAAGGTTCATTACTCTGTGAGTCGCCAAGCACCTCGCCGAAGGTTGGAACTTGAGACGCAGAGGTGGAGCTCCATCTTTGAAGCCGAGTAAAGGCAGAGCGACGGATCGCCGCGCCAGCAGCGGCGACCTCAGCGTCCACCATCGCTTTGTCGTCCATGTTATGACGTGCCATGTAACAACGAGCGTTGTAGTCGCGCACAGCTTCGTTGAAGCCTGAAACTGCTGCGTCCGGCACCTGCCCGGTGACGGCTTCGAGACGCGCGGACTCGAAGGCGCACCAGCGCACCTGCGGGCGCGTGAGGAGAGCATAAGTGCTTGGCGGAGGGGGCTCCTCTATCCCCACGTCGTCGGACGCAACCGGTTCGGAACCTACCGCCGAAGGGCCGTCAGCCGCCATCGTCGGTTCGCTCAGGGAAGCCATCCCGTCTGTCATGTTCAAGTCGGTGACAGCGTCACTTTCAGTTGGGTAAGAAGGACTGCTTCCCTCGTTAACGCTACCGGCGACCACCGCGAATAAGGTGACCGCGGCGATGCCAGCGAGCACGAATCTGCCCGCTCGCCGCGATGCCAGCTTTTCATTGACTTTGCGCTTCAGCGCCGCATGCCGATCAGCACCGCCAACCGCGTCCATCGGCACACTGTCGAGCAACTCAGCCGCTTTATCCAGTCGGCCTGCATTCATTGCCTGCGTTAGGTCGCGTGCGGCGATCACGCCTTTAACCGTGCGGAGATCGTTACCCAAAGTCGACGCGATCGACACCGATGGTCCCTGTGCAAGAAGCCAGTCGATCAACCGGGCTGCCGCATCAGAAAGGTCATGCTCATTGTGCAGATCGATGGCGGCGCTACGCGCGATGCGCCAAGGTAGGTCGCTATCGCTTAATTGAGCGGTAAGTGCGGCGCGAAAGGCACGAGCGAAGGCACCGGCGGGGCCGCGCTCGCCGTTTAGTCCGCCTGCCAGCACCCCATCGCTGAACTGGCGCGAGCGGTTGAGCGCTTCGTCTCGTGCGGTCTGTAGAGGAGTTAGCGCTCGCTCGTCCCGCTGCTGTGTGACGAGATCGACAAGCTGGGCGAGGTCATCAGTCGCTTTCTGTGCAAGCGAGGGGGTGTCGGAAAAGGCATCTGCCAGCGCCTTCGAAAGGGCTTGGGCATCTTGAAACCGCCCGTGGTCGTTGGCGAGATCCACTGCCAAGCCGCGCACCAACCAGAACAGTGAACTTCCCTGTGCATCCCCGAGCCCACGAGCTATCTCACGCCGTTGTACCGGCCGATAAAGTGGCACCCACCGCGCTAGCGCTGTGGTGATGGCCTCCAACGCATTTGGGGAGTGCGGCCGCGCGCGCAACGTCTGTTCGGCCCTCGCGATCTCATCGCGGACCCGGGACAACTCGGGGGCGACGCGCTCACCGTAGGCGGTGACCACGCCGTCAAGAAGTAGCGAGGCCTCGCGAGTTGGTGGATCGGCGCGCACCCGCTCGCTCAGGTCCGCTGTCGCCTGGGGTGAACCGGCAAACGCGGCACCGAGTGTACCTGCAATCGCGGAACGGCGTTCCGCCAGCGCCTGCTCCCAAGCTTCAGGCGCTACCTGCTTGCCTCCCGCAACAGCTCGCGCTTCGTCAACGGCCTTGCGTGTCATATCCGATCGCCAACCGAGGGCGTCGCCGAGCACGCGCCCAGGTTCTCGTCCCGGTTCCATCAACAGTTCAATTAGAGCTAGTCCAAGGTTAACGCGTGCCAGCCCTGAGGCACCGTCGCGCAAGCGCCGTAAGTCAACGAGCGAGTGCGCTTGAACAGCGCCTGCTGCTTCGCGCGCAGAAGTCGGGTTCATCTCCGGGAGCCAGCGTAGCTCTTCGCCGAGACGGTCGCGCGGATTTAACAGCCGCGCGCGGGCGGCGTCGAGCAAGTGAGGGTTCTGGCCCTGTTCGAACGAGAGCCGATCATATGCGTCGTTGAGGCTACGGGCGTCAGCGCGAGGCGAGACTTCAAGCAGCGCGAACGCGTTACCAACCAGCGACGCAGCATCACTTGTCCCGACCCGCAATTCTTTAACATCACCCACGTGCGACGCCATACATTCCCCCGTTGCACCTGACCTAAACCGGCGATGGACCCCTCGCCAAGCCCTGGCGACGGGTATGCTTTCCTGCACCAATCGGCAGCGAGATGAAGATGGCAGCGACGCTTTGTCTGCAACCATCGACCGCGCCGGCGCGCCTCCTAGTTGTAGCGGCTCGCAAACGTAGCGGCGTCTGCTCGCCAACGGATCCCAAACAAGACGATCGCGACCAAGGCGATTCGGTCGGTCAGTCGTTGGCGTATGTCTGGGCCAGTTCGATGTCGCGCGCCCTAGACGGTCACGATCGTCAACGGGCGCCAAGAACGCCCGGCTAGACGTGCCGACCTCGACATCCTACATCGGTCGCATGGCGACGATCATGACCATTGGCGAACAGCGCCGCGCCGGAGAAGCGGCTCGGAAGGTTGGTGGCTATTCCGAGCTCATTCGGCTCGAGACCGAGCGTCGCAAGGCCAAGGGGCAGGGCCACGTCGTTCGCGATACGACCAGCGGTCGCTACTCCTTCTCGCCGACGAAGACGCCGAAGAAGTAAGCCATGCCGTTGACGCTGGGGTTCCTGGCCAGCGTCCTTGTGCTGTTGCCCGGCCTTGTTGCACTGGCAGCATTCAATTTCAGAACCGGCCGCGCCGGCGCCCGCCGCCCGGACCTGCAGCTGACTGCGGTCAATGCGCTGGTCGCGTCGGTCATCATCTCGGTGATGACCCACTATGTGGGCTGGCTGGTCGCGGCCGGCGCTATCGACGCCGCATTGGCGGTGCACGAAGCCTATCCCGCGATCGATCTCGGCCCAGCCGTCCCCAACCCGGTTGGTGCCTACTACGCTGCGGTGACGAACGGCACCGCGTTGTCGGGGCCAAGCGCGATCGCCGTCGCCGCCTTGCTGGCACTCGAGGTGTTTGCTGTCCTGGGTTTCGTGACGGGTGACTCGTTCGAGCTCATCATGGACCGTCTAGACTGGAACGGCCAAGGCTGGGTCTTCCAGCACATCACTAGGCCAGCGGAGAACGGGTACGCACCCATTGGGCACGTCTTCACTTCGACGATGAACAACGGCCACGGGGTCGCGTACAAGGGCGTGGTGATCGACGCTCGGCAGGGTGCCAATGGCGAGCTGGTTGCGATCACTCTCGCTCGTCCTGAGCGCTTTCTGTTCGAGATCGGTGCCTTCCCCAAGGCTCCGCGCTTCAGACTCCCTTGGTCGCACGACGAGGAGAGGGAAACGGACCCTGCGACCGGATTCACCCTGCACGGGAAGGAGTATGTCGGCGGGGTTGTGCAGCTCGACGCCCGCGTGATCTCCAACGTGGTCGTCCATAGCATCGCGCAAAGCTTGCTCGACGCGATCGCCGATGAAGGCGACGGCGAGGCGGCCGCGTGACCTGGAGCATAGCCCTCAGCGAACTGGTCGGTCTAATCCTGGCCGCGCTGATCGCGCTGGTCGCGCTATGGCCCGTCCACGGGGCGATCGTGGCCTTGTGGCGTCTGCCGATGCTGTTCCGGCTGCGACCGGTCACCACCGCGCTCGCCAGCCTGCTGATGGGCGTTCCCGCCTTCCTTGCGTCGGCGTTCATCTTCGGCGCCGGCCATCTATCCGGCCACCTCTTCATGACCGCAATCCTCGGCGCGGCGCCGATCGCGCTCGGCGTGCGCTGGTGGGCGTGGAGGTCGGCAGGGCCTGACCTCCGAGCCGACGCGGCTAAGATCCGGAACGAGCTTGCCCGACGCGTCGGCGACCGCGTCGTTCAGCCGACTAAGGCTTGGAGGTCCTTCGTCTTCGATGTCGAACGAGCCCGAAGACGCGACGAGTACGAACCACCGCCAATCTGACCATGAGGGTCGGAGCGATCTGCCGCCAGCGCGAAGCCTCTCGGCCAAGCGCTACATCCGAACACCGGCCGGATGACAGGCCGATCGACGCAAAGGATTACCATGCTGACGCGAGGGCATCTGATTGGTCAGCTCGTCGATGATTTTGCAAGCGTTGCCGCACAGGCGCGGCAACGTGGCAAGATCCACCTGTTCGACATCCACACCTATGTGGAGGATTTCGTCTGCGAGGTGCTCAACCGCATCTACGGGCTCGAACTGGTCAACCTGAACAAGGACAGCTTGAACCATCCCGGGCTCGACCTGGGCGACAAGGCTAAGCGGATCGCGTTCCAGGTCACCGCGGATCGGTCCACAAACAAGATGAAGGAGACGCTGAAGAAGGTCACCGCTGCCGACAAGGCGGCCTATGACACCATTCGTGTCTTCGTCATCGGTGAGAAGCAGGGCTCTTACACGCTCGACGGCGAGCCGTTCGCCGGCTTCGGCTTTAGCAAAGATAATATCCTCGACTTCGATGATCTCTGCGCAGCGCTGATGCCCTTAGGGCTGCCCGCCCTGATGAGCCTTGCCAGGTACGTCCGGGATGAACTGCGGCGGGTCATCGTCGAGCTCGAAATACCTGACGAGAACGGCATCACGCAAAGCTCGATTGACGCTTATGTCGAAGCGCTGCCGAAGCCGACCCTGTCAGATGCAGCCAAAATGAATGCTTACTACGTGCAGGCGAGACTGGATTTCGACCAGAAGGATGCGGCTGACAGCATCAAGGCGCTGTCGGAGATGCTGTCACCGCTGCCGCGGCAAACACGCGAGGTCTTCCGACTGATGCTCCAGAGGAGGCGCCCAGACACCGCCTACTCGGAGCACTTCTTCATTCACGACGCCACCCTTCGCCGCATCTATCCTCGGGAGGATCTGCCCGAAGACTTGCAGTTGCTCGATCACGCCGGCCTGATTGACTATACCGATTGGGGAGACGGTAAAGCGCCCTACTGGCGCCTAATGATCCCAGGCTGGGGCACGAACTTTCACATGATCTTTGTCGACTATGCCGAGGCGAAAGGCATCAATCTAAACAAGCCGCTCGTGGCTTTGGACTTCTCCGATTTTTAAACCCGTGACGAGGGTGTCCTCGCCGGTGCAACCATTACACAGACCCAGGTGCTGCCAGAATGTTCAATCTTATCATGCGCTGGTTCGACTGGGCCGATGGCGTCGGCACCATGCCTGTCGGCCGCATGTTCGAGTACACCGAGGACCACGTAGCAGAGCAGTTCCGGCAGGAGCGGCTACCCCTCGTGGATCGGCTATCCCGGCTCCCCTGCCTGTTTATGGGCGAGGGCACGGGCGACGAGGTCTGCCACGTTGGCACAATTACCCGTGCCCGTGTGGCTAACGGCGAGGTCCATTTCGATTTCGTTCTCGATCGCGAGGTGCCGCCGCTCACCAACGCGACGATCTTCGCCGGTCGCCGTCAGCTCGACATGCCGCACGACTTCGAGTTCTCGCGCAATCACTGGGCGGTCAAGGATGTCGACCTCTACCGCTTTCTGATGCGCAACGTGCGCCCGGGACGGCAGCGGCCGAGCGTCTTCCAGCTTCCCGATCACGAAAACATCGAGCCGCAACTCGCCTCCGCGATGATGCCGTTCGATGCGGCTTTCACGCCTGTGTACGAAAGCATTCGTCAGGCGACCGAGGCAGCGGGACTGCGGTGCCGACGTGCCGATGACATCTGGGAAAACCCGGCCATTATCCAGGACGTGGTATCGCTGATCGACAGATCACGGGTGGTGATCTGCGACTGCACCGGCCGCAACCCGAACGTCTTCTACGAGGCGGGGATTGCGCATACGCTTGGTCGCGAGGTGATCCTGATCACGCAGAACGGCCAGGACATTCCGTTCGACCTCCGCCACCTACGCTATATCCCGTACCTGAATAACGGCGAGGGGCGAGAAGGCCTCGCTGCCGCGATCCAGGCGCGGGTACAGACCATCGTCGGGCATTGAAGAAAGAAGGATCAGCGGGGCGGATGCGTCAGTCGACGTGCAGCCCTGCACCCACTTCTAACCGGAGAGCGCTGGCGCGGGGCCGCGGCGGCGCTTGCCCCATTGTTTCTTGATCCTTTTTCCCATTTCGTAAATCGACGGGCAAAGTGGATCGCGGTTCTTGAGCTTTGCCATCGGTCGAGCCGGACCGATGACGCCGAACATCACGAACGCCCCTGCGAAGCTCATCCGCACGCCAAAAAATCCGTGGGCCTCATGGTAGCCATATTGGAAGCTAAACTGATCTCCCAGATCGACATTGCGACGCTGCCCGACCTCGTGCTCGTCGAACCACTTGTCGGCGGTGGCGCGCATCAAGCGGGCTGCATCCGTGCCGTCCTGCGCCCAGTTGAGGAGGTAGCGAGTGCTTGAGCCTGCAAAGCGGTCCGTCACCCGGTAGTACAGGGCGTAGAGCACCTTGAGGCCGAACAGTTCGATATGAGCCTTCGCGGCGGGGGGCACGATCGTCGTTCGATCGGCTTCGTAGATGCCATGGGTAAGTAGGGCCAGACCCGAAGACGGCCGGGGCGGCATGCGAGGCACCGCTTCAGGCGCGTTGTTGACTAGGCCTGATACCAGTTTCTCAAACTCGGCTTCGTCGAGTCCGCAAGCGGACCGGTCGAAGCTGCGGATGTAGAACGCCATCACTTGCTCGCTTACCCCCGCGATCCGGTTGCACTCCGAGCAGGACGGAAACAGGAAGCCTTCGGGCCCATGTTTCTTGATGAAGACGATGCGAGCAGGGGCGTGATCGATCTCCGTCGTCGGCCGCCTTCCGGCGCAGTAGCAACACCGCGGGTTACTTGCGATGAAGGCGGCCCGATCCACCTTCTGCGGCATTTTCGCCATGGCTCGGCCTCGTCCTTCCATCGGCACCTCCGCGGCGCCATCTCTGTCCGCAACGCCGCATGTAGCGAGCAGGTTCGATCGTCCTCACCGCGCTGATCTGGCAGGGATGTCGCGTGTCATGGTTGTCGTCAGCCTCGCAGTGCGGCGAAACGGGTCTGCAGGCTAGCGGCGAGCGACTGCCGCCCCTCGTTGTTGTTGAGGTAGGCGAGGTAGCGATGGTGTTGCAGATCGAACGGGATGTCGCCTGCTGATTGCGTGATCGGCACAACGTGCTTGCCCAGGGTGTGCGCGATGCCGGCCTCGTAGAAGACGTTCGGATTGCGCCCCGTGAAGTCGCACACGACGATATGGGCCCGGAAGATCAGTGCGAACACGTCCTGGATCACCGCTGAGTGCTGCCAGATGTCCTTGGCGCGCAGCGTCCGATAGCCGGCTTGGGCGGCCGCATGGCCGATCGCCTGAAACACCGGCTCGAACTCAGGCGCGAACGGCGTCATCACCGCGATCAGGTCCGCTTCGACGCCGCCGTCGGGCAGATCGAACACGCTGGGAGTGAACACCACGGTGCGCGACCGCCCGCCGCTGGTCGACACCAGCTCGCCGTCGTCACCGTATTTATCGCGGATAAAGGAAGCGATCGTGGCGAGGTTGTGCGGGTTGCGCTCCGCCAGCGAGAACAGCACGCCATGTGCGTGTCCCGAATAGTCGGGATCCGCGAAGCTGAGGCTGCGCAGTAGGCGATCGTGGCCGGTGATGACGTCGAGCGCGCCGAGATGAACGCCGAGCTCCTTCCAGTCGCCGGCGTTGAAGTTGGCGACCGCGATACGGGCGAGCCGGATCAGATATTGTCGATCCTGGTCGCTCATTGGATGATCGAACACGCGAAAGCCTCTTGAGTAATGATCGTCAGCCCTGCCGCGCGCTGCGCGCGTCGGTGAGCGATGGTGAGGGGGCCGCACCAGGCAGGATGCGCTGGTGATAGGTGTCGGAGACAAAGTCGATAAACGCGACGGCCGCGCCGACGGCGAGGCGGGCATGGCGCGGCTCGAGCCCGCGGTGACGGCCGTCGCGGCCGTGGCCTGAGCCGTACAGGCTGCGGATCTCCGAGAGGTACTGGGTGATCGTGGTCAGATTGCGCAGCAGCAGCCGGATCGCCTCAGCGCCCTTGGCCTCGTCAGGGATGCCCTCGGGAACGAGCTTCAGTTCCTTGGTGAGCAGTTTCGTCAGTTCGGGCAGCGTCACCGTCTTGGAGAAGGTGACCCCCTGCCGGGTGAGGATCGACTTGCAGCAGGTCTCGACCAGATCCTTGGCGGTGCCGATCGCAAGCGCGGGATCGGCCTCGACCGCGACTTCGAGCCGCTCGATCTCCTTCTGCATCCAGCCCGCATCGAGCGCGTCCGCGACCGTTCGCGCGCGGGAGACCGATCGACCGCCGGCGAGCCCCGCGCGCCGGGCCACGAAGCGCGGCCGCCCCGCGATCCGCTCCTCCTCAACCAGCTCCCAGCCGTCCTGGCGCAGCTGGTCGTTGTACTGCGCCACCAGCCGGATCGCCTCGTCCTTGTCGGGACGAACCACGGGGTGGACCGTTTCGCAGAGGAAGCGCAGGAAGACCTCGTCCGGTCCACTCGACAGCCCGAAGCGGGCGTCGTCATAGACCCAGTCCTCGCCCCAATCGAAATTGTTAACGCGGTGCTGGTAGATGTCGCCGGCGGCATCCTTGTAACGCGAGTCATAGGACGGCAGCGTGTCGAGGCTGTAGAGCCGGGCCAGAAAGTCGACGTCGTCTAGCGTGCCGCACCACGCAACCTGGTCGATCCGTAGGCCATCGATGATGTTCTGTCGCGTCTGTCGGCGGACCCGGTCGTTCGGCCGGGCGGGAGCACTTGGCGCCGCGAGCCGCGGCACGAGCTTGGCGCTGTACCAATCCTGGGTGAAGGGTTCGAGCACGGCCTTAAGGCGTTGGGTGATCTGCTCTTCGACCCCGTCCTTGGCGCCGCCTAGCAGCGCATACTCGGCCGGATCAATCGAGAGGAACACCGTCCACTGCTCAGTGCCGCCGTTCCAGTTGTCGTAGCCGGTCCGCTCGATCCGCGGGGTGGCCGCGCGCACGACGTTGGCCGCCTGGGTCATGCGTTCGGCGATCAGCATTTCCTCGACGGTCGCGAGATAGCGCGCCGGCTGTTCAATCAGGTCCTGCACGCGGGCGTCCTCGATATCCTACTCGATAGCACGAACTCGTGCAGTCAGCGGATCGCCACCACCTTGACCTCGGCCGCAGCCGCGATCTCCTTCCACTTACGGTCGGAGGTCCAGGCGGGCAGACCTTCGCGCTTGGCGAGCGCGAGGCAGAAGCGATCGCCGAGCGACAGCCCGCCTTCGACGGTGTGGCGCCGCAGCCGCGCGGCCTCGCGCGCAAGCGCCGCATCGGCCGGGACGAGCTCGACCGGCAGCGGCCGCAGCATGGCGTCGACCTCCTCGTCGGGCATGCCGAGCTTGTGGTAGTGAGTGGCAACCTCAGCCATGTTGACCACCGACATGCGCGCGCCGGCGAGCGCGCCCTCGACCTTCTTGGCGCCAGCCTCGCCGCGCAGCAGCGCGAGCAGCGCCGAGGCGTCGAGCACGACGCTCATTCGCCGTTCTCCGCGGCGCGGGTGGCGAGGAAGTCGTCGACGCTGGAGCCGGGGGCGTCGCGGTAACGGCGCGCGAGCGCCTGCGCCTGCGCCACGATCTGCGGCACGGTGCGCAGCACGACGCCATCGGCCGTCTCGTCGAGATAAACCGCACCGCCGCCGGTGAGCCCAAGCCGCTTGCGGATGTCGGCCGGCAGGCTCATGCGGCCGTTGGGCGTGATGTTGACTTGGACGGTCATGGTGGCAGCCTGTTGCTCGGTGTGTCGCTGGGGACAGTATAGGCGCATCATTGCCGACCCTCAACGTCGGTGATGCCGTGCCACACGTGCAGAAGCGTGACACGCCCCCTTCCCTGCGCCACGCCACACACGGGCACTTTCCATAATCGCGACTTATGGTATGTACAGGCGCGTTATTGCTCAGAACAGGATAGCGGGGCAGGGTGGTGTACGAAGGTAGCAATACACCAGCGCCGAGCGCGCCCGATCAGGGCAAGCGAGATCCTTTGAGTCTCACGGTCGGCGACGTGCCACAACCGGGATCTAAAGACACAAGTGACACCATCATGTCGGCCACCAGCGAACAAGCCGTGCCGACCACGCTGCTGCTCGTCCGGACCCACGCCGTGCTGCCGACGCGCCGCTCGCGGCGCGCCGGCGGCGACGATGCCGCCACACCCGACGCGCGGTTGCTGACCGTGCTCGGCCGCGCCGCACCCGCCGGCCTGCCCCCGGTTAGCGCGCTCGGCGTCGAGACCGCGCTCGAGGCGATGGCCGACGCCTCCAAGCTTGCGGTCGCGGCCGACCTCGACTGCTGGCTCGACTGGTGCGCCGGCGAGCACCGGCGCCCGTGTCCCGCCGATCCCGAGGACTTGGTGCGCTACCTGCGCGCGCTCGAAGCCGACGGCAAGAAGCCCGCAACGCTATCTCGCCGCATCGCCAGCCTTGCGACGGTGCACCGGCTGCTCGGCCTCGGCAGCGACGCCTTGCCGACGTCGGCGCCGATGGTCCGCAACGCGCTGCGCGGCAACCGCCGGCGCCAGGGCGCGGCGCAACGCCAGGCCGCCCCGCTCCGCTTTGGCGGCGGGCTCGGTGAGGCGGGTGGCTTCACTTTGTCGGCGCTGCTCGCCGCCTGTACCGGCGATGCCCAGGGCCTGCGCGATGCAGCGCTGCTATCACTCGGCTACGACGCCGGCCTGCGGGTCAGCGAACTGATCGCCGTCGCGGTTGCCGACCTCAGACCGCAGTCGGACGGCACCGGGTTGCTTCACCTGCCGCGCTCCAAGACCGACCAGGAAGGGATCGGGGCCTGGGCGTGGCTGTCCGCCGACACGATGCGCCGCGTCGCCGCATGGCGCGCCGAAGCGATGATTGGCGACGGCGTGCTGTTTCGGCGCGTTGGCGTCGATCGGCGTCGGCAGCGGTCGAAGGAACTGGCGGACGCGCGCTGGGGCGACGAGGACGCCGAGGCTGCAGCGCTGCTGGTGACCTACACGGTCGGGGACGCGCCTCTCAGCCGCCAGGGTATCACCGGCATCTATCGGCGGATTGCACTCGCGGCCGCCCGGGCGGGATTAGTCGAACTGCCGGCCGGCGAACTCGAAGCGGCAATCGCGGCGCTTTCCACGCACTCGCTGCGGGTCGGACTGACGCAGGACCTGTTCGCGGCGGGTGAGGACGGCGCCGGCATCGCGCTGACACTGCGCTGGTCGTCGCCATCCACGGCGCTGCGCTATGGCCGCCGGCTTCAGGCCCAGAGCGGCGTTGCGGCCCGAGTGCTCTCCCGCGTGCGGACCTGAGCACTCCCTCGCACCGGCTTTTTCCGGCTCAAGCATGAGCCGGACCGTCCTATGTTTAAGCTGCGAAGCTACTATTTCAGGAACACTCCAACGAAGGCGAAATGTCCACTATTTCAGAGAAACCGACATTTGGGCCACGAAGGTTGGCCGTCCGAACCGTTGCATGATCTGTAGGTTTTCCTGAAATGGTGGACGCAATCCGTCCTACAGCAGCACCCTGAAAGAGTGGATCTGCGCCCGAAACAGTGGACGTCAGGCGCACTGGTCCGCCGCCCACCATCCGCCTGAGCCTGCCGCACCCAAAAGCACGAATGTGCGGCTACTCCGCGAGCGGCCGCACGTTGGTGATGGTGACGCCGACCTCAGCGCTCGCCAGCGGAGCGTCCGTCGTGAACATCTCCGCTTGCAGGTCGATCGCCAAGGCAAGACACGCTCGGTCACCAAGCGAAAGACCAAGCGCCTTCGTCGACGGTCGCAGGTCCCCTATGATGAGCGCTTGGGCAGGAGAGAGCGGCCGGACATCTAGCTGCAGCCCGCCAAGCGCCTCACGCACCTTGTCGAGCGGCAATCCTCGGTCCCGAAGCTTGGAGACGACCTCGGCGAGGTTGGTCGTTCCGATAATGCTGCGGGTCAGGACGTCGACTACCCGATCCGCCCCGGGCTCGTCGTTCAACAGGCAGAGCAGGGCGGAGGCGTCGAGTACGACCTTGCTACTCACGCTCCGCCTCGCGCCGGCGCTCTGCGATCAGCTCGTCAGCCAAGCCGACGCCTTCGGGCACATACTTGCGCAGAATCGCACGAGCACGCTCAAGTGCTCTAGGCACGGAACGTACCCGCAACTCGCCATCGTCCACATCGACGAGAACGATGTCACCCGTGGCGATCCCGAGCTCACGGCGCATAGCCGCCGGGATCACCAGCTTACCACCATCCACGATCTTGACCCTTTGCGCTTCCATCTGCACTGAACTCGCTTGGCTGACCCAATCTCTGGAATGTACCGCCTTCCACCGCTTATGCCTAGCGCCAAGGACGGCACTACGTCGCGGTTGGTGATCAGTCCTCGTTCATATCCGTGCTCAATAGCTACTTAGGCCTGGCTTGCTGAGCTAGGCTCGACAGGATCGCAACTTGCCATTCCGAGCCAGCTGCTCCAGCAGTGGCTCCTATGGGTGTACCCAACGGAGCCAACATGAGTACGACCCGCGCTGCTCGCGTGTACCTGCGCGTCAGCACCGATGAGCAGGATCTTGAACGCCAAGAGGCGATGGTCGTGTCCTCGCGTACCGCGGGGTATTATGTCGCAGCTGTTTATCGCGAGAAGGCTTCCGGCGCGCGTCCTGACCGGCCCGAGTTGCTTCGCATGATAGCCGACCTGCAAATGGGCGAAGTCGTTATCGCCGAAAAGATCGATCGGATCAGCCGCCTGCCGTTGGCTGAGGCGGAGAGGCTCGTCACCGCTATCCGCGACAAGGGAGCGAGGCTAGCCGTACCAGGAATTGTGGACCTTACCGATCTTGCTGAGGACAATGGCGGGGTGACGCGCATCGTCCTAGAGGCCGTTCAAGACATGTTGTTGAGGGTTGCGCTTCAGACCGCTCGCGATGATTACGAACTGCGCCGCGAGCGGCAGCGGGAGGGCATAGCGATCGCCAAGCGGGAGGGACGCTATACCGGTCGAAAACCAGACTTGGCCCATCATCGCCGCATTGTCTCACTTCGTGAGGCAGGGATGAGCATAGCGAAAACGGCGGCGCTAGCGGGCTGCAGCATCGCACAAGTCAAGCGCGTTACAGCCCTCCACCGGGCGACCAAGCAGAGCGATGCGTGTCCGACGATACCGTGAGATAGAGCCGGACTCAATTCGACCTCTGAATAATTCTGCTAGGATGGAAAGAGGCGGCAGCGTTGCCGCTGGGACGGTCAAGCAGCCGTGAAGGCTGCAGCGAGATCTCAATTTCTGGCCCGTACTGGCGCAAGGCTAATCGTGGCCGTGCCGCGCCCCCATACCGGTAGGTAGACGCCTTGCCCCGCCGCCTTCAACTGGCCCGTCCGCACGTCCGTCACACGGGCACGCACGATTATGTCGCCAATCCGCTTTTCGTCGATCGCACGGGTGATCTTGCCGATTAGCTTGTCGAAATCCTTTTCGAAGTTCTGGGTCAGCGCGGCTGACACAGTGCCTGATATGCCGGGAGTGTTGGCGAGCTTCAGGAGCAGGCTTGTCCCGACCGAGTCGGCCACACCGGCGACAGTGAGATCGTCGAACGCTACACGGCGATCGTTGACGGCGTTGCGCGGCGTGGCGGTAAGCCAGATCGTGCCTTGCGCAGGCTCCCCACCTTCGGCTGCCGCACTGAAGCGAAGCCCGACCGCGATCTTGTCACCCGTGGTGCCGTAGACGGTCACCTGGTGAAACTGCGCGCGCACGGCCCCGACACCAGGCACCTCGAAGGGGCGGCGGGAACGCTTCACCAATGCCTTGGCGAGAACCGGCTCCAGCTGACGATAGTCGGCGATGACGGGGATGGCGAACAGGATGCGGCCGGGTCCGGGCTGCGTGCGCGACATGGCGGGGAGCGGCTGGCGCTGCGGATCAGGCGGCCGATCGCCGACAAAAGTCTCCGTCCCCGCCGTCATCCCTAGCGCCAGGTTCACCCGGTTGCGCGAAATGGTGTAGCCTCCGTAGCTCAACTGCCGGGGCGTGATCCGCATCCACACCGGCGGGTTCGCCCGGTTCAGTTGGACGGAGGTGAACGCCGACCCCCAGACCTGCGCGATCTGCTCGCGCAGCTGCAATCTGCCGAGCTCCTGCGGCAGCGAGCGCTCCAGGCGCTCGACGACGCCGGCGAGCTTGGCGTCGGCCTTGCTGGTGAACTCGATTCGCTGGCCGAGGAAGTCGACGTGCGGCTCGTCGGTCCAGTCGTAGGCGATCGACACCGTTGCGCGCGGCGACCAGTCGCGGGCGATGTCGAGCCTGACCACGGCCCGGACGCGGGCGTCCGCCTCCGCCGTTTCCCGGCTGAGCACGCCGCCCACGTCGCGGGCGCTGATCGCGGCGTGAAGCGGCATGGTGACAATGATCGTTTTGCCCGAGCCCTCCAGCACCAGCGGCCCTCGGACGACGGTGCCGGTGATGCGGCACTGGATGGCGGGCGTCTTGATCTTCGCGAAGAGGATCTTGACCTTTTTCGGCGGGAGGCAGGTCTGCCCCGGCTTGTCGATCGACCAGAGGCGACGCGGAACCGCCTGTTCGAGGCTGGCCGCCAGCTTGTCCATGTCTGCAACAATCGGGACATTCATGGTAGAAGTCTGCGGGGGCACGCTGATGGTGTCCGTCGCTCGCGGAGGCGCCTCGCGAGGAGTCCGGTCGCAGCCACTAAGGCATGCAACGCAGAGCAGGGCGGACACGATCGAGACACTCGAGAGTTCGTTCTCGCGAAAAAAAGCCCCGGCAATCTGGCCTGCCGCTTCAGCTATCGACCGACTCGGCGTTGAGACGGTTGCCCGAGCGGTCGTGTTCTTCATCGCCGCGCACCTCCAGCCGTCCGAGCGGCCACCATCCCATAGGTTTGCCAAATCAGTTTCGCAAAAGGGAACCGTCCCGTTTCTTTATCGTTCGGCCCGTTGATTTCGGTCAATGCCTAACAACACCAACGGAGGATTTCGATGAAGATTGCGATTGTCGCTGCGCTGCTCACCTTGGCGCCGGTTCCAGTATTGGCGCAGGCCGTTTCGCCCGCCACTTCGGGAACAATGACCAGCGCCGACGTCGGCGTCTCGCCGATCGCGAGCCAGAGCGGGCCCAATTACGTGCTCGCGGCGGCCGACGCCAACCTCTATCAGATCAAGGCCGCGCAGCTCGCCGCGACGCGCGCGCAGCGGGATGACGTCAAGGCTTATGCGAAGCGGGTGCTGGCCGAGACTCAGAGCAGCCACAAGGCGCTTCTGGCGGCGCTGAAGAACGATCAGCGCACGATCAAGGCCCCTTCCTCAAGCCTGTCCGCCGACCGTGCTGCCCTGCTCAAGCTACTCCAGAAGGCGCCCAAGAGCGCCTTCGACAATTTGTATCTGACGCAGTCCGCGCAGGTCCAGCAGGCTGCCTGGGCTGTGCACAAGGGTTACGCGCAGGACGGGACCGATCCGGCGCTGCAGCAGGTCGCCGGTACCGCGGTCCCGGTGCTGGAGAACGAGCTCACCACCGGCAAGTCGCTTACCCCCTCCGGGCTTGCAGGATAGGTGATACCCGCCGGGCCAGGTCGATGAAGCCCCCCTTCGACCTGGTCCGGCACTTGTTTGCGGCGATTATTGCCGGGAGTGCAGCCGGCGGAATTGCTTCCCTGCTTCGCCGCGCATGAGATGCTGCATCACGATCCGGTAGACCGTCACTGCTGGCTCCATCCAAGTCCCATCGTCTTCTGCAAGGCGATGAACGCACGATCAAGTTCACCCGTCGCTTCCAGTACCGACTGATCAGCAGCCAGCGCCGCGCGTTCGGCATCAATGGACGTGGTCAGCGGTATCGCCCCCTGCTCGTATCGCTGCTCGGCGTAGATCGCCGACTGCCTGGCACCGTCCCGGCTCGCAATACTCGAAACGAGGTTACGGCGCTGATTGCCGAAGCGGGTCAGGCTGGTTTCCGCATCCGACAGCGCGCCGAGAACAGCCTTGCGATATTGCGCTTCCGCCTCGTCGCGGTCGGCGCGCGCCTGCTCCACCCGGGCACGATTACGACCGAAGTCGAGGAAACTCCAGCTGATCCGCGGCAGGAGAAGGCCCGCGACGCTGCCAGGATCGACCACATCGGCAATATTGGGACCACCCAGGCCGATGATGCCCATGATGCTGACCGATGGGAACTGCCGGGCGACGTTGACTCCGATCTGCGCGTTCGATGCCGCCAGCTGCCGCTCGGCCGCGCGAATGTCAGGCCGGCGTCGCAGCATGGCGGCCGGATCGCCTATCGCGACCGTCCTTGGGATCATCGGGATCGGAGCAGGGGTGGACAGCAAAACATCGTGTGCTCCGGGCTCGTCGCCGGTGAGCAGGGCAAGCTGGTCGAGCGTGGTCGCGATCTGTCCCTCGAGCGGCAACAGCCCGGCCTCCGTGCGGGTCAGCTCGGTCTTCAGCCGAACCACCTCGTCGCGCGACGATGCACCGCGTTGTTCACGCTGTTGAAGCAGGGCGAGTGATCGCTGTTGAAGCTGCGCGGAGCGGCGGGCCAGGATCAGGCGCTGCTGAAGTTCGCGCAGCGTCACATAGTTCTGGGCAACCTCCGCCGACAGACGAACCTGCGCATCAGCTCTATTGGCTTCGGCCGCCTGAGCCTGGGCCTCGGCACCTTCGGCGGCGCGGCGTCGCGCGCCGAACAGATCGATCTCCCACGATGCGTCGAGGCCGGCGTTATAGAACTCGGCCCTGATACGATCGGATTGCTCGCCTTGCGTCGGCAGCGCCAGCGAGCCTGCGGGAAGATCGGCGACGATCGCAGTGCCTGACGCCGAGACGGTGGGAAGCTGGTTCGCGCGCTGTTCGCGCAAGCTGGCGCGCGCCTTGCGGATGCGCGCCTCGGCGATCGCCACGTCCGGATTGGAGGCAAGCGCCCGGTCGATCAGCATCGTGAGCTGCGCGTCGCCCATGCCTTCCCACCAGCGTGCGACAGGGGTCTGCGGTGACGTGACGGCCTGATCCGCGCGGCGAAATGTCGATCCGGCGCGCTCGCCGCTCGCAACGCCCGGCGGGCCTCCATAGTTGGGGCCGACGACGCATCCGGTCAGGAGTGCGGGGAGAATGGCCCAGCCAAGTCGCTTCATCAGTGCATCGCCATCTGCGTGTCGGAGGAGATCGGGCGGAGGAACAGCGCCAGCGGCGTCGTGATCGCGATCGCGACGCCCAGCGCAAAAAACAGGTCGTTATAGGCCATGACGGTAGCCTGTTCGAGAAGTTGACCGGCGAGCTGCCGATACGCGCCGGCTTCGCCGGACGGCATGACCATGGCTTTAGCGAACCATTCCTGCGTGGTGGCCGCATTGGCCGACACCGTCTCACCCAGCCGGTTGAAATGGAGGAAAGTCTGCCGGTCCTGGAGGGTCGCCATCAGGGCGAGGCCGATCGATCCGCCGAGGTTGCGCCCCGCGTTGAACAGCGCGGACGCATCGCCGGCATCCTCGGGTGCCACAGCGCTGATCGCGGCCTGGTTGAGGAACATCATGGCGAAGATCTGCCCGAAGCCACGGACGAGCTGTGAATCCGTCAGGTCGCCCCCGGCCGACTGCGCGGTCAGGTGCCAGTCCATGGCGCAACTGACGCCGATCAGCGTCATGCCGGCAAAGACCGCCAGGCGAACGTCGAGATATTTGAACGCGAGCGGCAGAAACGGCATCAGCATCAGGGCGGGGATGCCGGAGACGAAGACCACCTTGCCCGATTGCAGCGCGCTGTAATCCGCCATCGACGAGAGAAACTGGGGGATGAGGAAGGTCACCCCGTAGAGCACGACGCCGATGATGAGGCTGAGGACGAAAACGCTGCCGAAGGAGCGGCTGAAGATCAGCGACAGCTTGAGCACCGGATGCGCGGAGCGGACCTGTCCGATCGTGATGAGCGCGAAGCCGAAGACCGTGGCGATCGCGAGTTTCACGATCATGGCGGATTCGAACCGCATCTCGCGCTGCCCCTCCTCGAGCATGACGGTGAGCGCACCCAAGCCGATTGCGAGCCCTGCGATCCCGAACCAGTCGGCATGGCGCAGCTGGTCGAGCCGCAGACGCTCATGCTTGAGCCCGAACAGCAGGAGCAGGACGAGCCCGGCACAGACCGGCACGTTCAGGAAGAAGGCGTAGTGCCAGCTGTAATTATCGGTGAGCCAGCCGCCGATGATCGGCCCGAGCACCGGACCGAGGATCGCGGTGCCGCCGAACGCGGCGGTGCCGATCGGCTGCTGCGATGGCGGCAGCCGTGTCGCGATGATGGTCATCGCGGTCGGGATCAGCGCACCGCCGGTGAAGCCTTGCCCTACACGCCCGGCGATCATCATCGGCAACGTCGTCGAAATCCCGCACACGATCGAGAAACCGGTGAAGCTGACCGCCGCACCCAGAAGGAAGTTGCGCAGGCCGAACAGGCGCACGAGAAAGGGGCTGAGCGGGATCATGACGATCTCCGCCACTAGATAGGAGGTCGCGACCCAGGTGCCCTCCGTTCCGCTCGCGCCGATCTCGCCCTGGATGGTGGGCAAGGCCGCATTGACGATCGAGATGTCGAGCAGCGCCATGAACGACCCGATCGTGCCCGCGGCGACGGCGAGCCAGTCGCGCAGGCCGGCGCGTTCGGCCGCCATCAGCGCGCGCCCTGCGTCTCGCCGCGCTTCAGCCGCTCGGTTTCCTGCTCGATCCGGTCACGACTTCCCTTTGCGCTGATCGTGTCGACCGTAACCTCGACCGACAGGCCGGGACGCAGCACCCGGCGCGCCTCCGGTCCCGCTTCAATGCTGATGCGCACGGGCACTCGCTGAACGATCTTGGTAAAGTTCCCGGTCGCGTTCTCGGGCGGGATGAGCGAGAACTGCGCGCCCGTGCCTGGCGAGAAGCTCGCAACCCGGCCGCGCAGTTCGGCGCCGTCCAGTGCATCCACCTTGACGGTCACGGGTTGCCCGACGCGCATCAGCGCGACCTGGGTCTCCTTGAAATTGGCCTCGATGTAGAGTTGATCGACCGGCACCACCGACATCAGCCGGGTCGCCGGCTGGACATATTGCCCGGCCCGGACCGCCTTGTCGGCAACAACGCCGTCGATGCTGCTGCGGATCTCGACGGCGCCGAGGTCGGTCGAGGCGCGCGCAAGCTGCGCCTGCGCGGTGTCGCGCTCCGCCTCCGCCTGGCCGATGCGAGCCGCTTGTGTGGCGACACTGCGACGGGCGGCGAGGTAGGCGGCGCGCTGCGCGCGCAGCTCTGCGGCGGCTCGATCACGCTGAAGGACCAGGTTTGCGAGGCGCTCACGCGATTCCGCCCCTGTCCGAGTGAGCGGTTCGTAACGTCTTACCTCGTTTTCTGCCGCTGCCGCGGCAGCCTCGGCGCTCGCAACCTGGGCGGCGGCCTGAGCGACAGTGGCCTGCTGCTCGTCAAGCGTCCGGCGCGCGGTCGTGATGTTGGCGCCGGCCGCGGCGATCTGGGCTTGCGCCTGTTCGACGTTGGCGCGGTAGTCGCGGGGATCGAGCACGGCGAGCAGCTGGCCGCGGCGGACAGGCTGGTTGTCAGCGACGAGCACACGCTCGACATAGCCGCCAACCTTCGGAGAGACCGTCACGAAGTCCGCGCGCACATAGGCGTTGTTGGTCGACTGCAGGTATTGGCCGCTCGCGCGGTAGTTCATGTACCAGACGACCGCCGCGACGATGCCCGCAACGAGCGCGGCGATGAGGACGTAGCGGATGATCGGATAGCGCGCGAGAAGCGAGGGCTTCTTACGCCGTCGTTCTCCTCGACACCGTCCTTCGACCTAGCTTCTGGCTGGGAATGCGCATTCCGGTCGTCATGCGGCGCATCGCCGCCTCGATCTTCAGCATGCTCGTCAGCCACTCAGCAACGCTATCGTATGTAAACCGGACCGTATCATAGTATGTGGCGATCGGCATTGCCACCCACTCTGATGGGCTCGTGCACAGCAAACTCAAGCTGCGCGAAACAAACAGCCGCTGGATCTTCGCGGCGGAATGCTTCGGCGTGAACGACTGCGATCCGACGTCCGACACGCCTGACCTTCGGCGTCGTGACAAGTGCATCCAGCCGAGCAGAGGCAAGGAACTGGAGGTTCACGCTGATGAGCTTCGGGAAGTGCCCGGGGGGAAGTTTGCGTGCAAGGGCACGCTTCGCTGCCACTTCGAGAAAGGATGCCACAGCTCCGCCATGCAAGGCGGGAAGGAGAGGGTTGCCGATCATGTATTCCACTGGCGTCAAAACAAAGGCGTCACCGCTCTCTGAAATCATGGAGCCTAGCAGCTGCGCGAAGCCGGTCATGGCCCGACAGCCCGATTGATCGAAAAGACGCCTTGGGCAGTCGCGATCAGGTGAGAAGGATCGGTATCCCAGACTTCGGTCCGTACGAACGCACGGCGCTCGGTAGCGTCGTAACAATGCGCCCACGCTGTCGCGGAGCATCTCGCCTCGGGGGACCGCACATGGTCCACCTTCAGGTTGAGGGTCGAGATTGCCAATCGCCTTCCCAGTCGGGACATTACGGCAACGCCGCAGGCCTGATCGATAAGGCTCGTCAACACGCCCGTTGCTAAAGTCTCGTCCTCGTCGGCCAGCTCCTCACGCCAACCGACACGTAGCGAGCTGAGGCCATCGCCGATCGAAACCAACTCCAGGCCAAGCCTGTTGCCCCACGGTATGTCGCCTGGTTGCAGGCTCCAGTCTCCAGCCACGATTCCATCCTCGTCCTGATCAGGCCTTGCAACCTTGGAAACGGTACGGTTTACAAATCTGGTCCGGCTTCCTAATGGTTATGGTCTCGCATGGAAACGCGGTCGAATAAATTTCTGGTGCTCTCGGTTACAGGCGTTCTGCTGGGTACGCTCCTGATCTTCACCCTGTGGCTGTTCGATGCACGCGATGGAGACGGCAATCCCTACATGATCCGCTTCACCGGAAGCGTTGCCGGTCTCCAAAATGGATCGTCGGTGACCTTCTCGGGCGTGCCGGCCGGTCATGTCACGTCGATACGGCTCGACAAGCAGGACCCGTCAGCGGTTCTCGTCACCGTCAGCCTTGAACCGCGGATCCCCATCGTCGCAGGCGTGAAAGCGTCGATCGCAAGATCGGCACTGGCCGGCACCGCGAACATCAGCCTCGACGGTGCAACCTCTGGCGCGCCCCCGATCGTTGCGGCGAACGACGGGGAGCTTCCCGTCATCCCCACCAAGGAAGGCGGGCTCCTTGGCGGCGGAGGGGACCCCGTCGCACTGGTCGAGAAGATCAGCCGCACCGTGGACTCTGTCTCGCGCAACCTCGACGCCGCTCAGCAGCAGCGGGCCAGCGATCGGCTGGCGGCGCTCGCGGAGAGTTCCGCTGGTTGGGCTGACAAAGCCGGAGCAGCGTCCGATGCTCTCACCGGTGCGCGCGGCCGCGTGATTGCCGTGGGAGACGCCTTGCAGCGATCCGGCGACAGCGCCCAACAGCTGAGAGCGGCAGCGGACGAACGCCGCGCGACCGTCCTCGCGAGAGCGAACCGAACATTGTTGAAAGCCCGAGACGGTGCCGATCGATTCACGGCTCGGCTAGAGGCTATTCGACCCACGATACGCGGCACGGCCGCCAAACAGGCCCAACTGCGTGAAACGGTTCGTTCAGCGAGGAACAAGGTCGGTGCTGTCAGGGATGCGGCCGTTCGCATCGATCAGGAGGGACTGGGCGTGGGGGCTCCGTCCCTTCCCATCTACAAGCCAACGTCACAGGATTGAGCGACGGCGATACAAAAGAACAGCCTTTGGCTGAGATCGAGCTGGCAGGCGAGCAACCGACCTTCTCGGCGTGATTTCTCGTCAACCGGTCCGGATCGCGCTACTCTCGATCCAGGAGAACGAGATTGAGCGATGACGAAAAGAAGAGCCGGCGCCCCAGGAAAATGGGCAGACCGACCACCGAGGACGCGCTCCGCCTTACCTCGCACATCCTAAAAAGCGCTCGCGAGCTGTTCTTCGAACACGGCTTCGAGGGCGCCAGTGCCGACATGATCGCCGAGCAGGCCCGCATCTCGAAGCGGACCCTGTACGCCCGCTTCGGCAGCAAGGCGCGCGTGTTCGAGGCGGTGATCCTCGACGAGATCGATACGCAGCTGCGCGCGCTCGAACCTTCCGGCAGCGACGAACCCGACATCCGAAAGCGGCTTCGCGTAATCGCCGATCGCCTGCTCGAGTGGCTGCTGACGCCGCGGATCACCTCCATGGAACGCGTCGTCATCGCGCAAGCCGTGCGCTTTCCAGCGCTTGCGGCGAACATCCACGACTTCGGTTACCAGCGGGCCGTCCAATGGGTAGCGTCGATCCTCGCCCATGCCGATGCAAAGGGTGAGCTATCGCTGGCAGACCCGGTGTTCGCTGCCGAGCAGTTCGTCACCCTCGTAGTGGTCGCACCCATGCGCCGTGCAGCGCTCGGGCTTTCTCCTCCCGCGTACGACGATGCCGCACGCGATCGTATCTCGCGCGGTATCGACCTGTTCCTCAATGGCTGCCGTCCGCGCGAGGCGGATGGTTGCAGCGACTGATGTCCACCACCGACGAGGAGCCTCAGATCGGTGAGCGCACGCGGCTGGCCGAGCTCATGCAGATCATGGGGCGCCATGGGCTGAACGGGCTCGCCTCGCGCCTGGGCCTGCTGCCCGGTCGCTCGGAGCAGCCAGCGGACGTCGGTACGCCCGAGCGGGTCGTCGCGCTGCTGCGGGACCTTGGACCTGTCGCAGTCAAGCTGGGGCAAGTGCTAGCCACCCGCGAGGACCTGCTCGGGCCGGAATGGGTGCGGGCGCTGTCGACGCTGCAGGATCGCGTGACCCCGCTGCCGTTCGAGGCGCTGGAGCCGACGATCCTGGCCGCGCTCGGCTCCCCGATCGCTGATGTGTTCGCGAACTTCAACCGCGAGCCGATCGCGGCGGCGTCGATTGCGCAGGTTCATGCTGCAACCTTGCGCGACGGAACCGAGGTCGTGGTCAAGGTACGCCGGCCGGGGATCGCGGAACGCGTCGATGCCGACCTACGGCTGCTCCGCCGCATCGCGCGGCTCGCGGCCCGGCACTCACCGGAGATCCGCCGCCTCAAGCCCGACGAACTGCTGCGGTTTTTCGCGGAGAGCTTGTCGCAGGAAATGGACCTCAGCGCAGAAGCGGCAGCCTGCGAGAGCATCGGCGCGTTCCTGCAGCCGCTCGGCGTCCGGACGCCGGCCTTCTACTGGGATCAGGTCGGCCGCCGGATCAACGTGCAGGAGCGGCTTGACGGCATGCCCGTCCGCGAGGTTCTTGACGTGGCGGGTGAGGGCGGTGCTGACGTCGCCGGCAGATATGCCGATGCGGTGCTGCGGATGATCATCTTCAACGGTCGGTTCCACGCGGACCCCCATCCCGGCAACGTCTTTGTTCTGGCCGACGGGTCGCTGGCGTTCATCGACTTCGGGGCGGTCGGCGTGCTCAGTCCCGCCCGGCGGAACGAGGTTGTCACGCTCGTCCTTGCCATCGCGGGTGAGGACACACGATCGGTGACGGACGTACTGCTGCAATGGTCGGGCGAGACCGATGTCGATCGCCAGGCGCTGACCCGCGACCTCGACGCGCTGATCGGCCAGTTCCGCGGGGCGGTACTCCAGCAGATCGAGCTCGCCGACATCTTCGGCCGCGTGTTCGCGCTGCTTCGAACCTATCGTCTGGCGCTGCCGCCGGACCTCGCCCTGCTGCTGCGCACCTTGCTGATCGCCGAAGGGTTCGTGCGACGGCTCGATCCCGGCTTTGACATCACCGCGCGCGCCGCACCGATCGCGCGCGAACTGCTGCGGGAGCGGATCGGCCCGGCCGGCCTCAAGCGTGGCGGACGCCGGCTGGCGACGAGCCTTGGCCGTCTGGCCGCCGCCTCGCCCGAGCTGGTGGCCTTCGCCGAGCGGGTTGCGCGGTCGGGTGCGCTGCCGATCGAGTTGCAGAAAGGTGCCGTCTCCTCACCACCGGCATTGCCCCGGGGCGCAGATCCCAACGTCCTGTCCGCCGGCCTGCTGGTCGCCGGCGCGATCCTCCAGCACGACCATGATGTTGTTGGAGCAATCCTGATGGCTTCTGCGATACTCCTTGCCGGCTGCGCTTGGTACGCGAACAGGCAGCGGCGCTGACCTCTTGTTGTCAGCCTTTCATGTACCCAGTCGCGCGCGATTGTTTCGCTACTGATATTTCATCTCCGACGAGCGGAACGAACCAATCGGCTTGGCGTTTTCCGAAAGTAAACCGGTTGGTACCAAAGCAGCTGACCGGTTCGATTGAGCGAGGGGTTCCGCGTGTCCGAACAAACGGTTGACGAGCCGCATCTGCCATCTGAGGGCTGGTCGGACTTCGGTGCCGAGCTCAGCGCGCTTATGCCTAGTCTGGCGCGCTATGCGCGATCGCTGGCCAGGAATCCCGATACTGCACAGGACCTTGTTCAGGAAACCGTGCTGAAAGCCTGGAGCAGCCGCGCATCCTTCGAAGCCGGTACAAATATGAAGGCGTGGACCTTCCGGATCCTTCGCAACTCATTTCTTTCGCAGGTACGCCGTCGAGGCACGGTACAAGTTAGCGAGACCGCCGAACTCGCCGACATTCCGGTGGCGTCGAACCAGGAATCCGTTGTGACGCTGAGCGATGTTCGCCGTCTATGGCCGCGCCTGACGCCTGAGCAGCAGCGGTGCATCAATTTCATCGGGATCGAGGGATTGAGCTATGAGGAGACAGCCACTATCGAGCAGGTTCCCGTCGGCACAATCAAGAGCCGCGTGGTAAGAGGGCGGCAGATGCTGCGCGCACTCCTAGATCACATGAACAGCGATAAGGGATACAAAACGGAATCTCAGGTCGTGGCGGCCGGTGCAACCTGTCAGGCCGAGCCACCAGTTATCGACGAGGTGCACGAGAGACAGATCGAGCTGCTGCAAAGCTGGCGGACGAAGCGTGCGGCCGACCGCTGTTTGGTAGGCTGAGTGGGCCGGGATCTCTTGATCCCGGCTTCGTGCGGCCAATTTCAGGTCCTTTACCGTCTCGGTTAGCAGAAGACCTGTCGCTAGGGATATCGCACAAAAGGACGAAGAGACCACGGCTGGCCGAGCGGATATGTCCTGTGGTCTGCCCTAACAGCCTACATCCTCCAGCGTGTCATTTGTGCGCTGACTTCCGGGCTGCTCTCCCATCCACCGCCGGGCATCCAGGCGCTTACCCGTCACCGCCGCGGCAGCGTCAGAGCAGAGCCAGAGCAAGGGCGGCACCACGATCTCGGGCGACAGCAGTCCGTCGCGTGCACTATCCGGCAGTCCTTCGGGAATCATGCCGGTCAGCGTCGCGCCCCCCGGCAGGAGCGCGTTCACCGTGATGCCGCTGTCCGCAAGGTCCTGCGCCCAGATCGCGGTCTCCGATTCCAGCGCCGCCTTGGACGGGCCGTAGGGCGAGAAGCCGCGCCGTCGCATCGTCTCGCGGTTCATCGAGATGTTGACGATTCGGCCCCATCCCGCCTCCAGCATGGCGGGGACGGCGGCGCGCGCCATCAGGAACGGGCCGTTGACGTTGGTGTCGGTCACCATGCGCCAAGTGTCGGGGGCGACCTCCCAAAACCGGGTCGGTTCTGTCAGGAAGGTGTCGCTCACATACTTCATGCCGCGCCCGGCATTGTTGACCAGGATGTCGAGCCGGCCGAAGCGCACGAGCGCCGCGCGCACGACTGCGGCACAATCCTCCGCCCGCGTCACGTCGGCGAGCAGCGGCCGCACCCGATCGTCGCCGCATGCCCGCTCTGCCTCCCGTGCGACCGCTTCGACCTCGGCGAGTTCGCGCGCGGCGGTGGCGACGACCCGCACGCCGGCCTGCGCCAGCCCGAGCGTCATCGCGCGGCCCAGCCCGCGACCGCCGCCCGTCACGATCGCGACGCGGCCGGCAAGGCCGTGTCCGTCGCTCCCGCTCATCGGTTCAGCGCCTGCATCTGCGGCGCGGCGTAGCGCTCGCCCGCCGTTGCCCCCTTCGGCGCCGCGCGGTCGAGCCGCTCCAGTTCGCCTCGGGTGAGCGTCACGTCGAGCGCGCCGACATTCTCCTCCAGGTAGCCGCGGCGCTTGGTGCCCGGGATCGGCACGATGTCTTCGCCCTGCGCCAGCACCCAGGCGAGCGCCAGCTGGGAAGGGGTGCAGCCCTTCTCCCGCGACATCGCCTCGACCGCCGCGACGAGATCGAGATTGCGCTGGAAGTTCTCGCCCTGGAAGCGGGGGCTGTGCCGGCGATAGTCGTCAGGCGCGAGATCCTCCACCCGCCGGATCGCGCCGGTCAGGAAACCGCGGCCGAGCGGGCTGTACGGCACGAAGCCGATGCCGAGCTCGCGCATCGTGTCGAGGATCTCGCCCTCGGGATCGCGGCTCCACAGCGAATATTCGGTCTGCAGCGCCGCGATCGGATGCACGGCGTGCGCGCGCCTGACCGTGGCGGGCGCCGCTTCGGAGAGGCCGAGGTGGCGCACCTTGCCCTCGCGGACCAGCCCGGCCATCGCGCCCACCGTGTCCTCGATCGGCGTGTCGGGGTCGACGCGGTGCTGATAGTAGAGGTCGATCGTCTCGACGCCGAGCCGTCGCAGGCTCGCCTCGCAGGCGGAGCGGACGTAATCCGGGCGCCCGCACACGCCCTTGAAGGTGCCGTCCTCGCCGCGAACGTTGCCGAACTTGGTGGCGAGAACCACCGCGTCGCGGCGATCGCGGATCGCACGCCCGACCAACTCCTCGTTACGGCCTACCCCGTACATGTCGGCGGTGTCCAGAAACGTCACGCCGAGATCGATCGCGCGCTGAATGGTCGCGACCGCCTCGGCTTCGTCGGCCTGCCCATAGAATTCGGACATGCCCATGCAACCGAGGCCCAGCGCAGATACGCGCAGCCCGTCGCCCAGCTTTCGTTGCTCAAGCACCAATTATCTCCTGTTGTAAGATCATGCCGGTTGGCCAGTCGTCGGTAGCAAGGCGGGCCGGCACCGGTTCAGCCTTCAGACAGCAACTGCTCGGCGAGCTGGCTGTGCTTTTCGTCGGCCTGCTTGGCCTCGTCCGCGCACGCCTTCATGTCGCGCGCCGCATCGTCCATGCCGGTCTGCCGGCAGTAATTGGCCATGGTCCCGAACGAAGCGATCCAGTAATGAAGCGCGAGCTGCCCGCTGGCGATGATGCCGAGGTCGCGTGAGGCATCGTCCGGTGCCGCTTCGCGGATCCTGCGGCTCACCTCGTAATGCGCTTCGAGCACAGGGTTGTCCTGCTGATCGGCCGGGCCCGCCTGCTCGGCGGCGCGACGGATGCGGTCCGCCCATTGGCGGGAAGTCCGGTTGCCCTCTTCGAGCGCGGATCGCAGCGCCGGGTGGCGCGCGTCGTTGTTGATCTCGTCGGTCGCCTTGGCGGCGACGTCGCTGCCGGCCTGCATCGCGGACAATCCTTGCGCGACCAGCTTCTTCAGGTTGTTCTCGTTCATCAGGTTCGTCCTCGTCCTGCCGTGCCTCGTTCAGGCACGGTGAGGGATTCTAATCTCGTCGTTTCGTTCTGTTCCGTCGGTCCTTCCTCGATCAGACCGCAATCAATGTTTGGAGCTCATGGCCGACCTCCCGGCCTGCACCTCCTGCGGCTTGCAGGAGCGGGCTGCGTGAACCAGCGCGGCAGGGCAGGCATGCGGGAAGCTCGGACCGGCGTTGCAGGCGTGAATAGCGTCGTAAGCGGTCCGAACCGAGCCGAAGCGGACCTTCTTGAGAGCCTTCCCGACAGGAGCATGCTGACGGTGGCTCCAGGCTGAAGTGATTGGACGGAGGCGCTGCAGTGACGGGAGCCCGCGGAAGATAACGCTCAGACC